>JBNJFJ010000090.1:0-8136 GCA_051746745.1 Bacillota bacterium | reverse complement strand
TCATCTAATTCTATTTTTTCAATACGATAATTAGCATAACTTTTATTAATAAGCTGCAAAATAGCTTCACGTGACATTACTTTACTCTCCGTTGATGCTTGATCGTCTCGTTGTTCCATCTCAATAATGAGCACTTTACCGGTAAAGGCATCAATCTCGACTTCAAATTCATGGGTATCATTCTCGAGTTCAACTTGATAGTAAGTCGCCCCATCATCTTCTTCTAATTCTATTTCTGTCACTTTAGCATTATCTGCCTTTTCTCTGGCGATTTTTTGAGCTTGTCCCTGATTAATCATGACAGCGGGCGTATTTGCTACTGTATCTTTAGCGACATCCGATGCTTTGTCATTAGGGATAGATTTAGAACCTTCATCATCGGTTGTTGATGGTGTTGTAGATTTTTCTTCAGCGTCTGATGCTGCTTCATTTGTATCATCATTTGTTGTATCAGCCTCAGTCGTATCAGTTGCTTCATCTGTTTGATTTTTATTATTAGTAGATGCTTCATTAGTATCGTCTGTGGTTGTTTCTTCAGACGTTCCATCATCATTTACTTTCACATCATCTGATGTAGCAACGACTTGATTTTTTTCTTCTAAGTAAAGAATTTCTCCACTTGTTGCATCTAGCACTAATTCAAATGATTGTGTCTCTGTTTTAATTTCAATCTCATACGTATTGTCGTCATATTCCACTTCGACGACTTCCCCAGGAAAACGGTCGCTAGCAAGTGCTTCAATTTCTTCTATCGACATTTTAGCTTCTGCCGTGCCCATAGCGAATTGGAACACGTAAGCACTAAGGAAAAATACCGTCAAGCCACCAACGAGACTTCCGATTACTTTTATCATTGTTGATTTCATTTCTATCATCCTCCCTTTGATACTTTTAGTATAGCAACAGAAGATGAAAGCCGTTTAAAGGCTTCATGAGAAGTTGATGAGAATCTGGTTAAAGAGGTAGATAAATTCGGAATGTAGTACCCTTTCCTAATGTGGAGTCTACTTCAATTCTCCCCTCGTGTTGGTCAACAATCGCTTTAGCAATGGTTAGCCCAAGGCCAGTTCCCCCTGTTTCTCTCGCTCGCGCTTTATCCACCCGGTAAAACCGATTGAATATAGCCTCTTGGTCTTGTTTACTTAACCCTTCACCGTAGTCTTCTACTTCAATGATCGCGCCTGTCTCTGTTTTTCTTAAGCTCAACCGTATCGCTTCTTCTGAATATTTTTGAGCATTGTCTAATAAAATATAGACCAATTGTTTGAGCTTTTCTTCATCCCCAACAATCGTGACTTCTTGGTCAACCATGTCGAGTGTGATTGTCCGGTCAAATGCTAACGCTATTGATTTACTCGCTTGTTTTAACAGCGGACGTAAGGCCACTTGACCAAAGTTAAACAATTCCCCTTTTTCAATCGATACAAGTGTTAACATCTGCTGAATTAAGTGATGCATTCGGTCTGTTTCGTAATTAATCGTCTCAAGCGATTCTTCCATGACGTCAGGATTAGTTTTCCCTTGACGTTCCATCAGTCGTACATAACTCTTAATGACGGCGAGTGGTGTCTTTAACTCATGCGAAGCATTAGCAACAAATTGTTCTTGTGTATCAAACATTGATTTTAGTCTCGTATTCATCTCATTGAAATTTAACGCCATATGTCCAAGCTCATCTTTACGATCGCTAAATTCCACCGTCTCCCACTTTCCGTCGGTTTGATTATGTTGCATCGCTTGTGATAACCGTTCGATCGGTTTTATAATGATTCTCGCAATCGTCTGACCAATGAATACCCCTGGAATAATCATCATAAAGAAACTAAAAATAAGGACAAGGATAAGCACATCTAAGGCGTCGTCAATATATTTAAGTGGTTGCACCACCTCAAGCGCTCTGACTTCTTGGTCAACATAAATGATCGGCATCGATACTTTAGCAAAGCGTTCACCATCACCCATCGTAAATTCATCTGTCGATGTCTGATTCGTAAATTGCCCGTCTAAAGTCGTTAACCTCTCATCTTGGGTAACGACTTGAATAATCTGTCCGTCATCATCTATGAGACGAATCATCCCATCCGTTGGAACATACGCTTTTAATAGTTGCGCTGGGTCAACATTACTAATTTCATCTTGTGCAAAAGCTTCCAGTAATGTTGTCGCTTGTGCTTCGATTCGATCAATTTCTTGACTCGTCATAATTTGAACAAAACTAAAGTAGATCAGTGCTTCAATCACGAATAAAAACAATAGAAAACCCAAGGTGTTGAATAAGACGAGTTTTGTCTTTAGTTTCATCGTTATTCACTCCGGACCATATAGCCAACACCACGTACCGTTTCAATGAGCTCATAGCCTAATTTCTGTCGCAAGTATCTGACATAGACATCGACGACATTCGTCTCGCCCATGTAGTCATACCCCCAGACTTCCGCTAACAGTTGATCACGGCTTAACACTTGGTCTTTATGCTTGACTAAAAAGGCGATGAGCTCAAATTCGCGTTTCGTGAGTTCAACAGGTGTTTGATCCTTTTTCACTTCGTACGTACTTAAATAAATCACGATATCTTTGACTGCGAGTTGATCGGCATTTGTTTTATCGTCATCTAATGGGTTTTTTCTTAGTTGCACTCTGATTCTCGCCAACAGTTCTTCAATTTCAAACGGCTTGGTCATGTAGTCATTTGCACCGTAGTCTAACCCACTCACTTTATCATATATTTGATCTCGTGCTGTTAACATAATAACAGGCAACGTTTCATTTTCTTTTCTTAGACGACGTAATATATCCATGCCACTTAAATTCGGTAACATCACATCTAAAATAACTAATTCAAATGTCTCTTTTAGCATCAATTGAAGCGCTTCTTTACCGTCATGACTTAACTTAACATCATAACCTTCAAACTGTAATTCAAGCTCTAAAGCTCGCGCTAATTTCACTTCATCTTCTACGACCAATATTGTCATTTTTTTCACCCTCTTTACTCTAGTGTACCACAGCCGATGTCACTCGACGTGTATCGATTGATGGCTTACTGTATAAAAAACCTAGAGATCGCTTAGACCTCTAGGTTTAACCCCCGATGCTTATCAAGAGGTTACAACAGCAAAAAGTTAGCTTTTAAGCTAGCTTTCTTCATTTAACATCCAGTCTAGTACCGCTTTGATATGTCGGTCCCAGTAACCCCATTCATGGGTCCCTGAATCAAATGTTATGTTTGACGATAGCTGATAAGTTTCAAGCATGTCACCGAAGCGGATATTATCGTCATAAAGGAAATCCTCTGTCCCACACGCGAGATAAATAGCCGGCATATCCGCTTTATTTTCAGCTCCTTGTTTCAACAAATAAAACAGATCATGTGAAGTACCGGTAATATCTTTATCCGCAAAGATTTGATCCATTAACGGCGCCATGTCTGCTCTTTCACGCTCCATCCGTAGCTTCGCCATATCGACTGCGCCCGACAGTGACGCTACCTTATGAATCGCTTCCGGCTTACTGAGAGCCCACTTGAGCGCCCCGTAGCCACCCATCGATAAGCCAGCGACATACGTATCCTTAGGCGCTGTTGATATCGGGAAGAAATACGCTACTTTCTTCGGTAGCTCTTCTGTTAAGAAGGTGAAATAGTTTTTCCCTTGATACATATCTGTATAAAAACTATGATCACCATCTGGCATCACTACCGCGATACCGTGTGCGTCTGCGTAGCGCTCAATTGATGTGCGGCGACTCCAAATCGTATGGTCATCAGAAAAACCATGCAGTAAATAGAGCACAGGCAACGCCTGGTGCTGGTCTTTATTAACCCCGCCGTATTGATTCGTTGTCTGTTCTGGAATAATTATCGTCATACCGGTATGTTTTTGTAAAACGTCTGAAAAAAAGTGACACGTCATTTGCGCCATATGTGCTTTCCCTACTTTCTTTTCATTCTACTTAATAGAGCCCAATCGAACTAGATGAAACAGCTGACATAATAGCCATATGTTCAACTTCGATTAATTCATAGGCTAATGTAAGTACTTCTTGATTAACACCGGTTTGATGTGGTAAATAATCAATCAGCAACATATGCATTGCCAACTGTTTTTGTAGTTTTTTATCTTGTTTGATTTTCGTGCGTTTTAGTAAATCATCCACTAACATCTCCAGTTCAATCACATGTTTCTTCTCAAAAGATGAGTGCGATAAAATTGCAAATGACAAGTATTGTTCTGGTTCAATGGTGAAGTTTACTTCAGCTAATTGTTTATATAATTGAATCGCATGACTTAAATGACTTTGAAAAGCAGGTAATGAAAAGACCATACTCATCACATACAGATGAGTCCCCGCTTTAAAACCATGCTTCACTAATTCATCGTAATTTGATTCAACGACCTCAACGATCGCTTGTTCATCCTGTAGCCGTTTGTTTTTTTGTTGTTCAACGCTAATTTTAAACACAAACGGAAAGATGGTCCGGTTAAGCATAAAACTATGACGGTGTTTTAATCGTCGATACAATTGATTTGCTGAGCCAACGCATGATAGCGGAGCTTGTTTTTCTACTAACATTAAGGCAAGGTAATAACTCACCGTTTCTTTAATCATGCCTTCTTTCATAAGCGCTTTTTGTTGAGTCAAGAACTCATCAATCGCCGCAATCGGATCATCTGTTTTAATGATTAGCGATGCGGCAATAAAATACTGTTCTGACTGCTTTAATGTGGAAAAGGGTGATAATTTCTTACTGAGTGTCTGACTGACACGTTCAAATAAATTTAAATCTAACGGTTGATGGCTTAAAGCAAACTCTAATGATACGAGGGCAATACTTTTTGAATCAAACCGCCAGCGATAGCGTTTCTTTAATTTTGAGACATTATCTTCAAATACGCGTAAAATTTCTAAGTAATCATCCATAATAAACCCCTCACTTTATAACGATTATGATAGACTATACCCTAAAATGCCCTGGTTAAAAACGGTTAAACCAAATTAAATCTCACTCGTTTAAACTTTAGGCGATGAACGTTGCCACTAGCCAAATCAACAAGAAACTAATGACCAGCGAAAAACTAGAGGCCGTCCCGACAAAGCGACGATCATAGTCAAAAGTAACGGCATAAGGTAAATGCGCCAGTGGTAAAGGAAGAATCGCCCCAATAAGTAAAGTCAATCTCACCATCTCACTAAGTGGCAGTAAGTAATAACAAGCGAAACCAATAAGGATCCCTATGCCAAATCGCACGGATAAAAATTGCAGTAAATCCAGGCGTTTTGATTTATCCATGTGAATATGGATAAACATACCGAGCACAATTAACGATAACGGCATATTTGCACGTGAAACCACTTCAGCCGTATCAATGATGATCATTGGTAGCTGCACGTTTAAAACAGATAAGAAAAACACAATCAGATAAGTCATCAGTGGCACGGACCGCATCAACTTCTTGGCGATCGATAAAAAGTCAAAGGTCTGATTTTGACCAGAATAATAACTGCCAAGTAAATAACACATCCCAAACGTAATCAGTGCATTACCGACATCAAGCATACCGAAAAACTGAATCCCTTTCTGACCAAATAACCCTTCAACTAAAGGATAAGCGAACAACCCAATATTTAAACCCGGCATCATCATCAGCAACATGCCTTTTGTTTTACCTACTTTCTTACGAAAGAAGAAAAAGCCTGCCCCCATGAGAATAAAGCCATATAAGACTCCACTAAACACTAAAAGCAACAACGATGGTTCAATTATCAAATCATGAAAAGAGTAAATAATTAAGCTCGGTAATGTCACATTAATAATTAATCGCGAGAGACCATCCCCCTCACTTTCGCCTAGCCAACCGAAGCGTTTAATTAAAAACCCTAACACAATAATGATAATCGATAAGATGAATTGTTGATTAAAACTCGCCAAAAAAATCTCTCCTTTATATGTATCCCCTTACATGATGTTCTACAATACACACGCACTTCCTTTTCATGGTACACTAGAATATGAGGAAGAACAAGCGAAGCTTTAGACGCTTTTTAACACCTTTTTAATCATTCAATATTTAACTGGAGGAACAACAATGACACAAATCACACACATGTTTATCGATGTCGATGGCACAATCGTGAGACACGATCAATCCATTCACCAACAAACGACCGCAGCCATTGAAGCTGCCAAAGCAAAGGGGATAGAATTATGGCTCGCAACAGGACGGCCGGTACATGAACTGAAACCGTTAATGGATAAGCTCGGGATCACCAATGTTATCGGCTACAACGGTGCTTATGCGAGAAAAGGTGACACCGTTTTATATGAACAACATATGGATGAAGATGTGGTTGATACTTTCATTCAAACAGCCAACGCACACAATCAAGAAATCGTGTTGTATTCTGATACACACAATCTATTTACATCACTTGAACCTGACTATGTCCAAGGCTTTATCCAACACTTTGGAATTCAGTATAACGCCTTGTACACAGCTGATCAAAAAGGGCACATTTATGGCATGACATTAATGAACTGTCCGAAAGAAAACATTCCCTTGTATCAAACAGACGACACCCTGTTTTTCTCTGAAGTGCACGTTGAAGGGATGACCAATCACTACGACATTATTCAACAACAGGTAAATAAAGGAAAAGCTATTGAGGCCGTTATTAAACACGAAGGTCTGACAACGGGACACGTTGCGGCCATTGGTGACGGGATGAATGATAAAGAAATGTTAAAGCTTGCGGGTGTCGGAATTGCGATGGGCAATGCTCACCCCGATTTAATCGCCTATAGCGATTATCAAACAACCTCTGTTGACGAGGGTGGATTATATGATGCCCTTATCTATCTCGGTATCATCGCATCTTGAACTACCCCCACCTGACATTCTCACGAATGTTTGAAGAAGGTGTCTTCTCGCTCTAAAACGATAAAGAGACTTTGACCAATAAGAATGACTCACCATTCTTTCACTACATCAATATGACAAGGAGTAAGCAGATGATTAAACTAATCGCATCAGATTTAGATGGTACATTACTACAAGATGACGGGAGTATTTCAGAAGAGACCGTCCAAATGATTAAAGCAGCTGAACAACAAGGAATCCGTTTTATGGTGGCCACCGGCCGCTCCTACAACTCCGCCAAACAAGCGGTCACACGAGCGGGACTTCACGTCCCTATTCTTTGTATGAATGGCGCCAATCTTTATGACCATGAGAACAAACTATTGATTGACACACCTTTTGATGTACCCATAGCTAAAGAAATTGTTGAGTCTGTTGATACGAATAAAATTTATTTAGAAATGTACACAAGTAATGGTGTCTATGCACCAGAGAAAGATCAGTTCGTTGAGATGTTGTTGACAATTTTGCGTGAAAAGTTCGTTGGTTATACCGATGAACAAATCAAGGCTCACATCGACCAGCGCTTCCAGGAAGAAACGTTTACCTTTACCGATGATTTTTTATCGGTCTTAGATGATCCAACGATTATTCCTTATAAGTTACTTGCCTTCTCCTTTGATAAAGCGGATTTAGATACATTACGCCAAACATTCGCAAACAGGGACGATCTCTATGTGACAAGTTCTGGATTTGATAATGTTGAATTCAATCATAAAGAAGCAACAAAAGGCCATGCCTTGTTAGCCTATGCCAAAACTCTTGGGATTACACCAGATGAAATCATGGCTATTGGCGATAACGAAAACGATCTCCCGATGTTAACAAACGTCAAATACGGTGTAGCTATGGATAATGCCTCAGACCTTATTAAAGCACACGTTAATCACACAACTGCGTCTAACAATAATCATGGTGTAAAAGAAGCCATTGAACAAGCTTTAACGATTAACGCGACCGTAACGCCTTAATACTTACGTCTTTTTTCAGACTTTGCTTAAAAATAGAAATGATTGCGTCAAAGATAATCGCCCTACCTTTTTATCACGAATTGGATATACTATAATATCTCGATAAAAGGTGGTGACGTTTATGTATCCTTGCCAACAAAACAACTATAATACGTTTGCATTAATTGTTGTTCTGTTTATTTTACTTGTCATCGTTGGCGCATCTTTCTATTAAGCCAAGCGTGACAGACAAAAAGACTCACCCGAGG
>JBNJFJ010000089.1:4242-8142 GCA_051746745.1 Bacillota bacterium | reverse complement strand
CGAGCATGGGTCGCCTTTAGGGTGTCCTTACGGAATCCCCTTCCTCAAACATTCGTGAGAATGTTAGGTGGGGGTAGTTCAAGAAGGGGAAAACAAAGAAGAAGTGAAAATGACGCGAGCTTGGGCAAGAAGTCTCGGTTGGAGTGATAAAAAAGTGGCAAATCAAAAGATGTTGTAATCGTTTATGTGATTTCTTATGAGTAAATATCATGTTTAAGTAAACCATTCATTAGGAGGGGTATTATGGATGAGAGAATTAAAGAACTGACGCTATTGCTGCTATATTTAACTTCTTGGCAAGAAGAAGAGTTACCAGAAAACTTTAGAAGAAGTTGGAAGGGGTATCCTTTTGAGGCGTTAAACGCATTATCAGATAACGATTTCATTAGAGGAGGTCGCCGTTCTAAATCGGTTTATATGACTGAGGCTGGTGTAAAAGAAGCGAAACAACTTCTAACGAAATATATAAATGACCATCACTATACGGAACATTGATGAGGAGGATGAACATGTCAAAAAAGAAAAAACGTTACGGAAAAAAACATTACGACAAAAATCATACACATAATGATGATGAGTATGAGGTAATTGAACAAGATGATGACTTTTACTTCATTGCTGGTTATACGCCTGGTGGTGTGCCGTTTGGAGTTAGCTGGGATGAGGCAGAAGATGATGGTTTAATTGATCCTGATACAGGAGAAATAAAAGAAGTAGTAAAACACAAAGATCTGCCCTTTTAAGGAGGTCATTTTATGTTTGGCTTAAAGGAACTCATTGGCCTTGTTTTATCAGCTTTTTTCATATTACCAACCGTTGTTATTCTAAGAGAATTAGGGTATGTCCTCGCTGGAAGAGTCGTTGGGGCTAAAAATGCCCGAATCACTTTAGGCTCAGGTAAGCGTATATTTAAATGGAGAATGTTTGATTTCAGACGTCATTATCAGCTTTATAGTTGGTATTCCTATGATGAATTAGCTAATCAGAAACGATGGGCGTATGTGTTTTTATATAGTGCCCCTATCTTAGTTAATGTCATCTTTGGCTTAATGATCAATGCATTAATTGCCAATCAGATTATTGATACGTATGAAACATTCTGGAATAGGTTTGTGTTTTATGCGTTCTATTACGTGTTATTTGATGCTTTACCGATGCGTACCATCAATGGGAAGCCAAATAACGGTCGAATCATCTTTGATATGGTTAAATACGGAAAGCGGACAGATTTAAACAAAGAGCGCTTCATTCCGGCCACGACCGAAGTAGAAGCTACTTATCAAAAGGAAAGACAAGCAATCGAAGAAATGATGAAAGAAAATAAAGACGATAGTTAAAATAAACAATTATATTTTTTGTTTGATAATAAACAAACATTTTTTATTTTTGTTTGTATTATTTCCTTTTCGTGTTATAATGAGTGCATGAAAGGAAGTGGGCACGTTGGAAATTGAACATCTTTCAGTCGATGCATTAGTTAAAGGTTACAAAGAAGACTATGCTTCGCAATCTTATGTATGCTTAACGTGTGAACAAAACTTTGATAAACAAGAAGTTTACAAAGTTGGTGAACAATTTTTTATGGCCGAACGCGCAGTCGAGAAACATGTTGAAACTATGCATCCAGATTATTTCAGTGCGTTACTGAACGATCAGGCAAATTATAATAAGTTAACAGAAAAACAACAAGCAGTATTAACTCATATGTATCAAGGAGCGTCAGATAAAACGATGGCTGATGCTTTAAGTGTTACACCATCCACGGTTAGACATCAACGTTTTAGTTTGCGCGAGAAAGCAAAACAAGCCAAACATTTTTTAGCGGTATATGAACAAGCTCGTTTATCAGCTCAAACGACAGCTACAGACACAATGGTACCGATTCATAAACATGCGACAATGGTTGATGAACGCTATCACATCACAGAAAAAGAACGTGATCAAACGCTTCAAACAGCTTTTCTGTCACTCGATCCATTGAAACTTAAACATTTTCCAAAGAAGGAAAAGAAAAAGATTGTAATATTAGCTAAAATAGCGGATTATTTAAATCAAGGTCAGGTCTATACAGAAATCGAGTTAAATCATCAACTGGCCATGATCTATGATGATATTGCGACCTTACGACGATATTTAATTGAATACGGGTTTATGGCCCGAGAAAAAGAAGGCTCATCTTATTGGGTCCAGAAGTAGGTGAAAACATGAATGGAAATAGTCGAAGCAACATTAAGCCAGGGATTAAAGTAAGTGTCGTTCAAAAACAAGATCAACGGACGAACAAATTAACAGAAGGTGTCGTAAAAGATATTTTAACCAACAGCAACAATCATCCGCACGGCATCAAAGTCCGACTTACATCAGGTATTGTCGGTCGTGTCAAACACATCTTGCCGTCAGAATAATAACTGGAAGCACGCAAATCAAACTTGCGTGCTTTTTTCATTTTTTAACAATTTAGAGAAAATGTTATGAATCAAATATTGCCTGATTTTTTTGAAAATATAAACTTTTAAAATTCAGGGCATATTTATACATATTCCTGTGATTTTATTCAAAAACACCTTGTTTTAGCGTGTTTCATATGGTATTCTATGTTTCATTTGAGAACATTGGAGGCGTACAAATGAAACATTTAAAATTTATCGGCTTATCTGTGATTGGATTTTTATTTTTCTTAATGCCAGTCACCTTGAATGGTGAAAGTAAAATCATGATTTCACATATTGTTGATGGCGTAACGACATATATGTTGGACAGTTTTATCACTTTAACTATTATCATGTCGTGGGTTGTACTCGTTATGACACTGATTTTTACGGTGTATAACTCTAAAAGTAACATCATAAATGATGTATTTAAAGCCTCTCCATTAAACGTCATCTTAAGGGTTGTGGGGTCATTGCTTTACCTTATGGTGGTGCATCAGTGGTTAAAAGGTAACATTATCGCTGATGTCTTGATTGACCCAAATACAGGTGGAGTGATGGCTGGAGACGAGGGATTATTAACGACGTTATACATTACCTTTTTAGTTGGTATTCTGGCTTTACCGTTACTGACACATTTTGGTGTTGTTGAATTTATTGGGACGTTACTCGGTCCGGTGGTAGTGAAACTATTTAAAGTTCCAGGTTATTCAACGATTGATGCGATTGCCTCATTTGTTGGTGATGGGACCATTGGGATTGTCGTCACAGATCAACAATATCAACGGGGTTACTATAACCGAAGAGAAGCCTATATTATTGCGACGAGCTTTTCAATTGTTGGGATTGCCTTTGCGGCTGCCGTCGCAGAAGAGCTGCGGTTTGGGCATATCTTTCCTATCTTCTACGGATCGATTGTAGTCATAACGCTTCTATTAGCATTTATTACTTCACGGATGCCGTTAAAGAAATTTAAAGAGACGTATTACCCCGGAACAACACCGAAATCAATGGCGATACCAAACGATATTTCTTTACTTAAGCATAGTTATAACTTAGCAATTAAGCAGGCAGATCAAGTGAAATTGCGCGAAGTGTTAAAAGAAGCCTTACTAAACGTCTTAAATATCTATGTCGGATTTTTACCTATTATCATGACCGTAGGAACGTTATCGTTAGTAATTGCGGAGTACACCCCGTTCTTTTCGGTGATTAGCTTTCCATTCATTTATCTCTATGAATGGTTAGGATACGCACCATCAATAGCTGAAATGATGGCACCTGCTAGTCTTGCGGGTTTTGCTGATATGTATTTACCGGCTCTGTTTATCACAGGGGCAACGTCTGAAGCGAGTCGTTTCTTCATCGGCGTCTTAGCTTTTACTCAACTCGTCTTCTTATCTGAAACGGGCATGATTTTAGTCAAGACAAAAATCGGATTAAGCTTCATCGATATTATTAAAGTGTTCCT
>JBNJFJ010000089.1:0-4142 GCA_051746745.1 Bacillota bacterium | reverse complement strand
CCGATGGAACAAATCAAACGTGATGAAATAAAAGTAATGTTATTATCCCAGGCTGAGAAAATTGTTGAAACAGAAGGCTTTAACAAGCTTTCAATTAGAAAATTAGCCAAACAAGCCGGTTATACAGAAGGGAGTATCTATAATTATTTTGAAAATAAGCAAGCCTTGGTTCGGGCATTAATGACACGTGGATTTAAGCAGTTAATGCAAGGGGTGATGGTACCTGTCTCTGAAGAGGAGCCAATCGAAGCACAACTTAGACAAATGTTTGCTCGCTACGCTCTAAACAGTTACCAGTTCCAAACTTACTACACAGCGATCATGTTAAGTGACGATACAGAGGTTAACCGAGTGACGAATATTTTTGATGAGACGCCTTCAATTGGGTTAAAACATTTGATTCAAATGTTGAATATCGGCATAACACGAGGAGAATTTAAACCAATCGATACAACCGTCGTCGCTCAACTCGTGTGGTCGTCTATCTTTGGGTTAATGATAAAGATCATTAAAGAAGGACCGTTTGATGAACATTGGATTGTGGACCGGGTCAATCATCAACTCGATTTATTACTTGGTTCTTTACGAAAGGATGGTTAAAATGAAGGTATTACAAATAACTGGTATCATTAGTTTAGCTGTGATCGCAGTTCTTGTTGTGACGATTGTGTTGGCAAAAATGTTGTTTAGTCGCACCATTGAAGAAACAAAAACGGATTTTCAAGTGGCTCTAACTAAAGCACCTGCAGATGTGGTGACAGATGAGGACATTCAGCCTTTACCGAAGCCCGTTCGCGACTGGTTAACGCATGTTGGGGTTGTAGGATCCACACGCAAGAGCGTCGTCACACTGTCACAACACGGTAAAATGAAATTAACGATTGATCAAAATGAATGGATTGATGCCCGTGCCAGTCAAATCATTCGCCTCGACCAACCCGGTTACGTGTGGGAGGCAGACATACAAACACCGCCCATCGTCGGTACGCGTGGATTAGATGTTTTTGATGGGAGAGAAGCATCGATGACGATCAAAGTGGCTTCCCTTATTCCAGTCGCAAACGAAACAACTTCCAAAAAATTAATCCAATCATCGATGCACCGGTTTTTAATGGAATTACCGTGGTACCCGAGTGCGAGTGTGAATGATTATATCTCGTGGCAAGCGATTGATGAAAACGCGGCAGAGGCAACATTAACGGTAAATGATGAACAAGTAACGGCAGTGTTTTTCTTTGATCAAAACGTCGTAACAAAAGTCGAAGCATTGAGATATAAAGAAACAAACGCAGAAGCTGATCCGATGCTTTGCATCGGTGAATTTGCCGAATATAAAGAGATGGAATCCTATTTTATCCCGACAACAGCCAAAATTACGTGGGACTTACTAGAAGGCAGATTTACTTGGTATCAATTCGAAAATACAGATGTGAGCTATAACTGATAGAATCGATATGTAGCTGATCTTCATACAATTAATAATCATACAAAGATATCTCCTTATAGTCTGAGCCTATAACCGGCTATAGGTAAAAATGGCGTACAGTTGTCAGAATATTTGTGATATAGTTAATAATGACAGCATTTAATACTACACATAATGGAGGCAATCATGATGAGAATGAATACGAAAGTTTTACACGAAGGTTATCATCCGAAAAACGGTGAACCAAGAGCCTTACCGATCTATCAAAGTACGACGTACACATATGATTCAACCGAAGACATCGGTCAATTATTTGATTTAACAAAGGAAGGGCATATGTATTCGCGGATTTCTAATCCAACGGTACAAGCAGTTGAAGAAAAAATCGCCTCGATGGAAGGCGGTGTTGGGGCGCTTTGTACCTCATCTGGTCAAGCGGCGTCAATGATCAGCTTACTTACCATTTTAAAAGCGGGTGATCATTTCATTAGTGCCTCGACGATTTACGGGGGAACGGTTAATTTATTCGCGGTCACATTTAAGCGCTTCGGCATTGATTGTACATTTGTCGACCCTGAAGCCTCAATAGACGAATTACAGCAACACGTGAAACCCAACACCAAAGCTATCTTTGGTGAAACGATTGCTAATCCGGCGATGACGATATTAGACATTGAAAAATTTGCGGTACTTGCTCATAATAACAAGCTACCACTGATTATTGATAATACGTTCGCAACCCCGATTCTTTGTCGTCCAATTGAATTTGGTGCCGATATCGTGATTCATTCAACAACCAAATATATGGATGGCCATGCGGTCCAAGTTGGTGGGGTCATTGTCGATAGTGGTCAGTTTGATTGGGCCAATGGCAAATTCCCGGAATTCACCGAACCAGATGCCTCTTATCACGGGGTTGTCTACACGAAAGATTTTAAGGAAGCAGCTTATATAACAAAAGCCCGGGTCCAGTTAATGCGCGATATCGGAGCCTATCCGGCAGCACATACTGCCTTTTTATTAAATCTAGGTCTTGAAACATTAGCGGTTCGAATTGAAAAGCATTGTCAGAATGCTTTAGAAGTCGCGACCTTCTTAAATGATACATCAGACGTTCAAGCCATTTTTTATCCCGGACTTCCGACCGATCGATACCATGAGCGAATGAAAAAGTACACACCAAAAGGGGCAAGTGGGGTCATATCGTTTGATATTGCTGGGGGAAAAGAACGCGCCATCAAGTTTATGGATGCGCTCAAGCTCGCGAGTAATGTCGTCCACGTCGCCGACATTCGTACCTGCGTCTTACATCCAGCTTCTGAAACGCATCGACAATTAACAGATGAACAACTAAAAGAAGCGGGCATCACACCTGGTCTCATTCGCTTATCTGTTGGCCTTGAAGATATTGAAGATATACTTGAAGACATTCAACAAGCACTTGATGTGTCACGGGGTTAATGACGATAAGTAACATGCGTGTATATTTACACGTGCGAAAAAAAGCCGTCCACATGATTATGTGATGACGGCTTTTTTGCTTGTGATATTAAAAGGTGTCTATTATTGTTTTTTTTGATTAAAAAAACTTCTTCACGTTACCTAACATATCATCCGCTTTATCCAAGTTTAACTTCGCTTTTACCCCTTCAACAATCGGGTCAATGTGTTCATTCGGTAAATTGATATCAAATGTTTCTTCTAAAGCTGTCGTCGGATCGTCAAAAAACTTTTCTTTGAAATTTTCATCCGAACGCACCTTACTTACTACGTCATCAATGATTCCCTTGACATCCATATTTATCACCTCTTCAACAGTATTTTGTCTACTACTTATTACTACCACAAAATAAGCCCGTTAAAACGTAATCAGACCCATCATTATTTCAACGATGAAGGCGACAATCACCACTAAAGCAGAAATGATAAACCCAAGCATAAAGGGTTTAACACCTGATTGTTTGACATCTTTTAACGATGTTTTTAAACCAATTGCTCCAAGTGCCATGACCATAAGGAATTTACTCGTCATTGTTAAGAATGCTTGAAGTGACGCTGGAATAAGACCAATGGTATTAAACAGTGCCATCGCAACAAATCCTAATATGAACCAAGGGAAAATATGCGTTAATTTAAACGCAGGACGCTCATCAGCTGGTTCCAACCGGTGCTGAATCATTGAAAACACAAGGATAGTCGGTATAATTGCCAACGTCCGCGTTAATTTAACGGTTGTCGCAAAGTTCCCGGCTTGTTCTGAGAAAGCATAACCGGCAGCAACCACACTTGAGGTATCATTGACAGCTGTCCCTGTCCAGAGACCATAGGCAATGTCTGATAGTCCGAGCCACTTTCCCATCAGTGGGAACAACAGAATCATCAACATATCAAACAGAAAAGTCGTTGACATCGCATAGCTCACATCAGCATCACGCGCTTTAATCACAGGGGACAAAGCCGCAATTGCTGAGCCACCGCAAATACCAGTACCAGCAGAGATCAACGAACTCATCCGCCAGTCAATACCAAATAGTTTACCGATTAAATAACCACCTAGGAAACACGTTAATAAAGTAAAAACCATGACATTAAGCGACAGCTTGCCAACATTTAAAATGACTGACAAGCTAAGCGAACTACCCATCAATATAATCGCCAACTTCAACACTTTTTTTGACGTAAAAATTAAGCCTTTATGAAAAAAGGTTTGTTTATA
>JBNJFJ010000088.1:0-8360 GCA_051746745.1 Bacillota bacterium | reverse complement strand
CCTTCTTTGAATTGAAGGAGATAATATTCTGTCATCTCAGCTGTTGGGTCTTCTTCTATTGTTTCTTTAAAAATGTACCTTAATACAATCAATGAGGTTGCCATCTGTTTTGTCCGTTCAATGACGGCTTCTGTTAACCTCAGTGAATCAACCGCATCATCTAGACGTACCAGGATGTCGCGTTTAATTTGTTCAAAAAACGGCTGGTGACGATCCTCACCAATGATTTCTATCTCAAAACAATCCAACATGTTTATATCCCTCGCATTCTCTTTAAATTTTTAGTGTCGTAAAAGTTAGGTCATTATTTAATTTAAGTCTACTATATCATTACCTTCCTGACTAGTGAGCGCCTGTAATCGTATCTTTAATACGTTGGTTATGTCCTTATCCTCCTCTAGAATAGAAAAAAGCACTTACCCCAGAAGGATAAGTGCTTTTTATATACAAACTATTATGCTTTGTTTGAAGAACCGAATTCACGCATTTTACCAATAACAGTTTCTTTGATTGTATCGCGAGATGGTCCTAAGTATTTACGAGGGTCGATCATATCAGGGTTAGCCGCTAATACTTCACGTACCGTCTTAGCTTGTTGGATTTGGTTTTCAGTGTTTACGTTAATCTTAGAAGTTCCGTAAGAAATCGCTTTTTGGATATCTTTAGTTGGGATACCAGTACCACCGTGAAGAACTAAAGGAACACCCGCAAGTGTGTTGATTTCTTCCATTTCTTTGAATCCTAAGTTTGGCTCACCTTTGTAAGGGCCGTGTACTGAACCAAGCGCTGGGGCTAATGTATCGATACCTGTACGCTCAACCATTTCTTTACACTCTTTAGAATCTGCATAGATGATGTCACCTACAACGTCATCTTCTTGTCCACCAACAGTTCCAAGCTCAGCTTCAACTGATACGCCGTGTAAGTGTGCTAATTCAACAACTTTTGAAGTTGTCGCGATGTTTTCATCAAATGGATCGTGAGAAGCATCGATCATAACTGATGTGAAACCAGCATGGATGGCTTTCGCACATTGTTCAAAGCTTGAACCGTGGTCTAAGTGAATCGCAACGGGTACTGTTGTACCTTGTGCTTCCATTACTGCTTTAACCATAGCGACTACGACACCGTAACCACCCATGTATTTTCCTGCACCTTCTGAAACACCTAAGATGACTGGTGATTTCTCATCTTCAGCTGCTTGAAGGATCGCTTGGATATACTCAAGGTTGTTGATGTTGAATTGTCCTACTGCGTACCCGTCTCTGTTTGCGTCTTGCAACATTTTTGTCATTGATACTAATGGCATGAATTGTTCCTCCTTAAAATAGTTAAGAAATTAATTTAGTATAAAGCATATCTAAGACAAATTAAACATGCTTGTATAGCCAGTCAATTACAACGTTTGATTGGTTACACTCTAAGCATACCAATTTCAGGCCAAAGGTGCAAGACAAAGCTTATCATTGTAAGCGTTTACTCTTTAATTTTTCATCAAATAGACGATATTTTTATACCATTCCCGAACATTTTTAAAATCTGTCATTCTTGTTATCAACGGACAGGCACTTCAGTTTGGAGCGCTTCTGTTACAACTCTTTCCATATCCTTAATACTGAACAGCTTGCCAACGAAATAAACAGATGGATAATCCGTAAGTGCAGCTTTTGCTTCATCAATCAAGCCACTCATCACAACGATAGGCAACGCGCGCTTTTCTCTTATTGCTTTAACCACATCCACACCACTGATATCAGACAGATAATAGTCGGTAATTAAGAGATCGACTTCTTTATAAACTTGAAGTGCCTCTTCTCCTGTCTCTCTTACCATAACCTCATACCCTAAATGTTGAAACAACATCTTTAATAAGCCGGTAATACCGGCTTGATCATCCACAACTAACAATCTCTTCATACGGTCTTCTCACCTTTTCTATTTCATTTTTTTCAAACAAGCAGATGCTTTTGTATACATGTATGTCTCCTCTTTGTTTAATATTCGTTTCCCATTTCATTTTCCCTGCTTATTTTCTCATTTTTTGCATAAAACCATAAATCTATTCACAATTTCTCAATATTTATATAAAAACGCTGACGACCTGGTCTTGTCGTCAGCGTTTTTATGGTGATAATCTTTTTTATGTTCATGCCATTTTCTTAGCTTCGTTGTTGATACACCATCGCATGATCAATGAAGCCTTTAAATAACGGATGCGCATCGGTTGGTCGTGATTTAAATTCAGGGTGGAACTGAGAGGCGACAAACCATGGGTGATTTTTCAGTTCAATCGTTTCAACAAGACGTCCATCAGGACTAGTACCTGAAAACACAAAACCAGCCTGTTCCATCTCAGACCGATACGTATTATTAAACTCATAACGGTGACGGTGACGCTCATAAATTAAATCCTCACCGTAGGCTGCTTTCACTTTTGTCTCTGGCTGTAATTGACATGGGTAGAGCCCGAGTCGTAACGTGCCCCCCAAATCTTCGACATCTTTTTGTTCTGGCAGTAAATCAATCAAAGGATGCGTTGTTGCTGGGTTGATTTCGGCTGAGTGAGCATCCGCGTGACCTAACACGTGGCGCGCATATTCAACGGTCGCCAGCTGCATCCCGAGACAAATCCCGAGAAACGGTACCTGTTGTTCACGGGCGTAGCGAATCGCTTCAATTTTCCCTTCAATTCCTCGGTCACCAAACCCGCCAGGGACTAGAATCCCGTCCGCTGATTCTAGTAACTTACTGGCATTGTCTTTCGTGAGGGTATCGGCATTAATCCAATCAATATCAATATCAACATCATTCGGATACCCCGCATGTTTTAATGCTTCAACAACGGATAAATACGCATCTGGTAATTCAACATATTTGCCGACTAAGGCAATGCGCACTGTTCCCGTTAAATTCGCTACCGTCTCAGCCAATTGAATCCACTCTGTCATATCTGGTTCTTCTGTCGATATCTTAAAGTGCTCACACGTAATATCATCTAAGCCTTGGTCTTTTAACATAAGAGGAATGTGGTAGAGCGTTTTCGCATCCCGTGACTCAATCACGTTTCTCTCGTTAATATCACAAAACAAGGCAATCTTTTGTTTCATATCCGCTGTGACTTCATGTTCTGAACGTAAAACAATCACATCTGGCTGAATCCCAAGCGACCGAAGTTCTTTAACAGAGTGCTGGGTTGGCTTTGTTTTTAATTCGCCAGCTGCTTTAATATAAGGGACAAGCGTCGTATGAATATATAACACATCATCTTTCCCGACATCTGATTTAATTTGACGGATCGCTTCTAAAAACGGTAACGATTCAATATCCCCAACCGTTCCCCCAATTTCTGTAATAACAATATCCGCCCCGGTTTGTTTACCTGTCCGAAAGACTTGATCTTTAATTTCATTTGTAATGTGCGGAATAACTTGAACCGTCCCACCAAGATAGTCGCCTCGGCGTTCTTTTCTAATCACACTTGAGTAGACGCGTCCGGTCGTAATATTCGAGAGTTTGGATAGATTAATATCAATAAAACGTTCATAATGGCCTAAATCTAAATCGGTCTCTGCCCCGTCATCGGTCACAAAGACCTCGCCGTGTTGATAAGGACTCATCGTACCTGGGTCAACGTTAATATACGGATCAAACTTTTGAATCGTCACGCTAAGGCCTCGATTTTTAAGTAAGCGGCCGAGTGATGCGGCGACGATTCCTTTCCCAATTGATGACACAACGCCACCGGTCACAAAAATATACTTTGTCATTGTTTTTCCCTCCATGTTGTTAGTCTGTCTATTTAAGAGGCAATTAAACAAAAAAATCGCCTCCCAAACTGCGGGAGACGAGAAAATAGATCTTGATTGAGCCCAAGTAAAATTCTACGGTGAAACACCCATGAAATCAAGGTTTCTGTTATACCTTTTTTGGCTTAAAACAATCGCGAAATGCGCTAGAATGTCTACCCTTCATCTTGTTCGTTGATTATTTTGGGTTCATGCATAAAATTTAAATAAACAAAAACAACAAATACAGCGGTCATCACTGCATCTGTTGTTTTTTAGTTTCATGACACTTATTTTTTTTCCTCTTCGTCATCGTCTGACTCTTCATCGTCATCGTCATCTTCTTCATCATAATCTTCTTCATCGTCATCGTCAAAGAGATCATCATCGTCCAGTTCATCGAGTTCGAGGTCATCATCGTCATCCTCATCTTCGTCATCTTTCTTCGCGATAAAGTCGATTGGGATTTCTGTTAGATCTTCTTCCTCTTCTTCTACTGGATGATCAATCGATGGTTCGATTTCTTTTTTCTTCGCTTTTTTCTTTTTCTTCTTTTTCTTTTTCGGTTCTTCTGTAATCTCTTCATCAATCTGATCAACTGGGTACCATACTTTTAATCCCCAGATACCTTGACCTAGATAAAGAAAGCGACCGTCTAAGTTTAAGTCTGTGTAGAACTGGGCAAAAGCTTCATCTCGCTCTGCACCATCTAATTGTTTAAGTTCAGTAATCTCTTCAAAAATATCACGATAGTTCATCGCTTTTTTCTCTTGTTTTAATAAAGCGACCGCCATTTCGATCATTGAATATTTCTCTAGTTGTTCACGGTTGATATTTAGTTCACTCACCGTCGTACACTCCCTTTATTTCAAATAGTCATTACACTTTAAAATGCCCTAAAATTTGTGTTTTGTTTTACCACCAGTACATTATAGGGGTAGTATTAGTAAAAAGCAACCGTTCTACCTAATTGATTGATGAAAAAAGGGAGTTTTTTTAATGCTGGATAAAATCAACGACAGATTTCACCTTTTTATCCGTTAAATCACCAGAATTGTCGAAGATTAAGATGTTCTCATCACTAATATCCCAGTTGATTTCTGGCACGAAATTGACACGATTTTCATAACTCGTCCAGTTTTCTAATTTCCACGAGTCTCTTTCTGTTCCGCGTCCTTGGATACGAGACTTTTGTTGGTCGATATCGTCAAGCGTCACAACAACAACTTTCACATCGACGTCCGCTTTTCTCTTACCTGCCTCGCTTAATAAGTCTTCCATCCACTGATTACTTTTTAGTTCTGAAGTGAATGGTGAAATCATAAAGACGTTTTGACCGACACGGATATTTTCTATACAAATATCTTTGGTCGCGTCATATTCTAAATCGCGTAAATTTTCTTTATAGAACCCTGAATCTCTGTCATCTGGGTCTAATCCTTCCTTTTTTAAAAACGCTTCAACGAAGCGTCCGCCTACCGTATCACGATCGAGGAAGGCCGCAGGAATATGCTTGACCGCTTTTTCCGCGACCGTTGTTTTACCTGTTCCTGCCACTCCAACAAAAAACACTACTTTCTGCATCCTTCTTACCTCACTTCTTCATTTATTGTCTTCTATGTTAACGCATACAGTATGAAAATGCATCATTTTTCTTTCAGAAAACCGGAAAAATAACAGTTATTGCCCTTTTCCCTAAAGATTTTTGCCCTGGCACCGTAAACAATAAGCCGATAGAAAAAGCATGTGTTTCGTATGAAGACGTTCATACCACACATGCTTTTTTGTTTATCTAGACACGACAGGTTTACATTTGTTCAGGGGCATTGACGCCAATAATCGCTAAGGCGTTCTTAATTGTGATGCGTACCGCATCCATTAAAGCAAGACGCGCCTCAGTTTTTTGTTTATTTGAATCATCCAATACTTTCTCTTGATTGTAGTAGCTGTGCAGTAATTGAGCTAAATCAAACACATAACTTGTCATGCGGTGTGGCGTTCGGTTAGCCGCTGCTTCAGCGATGACTTCTTCGAAGTCACCTAAATGTTTCAGCAAGTCAATACCTTTTTCAGATTGAATTTCTGCTTCAACGTTTGAGGCGTCAATACTGAAGCCTTTTTCTGTCGCTTGCTTAAGTAACGTGCAAATACGCGCATGGGCATACTGGACATAATAGACGGGATTTTCATTTGATTCCGATTTCGCAAGGTCCATATCAAAGTCTAAGTGGGCATCACTTGAACGCATAACGAAGAAATAGCGTACCGCATCAATACCGACTTCTTCCATTAATTCACGTAACGTGACAGCTTTCCCGGTCCGCTTACTCATCTTCACTTTTTCACCATTTTCAAATAGGTTAACCATTTGAATGATTTCGACTTCAAGTGTATCCGGTGTATAACCGAGTGCTTCAATGGCCGCTTTCATTCTCGGGATATAACCATGGTGGTCAGCTCCCCAAATATTAATAAGTTTATTGAAACCACGATCGAGTTTATTTTTATGGTAACTAATGTCTGGGGTTAAATACGTATAGCTGCCATCGTTTTTAATTAAGACCCGGTCTTTATCATCACCAAAGTCGGTTGTTCTAAACCACGTCGCCCCATCTTCTTCGTACGTATGACCTTTTTCTTTTAACAGCTCAAGTGTTGGTTTGATTTTCTCATCGGTATAAAGCGATGTTTCACTAAACCAGTGATCAAAGTGCACTCTAAAGTCCGCTAAGTCTTGTTCTAGCTTTTTTAGTTCAAACTTAAGGCCATAGTCTCTAAAGAAAGCGAGACGTTCCTCGCGGTCCATATTTACAAACTTATCACTATAAGCGTCTTTCAGCTCATCCCCAATCGTTAAAATATCTTTACCGTGATAACCGTCTTCTGGCATTGGGAAATCTTCACCTAGCGCCTGCATGTAACGCGCTTCAACTGACAGCGCTAAGTTATTGATTTGGTTACCGGCATCGTTAATGTAATATTCACGTTCAACATCATAACCAGCCCAGTCAAGTAAGTGACAAAGAGAATCACCCACACTTGCCCCGCGGGCGTGACCTAAGTGTAAGTCACCGGTTGGGTTGGCTGAGACAAACTCGACTTGAATTTTCTCACCCTGTCCACTATTGGAACGACCGTAGCTGTCTTTTTGGTCTAACACTTCTGTGATCACTTGTGTTAAATAACGGTTATCCATAAAGAAGTTAATAAAACCAGGGCCCGCAATCTCAATCTCTGTGACATACGCTTTTTCTTTATTTAAATGTTCAACAATCGCTTCTGCGATTTGACGCGGGGCTTTTTTAGCCACCCGTGCCAACTGCATTGCGACGTTTGTCGCATAATCCCCGTGATCTTTTTCTTTTGGCTTTTCTAGTACCACATCAGGAATCTGATCCTCTGTCGCAAGACCTGATTGAATGACGGCTTGTTTAATCTCTTCTTTTAACGTCTGCTTGACCTGTTGGCTAATACTCATGCGTCTGATTCTCCTTTTATTTGTAGGTTTAATGTATGTGTTCGTTCGCCTTCTCCATTGATGACAGTGCGATAGCGCATCGTTAACGATAGAGCGGCGTCAGTTTCTTTATAACGGTAGTTAATTGTATCCGTATACGTCTCAATCCGAAACTGCATCAATGGGTGTTGATAATGGCTTTCTGTTTTTTGGCTTTCAATAAATTGTTGCGACATGTTGATCGCACCCGTGCGTTTTAATGTCACTTTATCTTCACCAAGCATCATTACCGTATCAATCGCTTCGTTTTGGTCGTTTATTTCTGTGAACTTAATCATTCGCTTCATCCCAAGACCCATTACTTCTCCCATTACCCGTACCGATTCCTTTTGGGTATGGCCGTCTTCAGTAATCGTTGTATCAAGTGTCACATGAATCTGTTGTTTTGCCAAAGTCATAAAAGTCATCCTTCATAAATAATCAATAACCCTAAGTATAAAAAGAGTTGGCAATAAACTCAAGTAAAAATTAAAACTTTACGCTTTTTCCATCCATTTAGTCGCGCTTATATGTCGCGCTAGCACTCAATCATCCGCATTTATTTTTAAAAGCGGACATTTAACTGCACTTTACCATTATTTCACTCATTGTATTAAAAGTAAGCAAAAAAAGTGTCACGGTCATTATTTTTTTGCAATAATGACCGTGACACTTATGGTAATACGTTTTAGCGCGAGAAACTCTCACGCTTTACCCTTATTTAAATATACTCACTTTGTAAACCCAAGTAACATTTCTCTCACAAATTTACTCGCCGCAATCGCGGTTTGGTCGCTATTGTCATAAGGGGGTGAGACTTCAACTAAGTCACAACCAACAACGTTGACCTCACTCCCGGCAATCGCATGAATCGCTGCGAGTAATTCATTCGACGTAATCCCACCGACTTCTTGTGTTCCTGTCCCCGGGGCACTGGCTGGGTCGAGCACGTCAATATCAATAGTTACATATACATCCTTACCACGTAATGTTGGTAAGACCTTTTTTAATGGCTCTAATACGTGATATTTATAAAGGTGCATCCCGCTCGTTTCTGCATAAAGAAATTCTTCTTTCAT
>JBNJFJ010000087.1:0-8407 GCA_051746745.1 Bacillota bacterium | reverse complement strand
CCCATTGCGGTAAAATTAAATAAGACAAAGGTAAACATCATAATTTGATTGACAACACCAATACTTGCGACGGCATCATCAGAAATAAAACTCAACATAAATGTATCAGAAAAGCGCATCATCACTTGGAGGAAACTTTCAATAAAAATTGGCCAAGTAATCATAAAGAGCTGTTTCTTAGGTGAAATTGTTGCTGTATTCGTTAATCGATCCATAAATAATCTCCTAAAATAGTTAGTTTGTGCAAGCGCTATTATAACATATATTAACCCGAAATTAACGCCATTGGTTCGATTTACGAAATAATTTAAATAAACGCTATATTTTATCGTTGAGTACGAGCAGAGTTCTTCTTTAAGTAAGTTGGTAAGAGGAAAAGCTAAGTACTAATATGATTTGGATTAAAAAAAGAGTGAACGAAAGAATAAATCGAAAGTTTCGTAAATCTCGAAAATCAACTTTGAAAACGCTCACAATGTGGTACAATGTTTCATAATGACTCCATTCTATTGATTTAATGTTTCGTGATGGTAAGATAAAACTATAAAAGGAGTGCACGCCTTATGGAAGTAGTAACTGTTAGGTTAAAAGCATATTTAGAGGAGGCTACGACTACTGAAAAAGCGATTATCCAATATATATTGAAAGACCCAAAAAGGGCAAGCCGTCTTACGGTATATAAGTTGGCAGAAGAAACTTTCACATCGACATCATCTATAGTAAGACTTTGTAAACGTAATGGTTTTAATGGATATAAATCATTCTCCAAAGCTTTGGTGTACGAGGTCGCTACTCGTGAAAATTATAAGCAAAAAGAAATTAAAGAAATTAAAAAAACAGATACGATTAGTCAAATAACGCACAAAGTAACACAAAAAAACATTTTGTCCTTAGAGGAAACTTCCGAATTATTAGATGAAACAGTTCTTAAACGGTGTTTAAAACTTATTGATCAAGCTGATAAACTTGTTTTCTTTGGTATAGGTGCTTCACTTATTGTGGCTAAAGATGCTCAATTAAAATTTATTCGCATGAATAAATTAGCTTATGTAAATGATGATTGGCATACCCAATTATTAATGGCCAAGCATATGACCGCCAAAGATGTCGCTATTGTTATTTCATATTCTGGTAAGACAAATGAAATGATTACTTGTCTTAACGCACTTAAAGAAAACGGTGCAAGAGCTATTTCAATTACAAAATACGGAGAAAACCCAATACAAAAGCTAGCAGATGAAAACTTATTTGTCGCTTCTTATGAATACGCTTTCAGAAGTGGAGCAATGTCTTCTCGATTAGCGCAACTAAATTTAATTGACATTCTTTATACTGGTTTTTTGAATAAACAGTATGAGAATGCTGTCGCAATTTTAGAAAAAACTCAAATGAGCAAGGAGGTTGATAGTGTTGATAGATTTGACCAAGATGGAGACAGAAAAACGCAACGAAAAGACGATGAACCTTGATCAAATGTCTTACTTGGATATTCTCACTTTAATGAATGAAGAAGATCAACAAGTACCACTGGCAATAAAAAAAGTATTACCGGAAATTGAACAAGCTGTAGAAATGATTGTTGACAAATTTAAGAAAAATGGCCGCTTAATTTATACCGGCGCTGGGACATCTGGAAGGTTAGGTGTTTTAGATGCCGCGGAATGTCCACCAACCTTTGGAACAGATAAAAATAAAGTCATTGGTCTCATCGCTGGAGGAGAAAAAGCCTTTATTGAAGCCATTGAAGGCGCAGAAGATAATGTTGAATTAGGGGCATCTGATTTAAGCAACATTGACCTTACAGACAACGATGTTGTTATAGGTATGGCAGCGAGTGGACGCACGCCTTACGTTAAAGGTGCTTTAAAGTACGCCAGAAGTATTGGTGCAAAGACAGTATCAATTAGTTGTAATTCTAAGAGTGAGATTGGTGAACTGAGCGATGTCAGAATAGATGTTTCAGTAGGGCCAGAAGTATTAACGGGTTCAACGAGGTTAAAGGCAGGTACAGCGCAGAAATTAATTTTAAATATGATATCAACTGTATCAATGATTGGCATTGGAAAAGTCTATCAAAATCTCATGGTAGACGTTCAAACAACTAATAGAAAATTAGAAGAACGTGCGATTCAAATTGTTATTATGAGCACAGGTACAACACGTGACATTGCGGAAAGGGTTCTAAGAGACAATGACTTTAATGTTAAATTAGCCATCATTATTATTCTACTTAATGTAGAGAAAGACATTGCTTTAGAAGCTTTAAACAATGCAGAAGGTCACGTGAGAGATACTATAAATCTATTAAAAGAACGAATAGGAGGATGAGTCATGAGAGTATTAATGGTTTGTTCAGGAGGCATGTCTAGTGCCATAGTAGTAAAAGCTTTAAAAAAAGAGGCTGAAAAACAAGGGATGGACATGGACATTAAAGCAGTAGGTACAGGAGAATTCGCAGAAGAAGTAAAAGACGGCTATAACTATGCATTAGTTGCACCGCAAGTTAAACACAGATTTAATGAGTATAAAGCAGCCGCTGATGAAGCGGGGGTTCCGTGTGAGCTTATTCCACCAAGAGGCTATACACCTATTGGTGCACCAAGTTTAATGAAGCAAATTAAAGAAGGCGCAAAATAAAAAAGGGGTTGAATAGATCATGATGGAAAAATTTTTAAAGTGGCTGGAAGAAAAATTCATGCCACCAATGGCAAGATTAGCTGAACAAAGACACTTAAAAGCTGTTAGAGATGGTGTAATTTCGACGTTACCACTCATTATTGTTGGTTCTTTCTTTATTCTTATCGCTATGCCACCGGTAGAGTTTTTAAAAGAACTCGTTGCTCCTTATGTTGGGGACATTCTAATACCGTTTAGGATAACTGTCGGTCTAATGAGTGTGTATGCTGCTTATGGCATGGGCTTTAGTTTAGCCAGGTCCTATAAATTAGACGGTGTATCAGGAGGGGTTCTTTCTTTAACGACCTTCTTAATGATGAACGTTCCACAAAACATCGATGGCTTTATTGCTGAGGCAACTGAAGCCGGAATTGAAGGAGCGTCAGCTCTAGGATGGGTGCTTCCTATGGGTGGCTTAGGTGGCTCGGGTATGTTCACGGCTATTCTTTCGATGATTGTTGCTGTTGAAATCTTACGTTTTATGAAAGAAAAAAACTTCACGTTAACAATGCCAGAACAAGTACCTGAATCTGTTGCACGTTCTTTTGAAGCTTTATTCCCTGCAGCAGTTGTTATCATTCTTGCGTGGGTTGTACGGGTTATGCTCGGTTTTGATATTAATGCCATTTTATTAAGTATTTTTTCACCACTTGTTGAACTTTCAGGTAACAATTACTTTGGTGTTATCCTGCCTGTTTTACTTATCACATTACTATGGGCAGCTGGTATTCACGGTGTATCTGTTATCGGATCAGTCATGCGTCCAGCGTGGCTCATTATGCTCGATGGAAACATCGAAGCAGCATCAGAAACAAGTAATTATATTGTTGGAGAAGGTGGCTTACCATTTATCGCACCAGAGCCATTCTATCAGTGGTTTGTCTGGGTTGGTGGAGCTGGAGCGACACTCGCTCTTGCCATTCTATTCGTGTTCTCAAAATCGGCTTATTTAAAACAAGTAGGTAAATTTAGTATTATTCCTAGTGTATTTAATATTAATGAGCCAATGATTTTTGGTGCACCGATTGTGATGAACCCAATTTTAGCGATTCCATTTATACTCGCACCACTAGTGACGACAACAGTCTCTTATTTTGCTGTTAGTTTAGGTATTGTTAATGGGTTCACTGTCATGGCACCATGGACTTTACCTGCACCAATTGGGGCTTGGATGGCGACGGGCGGTAGTATTGCAGCCATATTCTTGGTGTTCATTAATATTGCTATTGCGCTTGTTATTTACTATCCGTTCTTTAAAGTCTATGAAAAGAAAATGATTGCTGAAGAAACCGCTGAAAGTTAAGAAATGAAATGACAATTAAGAGGTTACGTTCAGTAAACCTCTTAATTGTCTAAAAAATCTAGGTAAGATAAATTTAAAGAGGAAGTGAACAGGTTATGGAAACAGAACAAATGATTTTTGAAATAATTTCAAGTGCAGGTGATGCAAGAGATTTAACATATCAAGCATTAGATAAGATTAGTGACTATGCTTTTGAAGAAGCTAAGGAATTAATTGAACAAGCTGAGGCAACTATGAATCAAGCTCACAATGCTCAAACAAAACTTATTCAGGAAGAAATTCAAGGTAACAAAATAGATGGTGGTCTATTAATGATTCATGCACAAGATCATTTAATGACAGCAATTGCTGAGCATCAAATGGTTAAACGCATGTTACCAATCTTTGAAAAAATGTCAAAATAAGAGGATGTAAAAAATGGAGTATTTAATTTTTGCAGTTGGAACACTCGCTGTTTTTCTAACCGGAATTAAGGCTGTCAATTTATTTAGACAGCACTATCAACCTAATAGATGGCTTGTTGCTTTGCTTGGACCATTTGTGTTGATATTGCCACTCATCTTTACTCCGCAATTACCAGGGTTTATGTGGTTGATTTTAGCTGCCTTCTTTATTTGGACAAATATCTATTTCTTTGAGACAACAAGATATTTACTCGAAAGTGGAAAGATTAAAACTGGATTCAGAAAGCAAACCAATGAATAAGGGTGACAGTGATGAAATATGTAATAGGTGTTGATGCAGGTGGAACAAAAACTTCTGCCATTTCATACAACGAAAATGGGGTTAAACAGCACGCGATAGTGACGGGTCCAGGTAATGTTACGGTGAATTTTAACGGGGCTTTGAATCAGATTACGAAAGCAATTGATAATATTATTGACGTTGAAGTTGAACAGCCTCTAGGTATAGCGGTAGGAATTGCCGGTATTACTGATAATTTAAAAGAAAAAGTACAACAGATTTTAAATGATAAATATGAAGTAAACATCATGATTGAATCTGATTACGTTCTTGCCTATCATAGTGTTTTTGAAAATGAAGGGATATTAGTTGTCGCTGGTACTGGTGTTGTCTTGTTAGGAAAACATAACGGTAAAACAAAAAAACTAGGTGGATGGGGACATTTACTCGGTGATGAAGGAAGTGGCTATGAATTAGTCATTAGATCAATCAAAAAATCAATTCCACAGTATGAAGCGTTTGAAACGGTCCCTCATGCCATTAACTTATTAATGAAAGAAATGAACTGCAAGAATATTAATGAAGTTAAAAGTTATATTTACTCACATGAAAAAAGTGACGTTGCTAAGTTTGCTCCTATTATTATAACGGAAGGCCAAAAAGGTGATGAGTTTGCCTTAAAAATCGTTGATGAAATTGTTGAAATTTTGATTGAAAAGCTCAAGCTTCTTATTAGTAATTTAGGTGTGACAAAAGAAATACCTGTAGCAACAATGGGAGGGATTTTAAGTGAAGAATCTTTCGTTAGAATAAAGTTTGTCGAAAGAATTTCAAGCGAAAATCTTCCAGTGCAGCTATATTCATTATCAGAACCTAACAGGGGCGTCATGCGTTTATTTATTGACGATATTATAAATAGTAAGCGTTATGCGGTAGGTTTAATGTCAGGCACCTCTCTAGATGGGGTTGATGCAGCGCTTTGTGAAATTGATGGTGTAAACAATGAAACACAAATAAAACTTGTAGATTTTAAGAGTTACCCCCTACCCAAAAAAATCATAAACGATATGAAACAGCTGATCCGAGGAGAAAAAGTATATGTCTCTACCGTATCTTCTTTGAATGTCGAACTAGGAGAATTATTCGGAGAAGCGGTTATTAATATTTGTCGTGACAATAATATCGATACAGAACGTCTGAGTTTTATTGCTTCTCATGGACAAACAGTATTCCATGAAGCAAATCAAGATAAAAAAGTACGCTCAACTTTGCAACTTGGTGAACCTAGTGTGATCGCTTATATGACTAATGCTAAAGTAATTAGTAACTTCAGGGCAAAAGATATTGCAGCAGGTGGAGAAGGCGCGCCGCTTATTCCTAAAACGGAGTTGATATTATACCGAGACTATAAAGATAGTATTTTACTCAATGTTGGTGGAATAAGTAATATCACTTATTTACCAAGTGATCCATCATTACCTGTTAAAGGCTATGATACAGGGCCCGGTAATATGATGATTGATGAAGCGATGACGTATTTCTTTGGCAAAAGTTATGATAAAGACGGCGAGACGGCCCAAAGTGGGAAAGTCATACCTAAACTGATAGATGAATTATTGAATCATTGGTTTATCCATCAATTACCCCCGAAATCTACAGGAAGGGATGAATTTGGTCAACCGTTCACGTTAGACATAATAGAACGCTACAAAAATGAGCGGCCTAATGATGTGGTTTACACGTTGACTTTATTCACAGCTAAAGCAGTCGCTAGGCATGTATTAGATATTCATGAATCTACTGCGCCAGTAAAACAACTTATTATTGGAGGCGGAGGAGCTTACAATCAAGCTTTAGTAAGTTTATTAGAGGATGAGTTAATGGATGCTAATATTAAAGTAATCAGACAAGAAGATCTCGGTTTTTCTTCAGCAGCAAAAGAAGCTATCGGGTTTGTTGTTTTAGGTAATCAAACCTTGCATAAGCAACCTGGGAATGTTCCAAGCGTCACAGGAGCAGATCGCGAAGTGATTTGTGGTTCAATTACGTGGCCAAACTAAAAAATGAGGAGTGAAGTGTGTGAAACAACTAGGTATTTCGATATATCCTGAACATACAAGTTATGAAGATAATATTGATTATATGAATTTAGCAGCAAAATATGGTTTCAAACGTATTTTTACATGCCTTTTATCTGTTAATAAACCAAAAGAAGAGATTATTAAAGAATTTAAAGGCATAATAGAACACGGTAATAGTTTAGGTATGGAAACAATATTAGATGTCAGTCCTCGCGTATTTGAAGAATTAGATATTTCCTATAAGGATCTTTCCTTTTTTAAAGAAACAGGAGCTAGTGGCATTCGTTTAGATGTCAGTTATTCTGGTAATGAGGAATCAATTATGACATTCAATCCACACGATTTGAAGATTGAAGTAAATATGAGTACAGGCGCACGTTATATTGATAATGTCATGAAATATAAGCCGAATATGAAGAATATTATTGGCTGTCATAATTTTTATCCCCATCGCTATGCTGGTTTATCATTGGAACATTTTATAAAGACTTCTGAGCAGTTTAAAACATTAGGGTTGAAAACAGCTGCATTTGTAAATTCACAAAATGCGTCAATTGGTCCATGGCCTGTTCAAGAAGGTCTTTGTACATTAGAAGACCATCGCACCTTACCAATCGATGTTCAAGCTAAACACCTTTTCCAAACAGGACTCATTGATGATGTTCTTATTGCCAACGCTTTTGCTTCAGAGGAAGAATTAAAATCCTTATCTTTATTAGATCCTGAATTATTAAAGTTAAAAGTTCATTTAAATGATGATATTCCATCACTTGAAAGAAAAATCGCACTTGAGGAATTTCACTTTAACCGTGGAGATGTTTCTGAATATCTTATTCGTTCAACCCAAAGTCGAGTAAAATATAAAGGACATAATTTTGAAGTCTTTAATCCTAAAGAAATAAAACGAGGAGATATATTAATTGATAGTAGTCTCTACGCACATTATGCAGGAGAGTTACAAATTGCACTCAAAAACATGAGCAATTCAGGTAAGACGAATGTCATCGGCCACGTAGATGAAAACGAACTATTTTTGCTGGATTTAATAGAACCATGGCAAAAATTTAGACTTTATGAAAATAAGTAAATCTATCGGGGATTTTTTTATAAATGACTACTAACTCGATAACGCATATTATGTTTCAAAAGTACTTGTTTATAGTACAAAATTATAAACAAGTGCTTTTTTGTGTTTCAAATTTCGTACACGTGGAATAATAATATTGGCAGGGGGTGAGTAAAAAGGAGGCGATAACAGTGGGCAGCTTATTTCCGAAAAAAGATGATGTCTTCGATTTAATGCCACGATTTTTCGATCGTGACCGTGAACTTTTCTCGTTCGGCAAACATGATCTTCCAAAAGTCGATGTGAAAGACAAAAAAGATCATTATGAAATTGATGCCGAACTTCCGGGCTTCAACAAGGAAGATGTGGTTGTAGAGTATAAAGATCATTATCTTACAATTGAAGCGACACGTGAAGCAGAAGTCAATGTTGAAGAAGAAGACTATGTCCGCAGAGAACGTTCAACCGGTTCATTCAAACGTCAGTTTTTTGTTGGGGACGTTGATGAATCAAAAATTACTGGCACATTTAAAAACGGTGTCTTAACTCTCACTGTACCAAAAACAAAAGAAGACCTTGCCGAAGATACGAGCTACC
>JBNJFJ010000086.1:0-8424 GCA_051746745.1 Bacillota bacterium | reverse complement strand
GATTACCCACTGTTTGAAGAAGCACTCACCTATGTGTGCCAAACGCTCGCAAAAGAAATCGCAAGAGACGGTGAGGGCGCAACGAAACTGATCGAAGTCCATGTGACAGGGACCGCACATGATGAAAGTGCCCAAAAGATAGGAAAAGCGGTGATTTCATCTAACTTAGTCAAAACAGCGATTCACGGTGCGGATGCGAATTGGGGCCGGATTATTACCGCCGTTGGTTATAGCGGTGAACCGATTGATCCGAATCAGGTCAGTGTGAAGTTAGGTGAGATTATGGTTGTCAATCACGGTGTACCGGTCTCATTTAGTGAAGAAGAGGCAAAACAATATTTACAACAAACCGATGTCAAAATCGATGTCAATGTCGGTGAGGGACCTGGTGAAGCTTGCGGTTGGGGTTGTGACTTAAGTTATGAGTACGTCAGAATAAATGCGTCTTACCGGACGTAAAGGGGGAGTTATAATGCAGACGATTGTGTTTAAATGTGGCGGCAGTATTGTCGATGAGTTACCGGAATCATTCTTTAAGATGCTTGGTGCGCTAAAGGCTACTCATGATGTTGCGCCTGTGATTGTGCACGGAGGTGGCCCAATGATTTCTTCAAAATTAAAACAATTAAATGTCACGTCAACCTTTGTCGATGGTTTACGGGTGACAACGAATGAAGTACTAGATGTTGTTGAAATGGTTTTAAGTGGGGCTGTCAATAAACAAATCGTCCGTAAACTCTCACAATACAACGATAAAGTTATGGGAATAAGCGGAGTCGATGGTGGCTTATTAAAAGCCATACCGGTAAAGAAAGCCTCCCAAATCGGTTATGTCGGAGAGGTGACTGATGTGAACCATGACTTCTTAACGACCTTATCAACGAATGGGTATATTCCGGTCATTTCACCATTAGCACTCGGTAACGATGCCCAGCGCTACAATGTCAATGCTGATATGGCCGCAGCCGCGATTGCGGAGCGTTTATCCGCACCGCTCCTGTTTATTAGTGACATACCAGGTGTGAAACAAGACAATCACGTCTTACACCACTTATGTCCTAAAGAGATTGAGACATTGATTGACGCGGGGACGATTTATGGCGGGATGATTCCAAAAGTCCAGTCGGCGCTTAACGCCTTAGAAAAAGGGGTACCAGAAGTGGCGATTGTGAGTGGGTTAGAGGAAAAGGCTGTCCATCAATTCATCGCTGGAGAAGCTGTCGGTACCCGGATTACATTAAGTGAGGTGTCTTATGTCTAACGCAACAACGATAAGTCCGGTTATGGAAACATATGGCCGCTTTCCGATTACGTTAACGCACGGAGAAGGTTCTTATGTTTATGATGACGCGGGTACTAAATATTTAGATTATACAGCTGGAATTGCGACGTGTAACCTTGGTCACCGGCCACCAAGTGTCCAGCGGGCAGTCGAACAACAATTAAATAACTTGTGGCATGTCTCTAATCTATATCACATTAAACCACAAGAAGCATTAGCAAAGCTTCTGACTGAACATACGGTCTTTGATCAAGTATTTTTCGGTAACAGCGGGGCGGAAGCGAATGAAGGGGCGATCAAGCTCGCGAGACGCTACCAACAAAAAATAAAAGCAACGAACCGATATGAGATTGTGACCTTTAAACAATCGTTCCACGGCCGTACATTGGCAACGTTAAAGGCGACAGGCCAAGAAAAAATTCAAGACGGATTCACCCCGCATATGCCAGGCTTTCGTTATTTACCTTATAACGATATCGAGGCGCTGGATGATCTTATTCATGACGAGACAGCGGCGGTTATGTTAGAGCTAACCCAAGGGGAAGGTGGGGTTATTCCCGCTGAGACAGTGTGGGTGCAAGACTTGGTTGAAAAGTGTCAAGCAGCAGGTGTGTTAGTCATCGTGGATGAAATTCAGACCGGCGTCGGCCGAACGGGGACGCTTTACTTGTATGAACAATACGGCTTCGAACCTGATATTTTAACGTCCGCCAAAGGCTTGGCTTCTGGTTTTCCGATTGGCGCACTACTGGCAAAAGCGGAGGTAGCTAAAGCTTTCTCAAAAGGCACACATGGCTCGACCTTTGGTGGGAACCCTCTTGTGACAACGGCAGGTCTTGCGACCTTACAAGCCATACTTGTGCCTGGCTTTTTATCAGAAGTGACCCAAAAAGCCGATGACTTTATTACTGGGCTAAACCAAATAAAAGAGGCGAGTCCAATCATTAAAACAGTCCGCGCAAGTGGATTTTTAATTGGTTTAGAACTAACGGAACCGGCGATTGATTATGTAAATAAGGCCAGAGAAGATATGCAGACGCTGTTTGTGATGGCAGGACCTAATGTGTTAAGGATCTTACCACCATTAACGACGACAGAAGAAGAAATGAATAAAGCGCTCCGTGTGATTCATGATCTCTTTGTCTAAACATCTCAAGAACACTAGCTGGCTATTAAAATAATGATTGATATCAGCTCATATGGGTATGCCTATATGGGCTTTTTTTGTGTCTGCGACTTTTAAAAATGTTAAATTTATGAGGATATATTATGGATTGCTTTACATATGAAAGTCTTGAGTGATAAAGTGAAAGCATGCACAATGCACACTGTTTGGATAGACAATGAAAAGAGGGAAAACAATGAAAAATTTCAAAGCGTACCGACTAGAACAAGTCAATGACGAGATTGTTGGCTCCGTGCAAACGTTAACGGAAACAGATTTACCAGAAGGGGAAGTCTTAGTCAAAGTTCATTACTCAGGGATTAACTATAAAGATGCGATGGCGAATATGACCAAGTCACCAATCGTGAAACAATACCCGTTTACACCTGGAATTGATTTAGCTGGTGAGGTGGTTGAGTCAATCGATGACCGTTTTTCAGTCGGCGACGAGGTGATTGTCACCAGTTATGAACTAGGCGTTAGTCATGATGGTGGCTTTAGTGAATATCAGCGCGTCAAAGCGGAATGGGTCGTGCCACTGCCTGATGGATTAACATTAAAACAAGCGATGATTTTAGGAACGGCCGGCTTAACAGCGGCACTTTCTGTTGATCAGTTAGAACAACATCAAATAGACCAAGCGCTTCCGGTTCTTGTGACCGGCGCAACAGGTGGGGTCGGTTCTGTGTCAACCGCCATCTTAAACAACTTAGGTTACCGTGTCGCGGCAATGACAGGGAAAAGCGAGATGCATGACTGGTTAATGACACTCGGGGCAGAATCAATCGTTGACCGTGAAACGTTTATGAATGAGAAACAACGCGTATTAGACCGTGAACAGTATAGTGGTGCGGTTGAAGTCGCAGGTGGTGACGTGCTTTCTCGTGTCCTTACTAAAGTGAAGTATAACGGAACAGTTAGTCTCAGTGGGTTAACGGCAGGAGTCAAAGTACCCGCAACGGTTTATCCGTTTATCTTACGCGGGATACACTTAGCTGGGATTGATTCTGTCTATTGTCCAATTGCCAAGCGAAAAGAGATGTGGCAACGTTTAGCTACCGATTATAAACTCTCAGATCAACAATTCAACCAAATTGGTCATGAGGTAATTACGCTAGATGAATTAAGTGAGAAACTGCCGCGGATTTTGTCTGGTGGGGCAAAAGGTCGTTATATTGTCTCGCTAGTCTAATTGAGGTTAGGCGAAAAGCTACCTGTATGGTGATGTGGTCATGAAAAATAAGTTATATTCGTTCAACCAATGAATAAAGATGGATTTTACTGTACTTATTGATTAACATGTCGTCTATATATTTTGATGACTTGTCTGAAAATCACCTATATAGATACGAAAAAACACAATGATACAGAAGTGATAACCAAGAAAAACCTTGATAAATAAAGGTTTTTCTTGGTTTTTTTAAGTTTTTACGAATATTTTATTATTCCTTCTTGATTGTACGTACGAATTATATTAATATAAGAGTGTGGTATTAAACATCCGTACAAGGATTTTAACTTAGGAAGGTGTTGATGGAAATATGTTAGAGGCATTAAAAGAACAAGTGTTAAAAGCAAACCTTGACCTACCTCAATATGGTTTAGTGACGTTTACATGGGGCAATGTAAGCGGTTACGATAAAGGATCGGGTCTCGTTGTGATTAAACCGAGCGGTGTGCCTTATAGCGAGATGACAATCGATGATTTAGTTGTCGTGGATTTAGAAGGCAATGTGGTTGAAGGAGATAAAAAACCTTCATCTGATACACCGACACACTTAGTACTTTATAAAAACTTTGAAGGCATCGGTGGTGTCGTCCACACGCATTCTCCGTGGGCAACGAGTTGGGCTCAAGCAGGTCGAGAGGTCCCAGCGCTTGGTACAACCCATGGTGATTACTTCTATGGTGAAATTCCCTGTACGCGTCGGATGACTGAAGCGGAGATTAAAGGTGAATATGAAAAGGAAACAGGTCATGTGATTGTGGAGACGTTTAAGTATCGTGATCCCCTCATGGTCCCGAGTGTCCTTGTTCATTCGCACGCACCTTTTAACTGGGGGAAAGACCCGGAAGAAGCGGTTCATAACGCGGTCGTGCTAGAAGAAGTCGCAAAAATGGCTCTTAGAACCTACCAAATCAATGGAGACACTAGAGATATGCAGCAGACATTACTTGATAAACATTATTTGCGTAAACACGGAAAAAATGCCTATTACGGGCAAAATTAAATAGAAGTTATCTAAAAACACTTATTGGAGGAATGAACGATGTTAAAAACAAAACCGTACACTTTTTGGTTTGTGACAGGTTCTCAGCCGTTATACGGCGAAGAAACATTAATTGAAGTGGCTGATAATTCAAAAGCAGTCGTCAAAGGATTAAATGAGTCAGGTCTTCTGCCGTTTAACGTAGAATTTAAAGAGGTTGTGACAACGGCGGATAGTATTCATCAGCTAGCGCTTGATGCGAACAATAGTAAGGAATGTGCCGGTGTTATTACGTGGATGCACACGTTCTCACCAGCAAAATCATGGATTGCGGGATTAAAGGCACTTCAAACACCACTCCTTCACTTCCATACCCAATATAATCGCGATATCCCTTGGGATTCCATCGATATGGACTTTATGAACACAAACCAAGCGGCACACGGTGACCGTGAGTATGGTTTTATCGGTACGCGTTTAGGTTTAGGACGGAAGGTGATTGTGGGTCATTGGAAAAATGAAGCGATCTTAAAACAAATTGCTTCATGGATGAAAGTAGCGATTGGCGTTAAAGAAGGCACGAATATCCGTGTCGCTCGTTTTGGTGACAACATGCGTAACGTCGCCGTGACAGATGGCGATAAGATTGAAGCGCAAATTAAATTTGGCTGGACCGTCGATTATTACGGCATCGGTGATTTAGTCGAAGAGATTAATCAAGTATCAGATGAAGCGCTTGATGCACTCTGTAAGGAATATGAAACACTGTATGACTTACCTGAGGCAGTAAAAGAAAAAGGTGACGTCTATGAATCAATTCGTTATCAAGCGAAAGTTGAACTGGCATTAAAATCGTTCCTGAGTAAAGGTAACTATAATGCCTTCACGACAAACTTTGAAGACTTACATGGTATGAAACAATTACCAGGTCTGGCTTGTCAACGTCTCATGGCCGAAGGCTATGGATTTGCGGGTGAAGGTGACTGGCGCACGGCTGCTTTAACGCGTTTAATGAAAATTATGTCGGATAATAAATCGACGACCTTCATGGAAGATTATACGTATCACTTAGAACCGGGTAATGAAATGATTCTCGGCTCACATATGTTAGAGATTTGCCCAACCGTGAGTGCGACCAAGCCTAGAATTGTCGTCAACCCACTTGGTATTGGTGGCAAAGAAGACCCAGCGCGACTTGTATTTGATGGTCAAGGTGGCGAGGCAATTAATGCCTCATTAATTGAATTAGGTGGCCGTTACCGTTTAGTCATTAACGAAATTAAAGCGGAACAACCGAAAATTGAGACGCCACACTTACCGGTCGCAAAAGTGTTATGGAAGCCTGAGCCGAATTTAAGTGAAGCAACCGCTGCTTGGGTTTACGCCGGAGGAGCGCACCATACGGTGCTATCATTTACCGTAACGACCGAACAGCTGGTTGATTTTGCGGAAATGACCGATATTGAAGTCGTGGTCATTGATCAAGACTTGAATTTACGTCAATTCAAAAATGAATTGAAATGGAATGAAGCTATTTTTCGCTAATAAGTTGGTTACCATATAAAAAGAGATTACGTCCCCCGCGTGTCTCTTATCCCCTTTTACGTTGTTTTGTTATAGAGGAAGCATATCCGTATGTTTCCTCGAACAACATAATAACTGGATGTTTTTAACATGTTATGAAAAACTCAATCATTTTGGCGCATTTCTGACTAATTCCAGATGAGTTTATGTTAAACTAGAAATAGATTAATAAGTCAAAAGAATGTAAGAGGTGTAACTTATGCAGACAAAATATAGTATTGTCAAACAAGCGATTAAATCAAAGATTTTAGATGGGACTTTTCAACCTCATCAGAAAATTAGTTCAGAGAGTGAGTTAATGAAACAATTCGGTGTCAGTCGTCATACCGTGCGCTTAGCAATCGGTGAATTAGTGAACCAAGGATGGCTATACCGTGAACAAGGTGCAGGGACTTTTTGTGCGGATCGCTCAAAAGAAGAGGAATCTAAACTTGTCAAAAACCAAAAAAATATTGCGATTATTACAACGTACATTTCAGATTATATCTTCCCGTCGATTATTCGCGGAGCGGAGTCTTACTTAAGTCAACAAGGTTATCACGTGAGTTTATTTAGTACAAATAACGACCATGATAATGAACGCCGGTTCTTAGAGAAAATCTTGACCCAACATTTTGATGGTGTCATTGTCGAACCGACTAGGAGTGCGATGAGTAATCCAAACATTAATTATTATTTAAACTTGGAACGTCAAAACATTCCTTATATTATGATTAACTCCTTCTATGATGAACTCGAACCGTTAAGCATTACCTTAAATGATGAACAAGGTGGTTTCCTTCAAACGGAACACTTAATTGAACTTGGTCATACGAATATTGTTGGATTCTTTAAAAATGATGATGGGCAAGGTTCAAAGCGGATGAAAGGGTACTTAAAAGCTCACCGCAAAAATGGCTTAAGTATTAACCCTAATAATATCATTCTGTATAACACAGAAGGGAAATACCATCACCCACAAGCGGAGCTTGAGAAGTTATTGGCACTACCTGAAAAAGAACGACCAACAGGGCTTGTTTGTTATAACGATGAACTGGCGATTGCCTTACTTGATATTGTGCGTGAGAAAGGCTTATCGATTCCTGAAGATTTATCGATTATTGGCTTTGACGACTCCTTCCTTGCGGAAGTCTCAGAAGTAAAATTAACGACAGTTAAACACCCACAAAGTGAGTTAGGGGAAGTCGCAGCTAAGATGATTCTAGATTTAGTGAAAGACCAAAGTGGCACACAGAAAAAGAAGGAAGAACCAATGGAATCCGTTGTGTTTGATCCTGTGCTTGTGGAACGCTCATCGACAGCCAAACCGAAACATTAATGTAGGATGTTCCTTAATTATTTAATTTAGCCGTAACCATCGTTGCGGCTATTTTTACACCTAAAATGTAAGCGTTTCAACGCTTTGACATACATATTTATAAATAAGAGAAGAGGTTGATGGTATTGATTAAGAAAGATTATTTACCGAAAGATGTCCCGTTTGATCCTGATGTGATGAAAGATGAAACGGAGTGGGGCGGTTACGGGGCGCATGACCCGGCGATTATTAAGGAAGGGGATAGGTATTATGTCTTTTCAACCGATACAGGAGGAAAAGATCACTTTAAAGCGGGGATTCAAATTAGGGAATCATCAGATTTAATTCATTGGCGCTTTGTCGGCCGGGCCTTTAGTGACGGGGTACCAAAAGAGGCGTATGACTGGACTGAGGCCAAAGGTCTTTGGGCCCCGGAAGTCGTGAAAATGCACGGTAAATTTTATCTGTATTATGCGGCGAGTCAATTTGGCAAAACCCAATCGTTCATCGGTGTTGCGGTGAGTGATTCGGTAATAGGTCCCTATCAAGATTTAGGGCTGGTCTATAAATCAGAAGCAGAAACAGATGGACCGAATGCGATTGATCCTAATATTACCTTTACACCAGAAGGGAAAGTCTATATGGTATTTGGCTCTTTCTTTGGCGGTATTTACGTCAATGAAATTGATCCGAAAACAGGTAAATTTATAGCCGAAGGACCCGGCACGCTGATCGCAAGGCGTCATACATCAGTTGACCGCGCAATAGAAGGTCCGTACATTGTCTACATTGAACTACCCCCACCTAACATTCTCACGAATGTTTGAGGAAGGGGATTCCATAAGGACACCCTAAAGGCGACCCATGCTCGTTCAACTAAGCATAG
>JBNJFJ010000085.1:0-8442 GCA_051746745.1 Bacillota bacterium | reverse complement strand
GCCTTTCATGAACAACAAGCCGAGTTTGATCGCTTACACAAACAAGTCGATCGATTTGCTTCGGTAAAGGACGAATTAAAACAAGCCGAACAACAATTAGAAGATTGGCAAACCTATGAAAAAAAGACAGCAAGCTTAAAAGAACAAGACAATCACTTACGTAAACTGACAGCAACGTATGAAGAGAAAGAGGCAAGCTTATCCGCCTTAGCTACTGCGATAAAAGAAAAGGAAGCGACTCTAAACGCGCGCCATGAAACAGAAGCGAGCTACTTAAAAGCTGTGAGTGAACAAGAAAAACAAGCGGCGGCACTTAAAAAATTAACAGAGGCAAAAACAGCGGCTCAAACGCTCATGACATTAAGAAAAACCTATAAGGACGAACAAGCCGAGCTTAAATCTTTTGAAATAGCTGTTGAGACAGCAAAGCAACAAGAAACAGAAACCGACAAGCGCTGGCGCGATGGTTACGCTTACCGGCTTAAAGAAGCGTTATCCAGCGGAGAACCTTGTCCTGTCTGTGGTTCGACCAATCATCCAGGCACAGAACACACACAAGTAGCGCTTGTGTCTGATGCGGTATTAGAAGCGGTAAAGACTGACCGTGAACAAAAAGAACAAGCACTAAGACAAAAACAAGCGGATGTAGCGGAGCTAAAATTAAAGGGCGCGTACCAACGGGAAAAAGTCGACGCTTTACTAAAAGATATATCAGAAGATCATACGTCTACGCCTGAGGTGTCAACATTAAAAGCGTGGATTCAGGAACGTGACGCTCAGCTAACGGCCGTAAAACAAGAAGTCAAACGCTACGAAGAAAAAAAGCGTCATCTAACGGAACTAGCAATGACAGTTGAAAAAGAAACAAAACAACAGCATCACTTAGACAAGGAAATAAACGAACTGAAGGAGACAATCACAACAGAAAAAGCAGCCTTTCAGAAGGTGGAAACCGAATGTGAGCTATTAAAACAACGCTTACCGATAGACAAGCTGACATTTAGCCAATTTGACGCTCAGTTTAAAGACAAACAAATAAAGCTCAAAACATTCGAAACTGAATATGAACATGCCGATAAGAAAAGACGTAAGCTTGAAACTGATAAACAGACGTTAGACACACAGCTAAGTAGTCTTGACCGTTATTTAACGGAACTACGTGACAAAGAAACCGAACGACAGACAGCGTTTCAACAACAGTTAATTGACTCAGCCTTTGACAGTGAAGCCGCTTTTTTAACGGCGCGTCAACCAAGTGATGTGAGGGAAAAATTAAAACGCGAGATCCAAACCTTTGACGAGGCCAGACAAACGTTAGCGGTCCACCTTAACACCTTGACAGATCGCATCGCTGATCAAGAAAAACCAGAGATCGCTCCGCTTAAAGCGGAACTTTCAGCACTTGATGAGCGTTATAACACGCTCGTAAAAGAAACGACGCGACTGGAAGAATCACTTGATTTAATGATGCATGTCGAAAAGAAAGTAAACAAACAGTTAGACACGATTAAAAGGGCCGAACAACAGTATCAGACAATCAAAAAGATCGCAGACTTAAGTCGCGGGGATAACCATCTGAAGTTATCGTTTGAGCGATTTGTCTTATCGAGCTTTTTAGATGATATTCTCGTTAAAGCAAACCAGCGGTTAGTCGAATTAACCGATTATCGCTATCAACTAAGACGTAGTCACGAAATCGCCAAACGCGGGGCCCAAAGTGGCTTAGACTTAGAAGTGATTGATCATCATACGTCAAAAGTACGATCAGTAAAAACGTTATCAGGCGGGGAAGGGTTTAAAGCTTCGCTCAGTTTAGCGCTCGGTATGGCCGATGTTGTACAAGCCTATAGTGGCGGGATTCAGCTGGATACGTTATTTATCGATGAAGGGTTTGGTACACTAGACGATATTTCATTAGAACAAGCCATCAATACATTAAAAGGTTTGAGTCAGAAAAACCGCATTTTAGGAATAATATCGCACGTCCCGCAACTAAAAGAAGAAATTTATGCTAAACTAGAAATAACCACATCGCCCAATGGGTCTGATGCGGCCTTTAGCTTTTAACTATCGATTGAATAGAAATGAGGGATTTACATGAGTATGCCATTATCATTAGAATGGACATTAGTAACGGAAGGAAAAGAGCGTCGACTTGAAGAAGAAGACAATCACTTTACGTTAACACTTGAAGGGTATCGTTTATATCCACTGCATGAACGGATTGAAATTAGACGACACCAAACTTCTGACCAAATCGGTTTTGGGGAAATTAAATCATTAACCTTTACGGAAAATAAAACCGAGATCCTTTATCAACTTGTGTCGCTTTATAGTGTAAATTAAGCCATTAACAACGTGTTATGTCAAAAAAGGTTATTTCCTGCGCTTGCCCGGGAAATAACCTTTTTCATTTCCTCCTTCATTTCCCCGTTTTTATCTATTCAGGATACAGGCTGTGCCTCTTAAGATTGTTCATTAATCCTCGTCAACCAGAAGTGGGACGTTTCTCTTGGCGCATGCATATAGTAAGGTAAAAGGAAATAATGAGGTGAAACTATGTGTGCTTATTACCCAAACGGACCGTATATATCTTATCCGCCATACTACTATCCTTACCAACCACAAATAGAGAAGTTTACGAAACCAAAAACACTCACGAATATGACCAGTCCCTCCCAAATCACGAAACAATTAAAGGATTTACCACAATATTTAGACCAGCTCCAACACGTATTAAAGACGACCCAATCGTTTGTCCCCTATATTAAACAATACGGGCCACTGTTAAAGAGTTTGCCAGAGTTAATTCAAGTATTTAAGTCTGATGATAAACCGGCGGAAAAAGCGTCCAAGTTACCGGCAAAAACGCAAGAGGCAGATCGACCGAAACAACTGAACTTTTTATCTGAACCCCTGTCTGAGACGAATCATGAAGGTGAAACGGGCCCGCTTGAACCAGTCACATCAATCGAACATAAACACCCGAGTTGTTTGACAATCGATGCCTTTGAAGAAATCGCCAGCGCCAATAGTCCGGCACTGTATATTTAGATAAACACAAACCAAGTGCGTAATAGTTGATTGAAGGCCGTTTTCGCCGTACACTGTAACTAAAAGGTGGGATGAAGATGACAAATCAAATCGCAACATTTGCGGGAGGTTGTTTCTGGTGTATGGTTGAACCATTCGATGAACAACCCGGCATTGAAAAAATCGTCTCTGGCTATACCGGTGGCCATACAGAAAATCCAACGTATGAGGAAGTTTGTTCCGACACAACCGGTCATGTTGAAGCGGTTCAAATTACGTATGACCCGGATGTATTTCCATATGAGAAACTGTTGGCGTTATTCTGGCGTCAAATCGACCCAACGGATGATGGTGGGCAATTCCATGACCGCGGAGAATCCTATCGAACGGCTATTTTTTATCATAACGATGAACAAAAAAGATTGGCGGAACAGTCTAAACAACAGTTAGATGCTTCTGGTGTCTTTAAACAGCCAGTGGTGACGGAGATTCGTAAAGCGTCTACCTTTTATCCAGCAGAAGACAAACACCAAGATTACTATAAAAAGCACCGCTTCCATTATCGTCTCTATAAAAAAGGTTCCGGACGCGCAGACTTTATTGATAAAACGTGGCAACAACAACCGGACCAAGCAGAGCTTAAACAACGTTTGACCGACATGCAGTATCACGTCACCCAAGAAAACGGGACAGAACCTCCGTTTCAAAATGCGTACTACGTCAATGACAAAGATGGCATTTATGTTGATATCGTCAGTGGTGAACCACTCTTTTCAACGACGGATCAATACGATGCCGGTTGTGGTTGGCCAAGCTTTACTCGTCCGCTTAGTCGTGAACGACTTGAAGAGAACATGGATACGAGTCACGGGATGCGTCGAATTGAAATTCGGTCTAAACAAGCTGACTCACATTTAGGTCACGTGTTTGATGATGGACCAAAAGACCAAGGTGGCAGTCGCTATTGCATTAATTCAGCGGCGCTGCGGTTTGTGAAGAAAGAAGATTTAGATAAAGAGGGTTACGGCGAATACTTGAGTCTCTTTGACTAGATAAACAGTTAACCGATAGACCGCCGCCTCAAGGCACCTATGTGCTTAAGGCGGCGGTATTTTTTAATAGGATGAAGAAACAAGGCCCGTGTAAAGGTGCAATCATTTTTAAAAATAACGTCGTTTGAAGATGGAGGTCATGAGTATGATCAAGATTAGACAAGCAAATGAAGCAGATATTCCAGCGATTCAACAAGTTGCGCGGGATAGTTGGCATCACACATATAAAAAGTTAATCCCAGAGCGCGTGATCAATCAATGTATTGAAGCTTTCTATCATCACGACCAACTCACCAACAGAATCAACCATCACACCGTGTTCGTCGCCACGAGAGATCACCACGTGATTGGCTTTTTAGATGGTTCAAACAATCAGCCAGATACTATTCTTTATGCGTTGTACCTGAATCCTGACGCCTTGCATAAAGGTATCGGTTCACTGCTTTTTAATGCCTATATCAGGCGCAACCAACCTAAGACAGTAACCGTCGAGGTTGAAAAAGGCAATGATTCCGCGGTTCATTTTTATAGGAAACACGGCTTTAAATATGATACGGCTTTTGTTGATGAGGTATTTGGTTACCCGCTACAAACAGAGCGCTACATATGGCAAGGGTAATAAGTTTTAGGGGGATAGAGCTTAAAGTCAAAAACGCGGTGAAATAGCCTTATCTTTTCTGACAAAACGTGATAAACTAGAACAGAAGTTTATTGAGATAAAGGAGAGACAGCTTGTGATTCATAAAGATTGGGAAGAGCGCGAGACGATTAAAACGATTCGTTGTGTCCATGCCGATGCGAAAAAGTTTGTGGTGGACAAGATGTTAACACCAGGCAAAGACTATGAAGTGAAAAATGAAACGGATGAATTCTATTTCATCATAGATAACTCCAATCGCATCGGTGGATTCAGAAAAGAATATTTTTCTGAGAAAAATGCATAAAGGTGGTTTTCCAGGGTCAATTTAAGGTAATAGTTTAGGTAAGAACGTTTTTAATGATACTAGCCTCAGGGGGAGATGATCACATGAAACAACTGATACTCATTCGACATTGCCACGCAGAAGGTAAGCATAAAGATTCACCGCTGACTAATTTAGGTGTGAATCAAGCACGACGCTTAGCTGAATACTTAGAAAAAGAAGGATTGAAACCAGAAAAGTTGGTATCAAGTCCATATATGCGTGCTGTAGAAACGGTGCGTCCTTATGCGAGACAACATAATCTTGAGGTGATAAAAGACACACGTCTTCAAGAACAGGTGTTGAGTGATCAACCTGTGGATGATTATATCGGCGTCGTAAAAGCGTCTTTTAGTGACCCAGATTATAAACTCCCAGGCGGGGAATCCGCAAAAGATGCCCTTTGTCGTTTCAAACAAGTCATTGATGAGTATAGTGAAGAAGATGCCCCACTTGTCGTTGTGACGCATGGTCATTTACTCGCCCTTTACCTACATGAAATTAATCCTGATTTTAACTTTAAAGATTGGCAAGTACTAAAGAATCCTGACGTGTTTATTATCCATATTGATGGCGACCATCAAGAACTAAAACACGTTTGGTAATAAATTGAGTCAACATCGAAGAGGAGGAAAACAAATGGCTTTTGTAATTACATCGGCATGTATTGATGAGAAAGCAGGCGAATGCCAAGAAGTGTGTCCTGTAGATTGTATAGAAGAAGGTAAAGACATGTACTACATTGACCCGGATATTTGTATTGATTGCGGGGCATGTGAAGCAGTCTGTCCTGTGGATGCGATTTTCATGGAAGATGAAGTACCAGAATCAGAACAGGAGTATATCGCTCTTAACCGTCGTTTCTTTGAAGAAAATGAAGGGTAACAAAAAAGGTCGTAAGCCACGCGCTTACGACCTTTTTCTCAAAGGATAAAAAGACAAGCCTTTTTTTAAAACTCACCGTGAGGCAAAAAAGCGGCTGTTTACTTTTCTATTAATATGTTGTCCGGAACCGGTTGTAACCGGTCAAGTCTTCGGTCACCTCAACATCGACATCGGTCACTTTAGCAGAAGGGCTGATGCCACTTTTTAATTCATCAATAAGTTGATAGACTTTACTCGCTTCCCCTTCTATTTCTGTTTCAACCGTGCCATCAGATAAGTTTTTCACATAACCAAACACACCAATCTCATTTGCTTTCATTTCGGTCATGTAGCGAAAACCAACCCCTTGGACACGGCCATGAACGATGACGTGCGCATGTAGTTTTCCCATCCAAACACTCCTTTCTTACTGGTGTTGCTTAAATAGTTATTGTCTGCAGTTATATAGATGTAATACCCGCTAAATACGACAATAAAACGATGGGAATCGTTGTAACCGCTTAAATATAGTATTTATAATAAAAAGTACGTTTAGGTGTGATAAATGTCACATCATTTTTGTGTGAAACCTTTATAATTAGCCATAGACTGTATTTTTAGAGGTGACAAACATGACAAACTATCAACCAGAATTACAAGCGACCGCTAAAGACATGGATGAATTAACGCGTGTTTTAACAGCTGGTGCTGACGCCGTCTTTGTTGGGCATCAACAATTCGGTAACCGCGTCGCGGGTGATTTTACATTAGAAGATATCGAAGCGGCTGTGAACTTTGCTAAACCGCTCAATAAGAAAATCTATGTGATGGTCAACGCCATCTATCATAATGATCACTTACGTGATTTGCCTGACTACTTAACCGCCTTAAAAGAGATTGGTGTCGACGGCATTGTGGCAGGTGACCAAGCAATTTTCCAAATCATTCAGGATTTAGATTTTGACTTACCATTGATTTGGAACCCGGCTACCTTATCAACAAACTATCAAACCCTTAACTTTTGGCATAAACGTGGGGCAACGCGGGCGGCGTTATCAAATGAGTTGCGCTTAGACGCTTCAATTGAAATTAAAGCCAATGTCAACTGTTTCATTGATATTCAAGTCCACGGCATGAGCTGTATTTTCCAGTCCAAGCGTAAACTTGTAAAGAACTACTATGACCATATTGAGCGTGACTATGATCCAGAAGTTTCGCGCTTTATTAAAGAAGACCGTAAATCAGAAACGCATTATCCTATCTTTGAAGATGTGAACGGGACACACATTATGAGTACATCTGACTTAATGATGATTGATCATTTAGATGAGATTCTTAGAGGTCAGATTGATGGACTTAAAATCGAGGGTCTCTTAAAATCAACCGATTATAACGAACAGATTGTGTCGATTTACCGAGAAGCGATTGATACGTGTCTAGAAGACGAAGCCGCCTATCAAATGAAAAAAGCGCGCTTTAAACAAACAATTTTTAATATTCAACCGAAAGACCGTCAGCTTGACACAGGTTTTTATTTCAAAGAACAGATTTATTAAAAAGGGGTAAGGACGATGGAAAACACAAGAAGAAAACCAGAATTACTTGCACCCGCAGGTAACTTAGAAAAGTTAAAATTCGCGATTCATTACGGGGCCGATGCCGTTTATATCGGTGGAAAACAATTTGGCCTGCGCTCGAATGCAGGAAACTTCACCTTTGATGAAATGCGTGAAGGGGTCGCATTTGCGGAAAAATACGGCTCAAAAGTTTATGTAGCAACAAATATTATTGCGCATAATGAGAACTTAGAAGGCGCGCATGAATACTTTAAGACGTTATATGAGGTTGGCATTCATGCGGTCATCGTAGCTGACCCAGCCCTGATTCAAGCTTGTCGTGAAGCTGCACCTGATTTAGAAGTACACATTTCAACCCAAGCCTCGATTGCGAACTGGAAAACAGCTGAATTTTGGAAAAATGAAGGGATTCCACGGGTCGTACTCGCGCGTGAAGTTTCAGTTGACGAAATTCGTGAAATGAAAGAAAAAGTTGACATTGAAATTGAAGCGTTTATTCACGGGGCGATGTGTATTTCATACTCAGGCCGTTGCGTCTTATCAAACCATATGACCGCGCGTGATGCCAACCGCGGTGGATGTGCCCAGTCTTGTCGCTGGAAATATGATTTATTTGAAGACGGCACAAATAATGCAACAGAAGTCTCTGATGAAGCAGATGAAATGTATACGATGAGTTCACAAGATTTAAGTATGGTTGAACATTTACCCGACTTAATTGAAGCGGGTGTGGACTCACTGAAGATTGAAGGGCGAATGAAGTCAATTCACTATGTCGCTACCGTCGTTAACGTCTACCGTAAAATCATTGATACCTATTTTGAAGACCCAGAAAATTATGAGTTAGACCCAGCCTGGGTGGATGAGATTTGGAAGGCAGCACAGCGCAATCTAACGACCGCGTTTTACTATCATGAACCGACACATAAAGATCAGTTATATGGTAAACCAGAA
>JBNJFJ010000084.1:4990-8446 GCA_051746745.1 Bacillota bacterium | reverse complement strand
GAAAGTTGCTTTAATTCTGGCACGTAACGTTTAATATAGTCACCCTCAGGGTCAAACTTTTCGGCTTGGGTGATCGGATTAAAAATTCTAAAATACGGCGACGCATCAAAACCAGACCCCATCACCCATTGCCAACCGAGCGCATTATTTTGCCGGTCATGGTCGAGTAACGTCTCTTCAAAATACTGAAGGCCAATGCGCCAATCAACAAGTAAATGCTTTACTAAAAATGAGGCGACAACCATCCTGACGCGGTTATGCATGTAGCCTGTTTGGTATAACTCACGCATCCCCGCATCCACCAGTGGATAACCAGTTTGTCCTTGTTTCCAACGTTCAATTTCTGTCTTATTATTCTCCCAATTAAACCGATCAAATTCTTCTCGCATCGCTTTCGTTTCTGCCTCTTTATGTTGATAAAGCTGTTGATAACTAAAATCTCGCCACATCAGTTGACGAATAAACGCTTCTTTTTCCCCGTCGACGCCTGGGCCAGCCTCATCATATGCCATTACCGCTTGATAGATGACCCGCGGACTAATCGCGCCGACAGATAAATAAACAGACAAACGAGAAGTATCCTCACGCGCCGGACGGTCTCGCCCTTCTGAGTAACGACTAAGGGCGTCGTGTAAAAATGACTCAAGTTGTTTGAGAGCCGCTTGTTCTCCTGGGGTGAAATGTTCAAGCAGTTTTTTAAACCATGCGGGTTCATCGACCGAAATGTCAGCTGACTCAATAGCTAAGCCCGAAAAAGCCGTCGGCTTTTTCACAGGTTGAATCAGCTTTTCTTGTCTTAGTGCTTTATAAAACGGGGTAAAGACTTTATAATACTCCCCCTTGCCTGTTAAAACCGTCCCCGGTTTAGCTAAAACATCTCCAACAAAACGTTTCACCTGTATCCCTTTAGCTTCAAGCGTCTCAATCAAACGGTCTTCTAATTCAATCTCATCATGTAAGTAAGACCGGTTAAAGTAAACGGCATCAAGATCGTAACGTTCACACCACGCATTTACTTGGTCAACCACATCACCTTCACCTAATAGAAACGGTACACCTTCGTTATTTAAGGCTTGTTTCACGTTACCGACATGCGCAAGTTCCCAGTAGTCATGAGCTGACGTGAGCGTCTCTTTTTTTATGTATCCACTGATAATCTCTCCATCATGCGCGGCTTCTGTGAGCGCTGGATGGTCAAGTAGTCGTAAGTCTCGCCTAAATAAGACTAAGATGTGCATAAATAAAACCTCCTTTTGTTACTTATTAGCTTTACCCTATTTTTAACGTTAAAAAACAAAAAAAGAAGCAACCACCTAAGTGGCCACTTCTTAATTGTAGAAATCATTTGATTGTATTTATAACTTACGCTTTAACCCAGTTGTCGTTCATCTCAACGCCAGCTGCTTTGAACATTGTGTAAACAGGGCAACGAGATTCTACTTTTTCTTGTAATTCTTTAATACGTGCATCTGATTCAGATGTTGTTACTGTTACGTCGATTGATACTTCTTCGAAGTATGGACGTACGCTTGGATCACCCATGAAACCACGTGGGTCAAATGAACCTGAAATGTTGAATGAAAGACCTTGAAGATCGAATGCCATTTCCTTTGCCGCCATATGTGCTGTTACGTTTTCACATGAAGCAAGTGAAGCTAATACGTTTTGCATTGGGTTAGGACCTGAATCCTTACCACCCATTTGTGCGCCTTCATCTAAAACTACTTCGTGCTTTCCTGTTTTTGCTGTGATTGCTAAACCTTCGTTTTCTGCTCTTACGTTAAATTTCATTTTTTGCATAATTAATACCATCCTTTTCAAAAATAATAATATATTTAAGCCTGAACTGGCTTATTCACTGTTTTACTTTCCTCTTGTCGGTCTTTTTTAAACCAACGACTTAATGCTAGTTTACCATATAAAGCAATACCTTGCTGCTGGACAACAAATGCAATCGTCACAATAAGTGCGGCTTCCGCTCCAAATGAGGCAACAGCTAAACCAATCGCAATCGATAAGTTACGTAACACTGTCCCGTTCACAAGAGCAATCCCATCCCCGCGGTCAAAGAATTTCACCGCAAAGAAAGTACTGATTGCAAAGTTGATCACATAGAAAATAATGAGAACAGCCGTCGCAATAAGAATAAGTTCTAAATTATTTAAAATCATACTTGCTCGCGCACTAACACTCACAAATACGATAAATAACATCGCCCAAATACTGAGTGGACCTAACGCTGGTTTTACTCGGGTTTTAAATTCTTGCATCGTCATTCGCTTCATTAAAATCTTAAAGGTAATATGCCCTAGAATCATTGGAACAAATACAACGGTAATAATGGTACGGAATGTTTGAAGAATATTTACTTCAACCAATTGACCAACCATTGCCAGTAAATACCACGGTGTGAGTAAAGAACCTAGAATCAAACCAAAAATCGTGAGCTTGACTGCTGCTGGCACGTTACCTTGGTGAAGGGCGGTCCATGAAATGGTCATCCCACTCGTTGGCAATAACGCCGATAAGGCAAGACCCGCAAACATAACCGGATACTCTCTTAACACCGTTACCCCTAGTAGGTATGCGATAACAGGTACAATCGCAAAGTTAATAATCATAGAAAAGACCAATACTTTCGTGCCTTGCGTTGATGTAAGTTGCTTAAAGTTAAACCCAATCATCGTCGCGTAGATCATGATAATCGTCGCATAAAGGACAACCGGCTGTAAAACACGCGTGTCAACCATCGTACCAACAATAAAAGCAATAATTAAAGTTAAAGGTACACTGATCATCAAATAACGTTGGGGGAATGTGTATAATTTATTCATAAATTCGCTCCTCTCTAACTTACCCCTCGGGGTATGACTATACTATAAGGGGTATCGATATATTTGTCAAACCTTTTAACAAACTTTTTTTCACTTCCAACGAAAACCACATAAAATCAACACATTCTCCTGTTACCATCAAAAAGTTTGTATACGCTTTCACTAACTTGTTCTCCGTGAATCTTTATTTAACACGATAATCAGACGTCATTAAATCGTGGCTACTTTTAATATAATATTCACTTAATGACGTAAAACCCCTCTTTTTTGTATGCAACATTCAAAAAAGCAGCACCCCATCTTCTATGTCGGTGCTGCTTTTCTTATGAATTAAAAACTTCTTAGGACTGTTTCGTCACTTCACTTCTAGGTGTTAAAAGATATTTTCAATGAATAACCGAATGACATCCGTACTCGCGATAATGGTACCGAGTGTTGAGCCTAAGTTAGCTAACATAACGACAAGCAAAATACGCGTCACTTTATTTTGCCAAAAACCCTTCACGGTATATACATCATCACTAAGCGCTTCAAAATCACTCACTTTTGGTTTTTTCACGTAGGCTTGAACAAGTCCACTGACCCAACCTGCGGCCATTAATGGATTAAGCGATGTAATCGG
>JBNJFJ010000084.1:2522-4890 GCA_051746745.1 Bacillota bacterium | reverse complement strand
GATTCATTAGAAAAAATACCGGCCATCACTTGTGTAAGTAACATGAGCTTTCCTTTTGTACCAACATTACCCCAAATACGTGAGAAGGTGATTTGGATATTACGGTCCGCAAGGACAAGTTCTGCGCCAACATCCTCAGCCGACTTAATACCCTGCATCATCTCTTGACCTGCCTCAATATTAAATTGCTTAGCCATCCGCTTTTGGAAAGAAGAAATCGCTAAGTTCATTAATAACAGTGTGGCTTTCTTATCTTTAATAACTTTAAAGATGTCCATCTTCTTCCACTTATCGCTATCCATCATCGATTGATAGCGTTGTTCATCTAATTCAATACATACCGCATCCGGTTGTTCTCTCTCAATAACTGCTTTTACTTCATCTGCACTTGTTTTAGACACGTGAGCTGTTCCGATAAGTATGTAGGTTTTACCGTCTTGTTCAATTCTAACGACCGTATTCGCTTGTTCATTTGATTCAGTTTGTTCAGATGCTGCTAATTGATCTGTATCCATATTTAAGTCCTACCTTTTTTTCAGTCTTATCTTTCTAGTATAACTTATCTCACAGCTATATGGCTAAAGAAACCTATCTAAAATTTTAAAAAAGATGATAAAGCATCTGCTTTATCACCTTTCCTATAGAATCAAAAGACGGTATTACAGCTTAAATCGCTCAACAATCCGTTTCATTTGTACAACCAAGCCGGATAACTCCGCGGCACCTGCCGTTATATTATTCATCGATCCACTCACTTCCTGAACGGACGCAGAGGTTTCTTCAACACCGGCTGCTGACTGTTCAGAAATAGAGGCGATTTCCTCAAGTTTAGACAATAGTTGTTTACTTCGGTCTGACATATCATTTAAGGCCTGAGAAATCACATCAATCCCACTAGCTGATTGATTCACAACCTCATCAATCCGCTCGAACATTTTCTCTGTTTCAACCATTTGTTTCGCTCCTGATTGAACCGCTTCATAACCGGATTCCAAATCTTTTCGAACCGTGCCTGATTCACGCTGGATATCCGTTACCGTTCCGGTAATATCTTTTACTGAAGTACTGACTTGTTCAGCCAGTTTTCTTACTTCGTCTGCCACAACACTAAAGCCTTTCCCGTGCTCACCTGCTCGGGCTGCTTCTATAGAAGCATTAAGCGCCAACAGATTCGTTTGTTCAGCAATATCTTCTATCACACTGACCATCGATGAAATTTGTTTCGATGATTGATCAAGTACTTCTACTCGTTCAACAGAAGCGTGAATCACCCGGTCAATTTCTTGCATCTGTTCAACATTTTGCCTCATGACCGCGCGTCCTTCATTCGCAACCCGGCTGGCTTCTTGTGTCTCTTCATTCACCGCTTCACCTTTATGATAGGCCGTCATCACTTGTTCATTAAATGACTGCATGCCTTCTGATAAGTCAGCCGCATGCATCGCTTGTGATTCAGCACCTTCAGCTAACTCACCCATGGTGACTGCGATTTGATCGGTCCCATTGGTTACTTCTTCCGCTGTGACGGTGAGGGTGTCACTTTGACTGCCGACCGTTGAAGAAACCTTCTCTAGTTCCTCAATCAAGTCATGCATATGCGCGTTCATGTCATTCGTCGCAAGCATAAGTTGTCCCGCTTCATCTTTTAAAGACGTTACAAAGGCTGGGTGGTATAATTCTCCCTTACCGATCGCTTGCATGCGCTCAGTTACCTTTTTAATTGGCACTGTAATAGCTTTTGTTGTGACCAGCGCTAAAACAACGGACACGATAACGGTCACCACACCTAAAATCAACACCGATTGTACCATTAATTCATTGGCATCAATCATGTCTTCCCCGAGCATCGCAATTGTCTCTTCACTTTCAGCTGCTTCAGTTTTAAAGCCTTCAATTAATTGGGTAGCTTTCGGTGCGAGTTGGATTTGCATCATTGAGACCGCCCCATCACGATCATTTGCTTCAATCCGTTCAATGACCGTATTCGCCGTCTCCCCCCACTCGACTTTTAATGCAATTAATTCTTCTAACGTAGCTGAATCACTTAACTGAAGAGCTTTCTCTTCTAGAGCGATACTTGATTCCCTTCGACTATTGAACGTTTTAACGTAAGCATTCGCATCATATAAGACATATGAATTAAGAAGATGCATTCGCTCTAACATATTAATCGCTAATTGTTCATTAACAATTAACACAGGCATTTCCTGTTCGATTAACGCTTCTGCCTGTCTATTTGTTTCACGCATTTGAATCACATTATACCCAATGATGACAGCGGTTAGTAACACAACCGCCAAAAATCCTGTTAAGATGCGCTGCCTTAAACTTTTAAATCCTATTTTCTTCATAGTTTAAATCCCCTTTT
>JBNJFJ010000084.1:0-2422 GCA_051746745.1 Bacillota bacterium | reverse complement strand
CTACAGCTACGATACTGGATGCTTTTAAGCAGGACTTGGAAGCGAAAAAGTTAACAACGAAAACGATTGATAAGCATATGATTAACGCAGAGAATTTTTATGATTTTATTGAAGATGAACAGATGGAACCCCCTCACTATTATGATACATTGATCTTATCCTTTCTAGGTGACTACTACATTAGAAAATACTTATTTAGCGCCAAAAGTGATGTTGGCCCGTATTTAGCGACGTTTAAAAAGCTCGCCGATACACTTAGTAATCGCAACTGGATTTCACCAGAAGAAAAAACAGCCATTAAAGACTTATGTAAAGAGAAAGCGTTCTTTATGCACCGGTTTGATACATATGAAACGACAACGGATTTTCTCGACTGGACATTTGAAAATGATCCGAATCTTTATCATCAACCAACAACGAATCATACGAATAATCGTGAAGCATCCAGTGGGCTTGATGTCGACGACTTACTTGTGGCCCCGTTAAAGACGATTGATTTTGACCAACCGCCCTTTTTTGATATGTTTAACGCTTTTCTTAAAGCCCTTAGTCAAAAACAACGTCATAAGGTTACCAATAGCACCCAGCATTTAACGCGTGCCTTTTGGAAGGACTTTGATGACATGAACGACTTAAACCTTTTCGAAAAGCCCACCTTAAACCAGCGAGATATTCCTCCTTTCCACCTATTATATGCATTCGCGGAGGCCGGTGACTTTTTCATTATTGACGGGAATTATTTAATTCCGACCGACTTCGTCACTGACTACTTGAATGCTGAAATAGAAGCACAAGTGGCTTATGTAATGGAAGTCTTCTGGCATGGTGTTGACTGGCGATTATTAGATGTTCGTAATGGTGAACATCTTCTCGGCTGGCTTCAAGTAGACCAAATTAACTTTGCTGAGATACTGAGTACGTTCCCACCAGGTGAAGCAATCAAAGCGGACCATCCATTGTTTAAACCACTCCTTGGTTACACATCTCATCTACGTCCGACTTTGGATAGCTTCTTTTTAGACGTGTTACCTGCCTTTGAACCATTCGGTTTGGTGAAGCTTGATTATCATGATTACACCCCGGTAAACACGTTAAGTTTTAAAGAACTATCGGCGATCACAGTTACTCCACTCGGGCATGTCTTCTTCTCTATTTTTAAAGACATGGCTGATGCGTTCGATGATGATGACGAGGATGACTTTTTCCGTTTGATTCTCGATTCACTGTAACAAAAAGGCGCTAAACCATCTGGTTTAGCGCCTTTTCTATTGATTCAAACTTCACTTACCGATCTGCGATAGAATGATTGTCTAACTTAAAGTTAGTCGTTCAGTTTATCTACCTGTTTCTCCGCCCACTTATATCTTGCGATCCATCCCCAAAGACTTGACCCTATTAAAATAATACCTAGCCCAACATATAACCAAGTCACGTCGTTTCCTCCTTCGTGTCCTATTAGAATCATCTATATATACCCTTAACGCCAAAATATATCCATCATTTTTTACTACTTCCGTTTAAATACCCGGTGGGTCACCAACTTTTCAATTTCAACGATGATAAAGACGCCGAGGCCAATTAACACCGGATAAAACCACTCTTGAACTGAGATAGGACGCAAATCAAGCGCCACTTGCATAAATGGCACATACGTCACTAGTAATTGGATAGCGATGAGCAGTGCTGACACAATAAAGGCCGCTTTATTTTTAAAGAAGTCTTTATTTAAACTAAAGTGTCGTTCATTACGCACATTAAACATATGAAACAATTGCGCAAAGACGAGCGCATGTAGTGTAATCGTGCTGACATTCTCTTGGCCGTATTGTTCAACCCAGCGCGGATAAAGTAACAGAATCGATCCCCCAATTAATAACGCCACAAACACAATCCGGAACATATAGTAAGGACTCAGTAGACGTTCGGTTGATTTCCTTGGTGGTTTCTCCATTGTGCCCCGCTCAATTGGTTCAAACGCCAACGCTAAGGCAACAGTCACCGCTGTCACCATATTCACATAAAGAATTTGTACCGCTGAGAGCGGCATGGTAATGCCTAATAATAGAGCCGCCATCACTAGAAAGGCTTCAGCACCGTTGGTCGGTAAAATGAAAAGAATCGTTTTCTTTAAGTTATCATATACCCGCCGACCTTCTTTAACCGCATTGACAATGGTTTTGAAATTATCATCGACAAGGACCATTTCTGATGCTTCTTTAGCGACCTCTGTCCCTTTAATCCCCATCGCGACACCAATATCAGCGCGCTTTAGTGCTGGTGCATCATTGACCCCATCTCCTGTCATCGCACTAATCTCACCGTTTGTTTGGAGTGCTTCGACGAGCTGCAACTTATTTTTCGGACTCGTCCGGGCAAAGACATCGACTTGCCCCACGACTTCACACCTTTCTTCATCCGTCAT
>JBNJFJ010000083.1:0-8518 GCA_051746745.1 Bacillota bacterium | reverse complement strand
GTGAAACAAGCATTTGATACTAACTTTGACTGGGAACAACAGTCAAAAGAATATTACAATGTGTATGAAATTGTTGATGAAAGTGAAGAACATGAAGGTCGTTTAATTTAAAAACTTGATTACGGATGATAAGTTGGGGGGAGCTTTTTTGGCTCTCCTTAATTTTTATATAATAATACCTTTACTTTAGATAGCTGGTCTATCTATGATAGTGATACAGATATAAGTGAGCCGAAAAAAACGTCACATACGTTTTAAAAAAAGAGATAACACAGATGACGCATGTATTAGGACGCCGCCACTTATCGATGATCACATTAGGAAAAGAAAACTACGCGAGTACTGGAAACTCACAAGCGAGTTTATTTCATTTGCTGATGATGAAAATATCGCTCTTTTCACCGCATATTTACAGGTGAAAGTTTAAAAAAAGTTTATGCATTTGACTTTACAATTCAGGATTTTAAAAAAACTTTGTAAACGGATACATTTTTTCTTCAAAAACGGTTGACACAGACGGTGTATTTGATATAATGTGAATGTGAAATCGATTTCAGTTATTTCACCAATCGACTATTGAGAGGTAAAACCTATGCGGATTAAAGATATCGCAAAACTGGCAGGTGTTTCACCTGCGACTGTTTCAAGAGTGATGAACAACAATGGCTATGTAAAAGAAGAAAAACGCGAGGCCGTGTTGAAAGTCATTAAAGATGTTGATTATCAACCGAACCCAATCGCACAATCTTTAAAGAACCAAAAGTCACAAATGCTAGGCGTCATCGTACCGAAAATTAGTACAGAAACGGCTAGTCGTGTTGTGGCAGGTGTGACAGAGGTTGCGAAGGCACATGGCTACCAAGTGTTAATCGCGAACACTGATTTAGATATCGAAGAAGAAATCAATTATTTAAAGTTTCTTTCGAATAAATCAGTTGATGGGATTATCATGATGGGGACAGAGGTGACGGATCGACATTTAGCAGTGATGGATAAATTGACTGTGCCGATTGTCATTTTAGGACAGAGAGTGAAAGGGTATACATCGATTATCCATAATGATTACGATGCAAGTTTTACCATGACCGAGTATTTAATCAAACAAAAACACCGAGATATTGCCTTTATCGGTGTAGATGAGAAGGATGAAGCGGTCGGGATTGTAAGAAAAAAAGCGTATCTGGATTGCTTAAAAATCTACAATGTCGAGGTCGACGATCAGTTGATGGCAATCGGTGATTTTGATATCGATACCGGTTATCAGATGATGCAGAAAATCTTAACGCATAAAACGCCCACGGCTGTGTTAGCGGTAACCGATCACTTAGCGATTGGGGCGATTCATGCTTTACTCGATGCCGGGCTCCATGTTCCAAAAGACGTGTCTGTTGTCGGGATTGGTGACATCAAGCTTGCGGAATATTTAAATCCGCCACTCACAACCGTACATTACACGTTTAAAACAAGTGGTAAGATGGCAGCTGAGGCTGTGTTTGAATTGATGGATAACCCTGAAAAACAAGGGGACACATTGATGACGACGTTTGAGTTGAAATCACGTGCGTCAGTGAGAGCTTTATAAAAAGAACTAAATGTTCTTTTTAACGTAATGTGAAATCGATTTCAGTTTATCGATTAAATGAGGATTAGGATGTCTCATACTAGGGTATACCAAGTATGTCATCATATATTTTTTGAAAAAATTAGGAGGCGAACAGAATGAAATATCAACAAACGCTCGATAAGTTATTTGAAGTTGTTGGTGGCAAAGACAACATTAAAAACTATGAACATTGTGCCACCCGTTTACGTATCATCTTAAAAGATGATAGTAAGGTAGACAAAGCAAAAGCAGAGGAAATTCCTGAATCAAAAGGCTATTTCTTTAACACAGGCCAACACCAATTCATTTTTGGTACAGGTAAAGTGAATGCTGTTTATGCTGATCTGCAGTCTGTTATGGGTGACAGTGACAGCAATGAATCAAGTGGTGACTTTAAAGATGATGTTTATAAGAATTTGAGTCCAACACAAAAAGTTGTTCGGACACTCGCAGATATCTTAGTACCGTTAATCCCAGCGTTAGTAACAACCGGTTTACTTATGGGGCTACGTGGTTTATTAATTGAATTAGGTATGGATTTGTCAGAAGAAGCACTTATTTTATTCCAAATGCTTACCGATACGGCCTTTGCGTTCTTACCAGTCCTTATTGCATACAGTGCAACTAAGAAATTCGGTGGTAATCCACTTTTAGGTATTGTTGTTGGTTTGATGATGGTTGCTCCGCAGTTACCTAATGCTTGGGCTGTTGCTGGTGGGGATGCAGATCCTTTAACAGTTTTCGGTATTGATATTATTGGTTACCAAGGATCCATTATTCCAGCAATTGTAGCAGGTTATATGATTTCTAAGTTAGAAAAGAGTTTACGTAAAGTCGTACCACAATTAATGGATTTGGTTGTGACACCATTCTTAACGATTACCATTACGATTGCCGCAATGTTATTTATTTTAGGACCAATCATTCAATTAGTTGAAACAGGTGTGATTGACTTTATCGTCAATATTCTTGAAGCGCCGTTTGGTATTGGTTACATTGTATTTGCAGGATTCCAACAGCTATTAACAATTACTGGTTTACACCACTCACTATCAATCATTGAGATTAATCTCTTAAATAATGGTGGTGAAAACGTTGTTCAAACACTGATCACAGCATCAATGGCTGGTCAATTTGGTGCCGCAGTTGCTGCAGCGATGTTAATGAAGAATAAAGTAAAACGTACAAATGCATTTTCATCAACGGCTTCAACATTATTCGGTATCACCGAACCGTTATTATTCGGGGTGAACTTACGCAGTTTTAGAATTTTCGCTTCAGGTATGATTGCAGGTGCTGTCGGTGGTTTTGTCACTTACCTTCTAGGCATTAAAGCAACTGGTATGGGGATTACCTTTATTCCAGGCTTACTGTTATATGGTGGAGTAGATCTCTTATTCTATCTGCTTGTTATTGCCGTCGCTTTCGGTGTAGGTTTTGCTCTTGTTAGATTACAATCTAAAAAAATATCAGAAGATTTGAATGCTTAAGAAGAATAGATGCTATATTTGTAAGTATATGAATCAATAAGGGTATAGGGCAGATGCCCTATACCCTTATTGTCAGTAATAGTTGATTAGTAGCTGACGTGTAATCATTGTAGATAAGGGGTATAACTTAAACAGATACTTTTTCAGACGATGGATTTTTATGGCTGAGTCGTTCAGCTTAATGACTTATTAATTTAGCTTTAATAATGATAGGAAAGGGATGTGGATATAATGAGTGAAATCTATAGTATTGGAGAAGCTTTAATTGATTTTATTCCGAGTGTGACGGATTCGGATTTAAAAGACGTACCGAGTTTTAAACGCGTCATGGGTGGTGCCCCTGCCAATGTGGCGATGACGGTGAGTAAGTTAGGAGGCAACAGTCACTTTATTTCTAAGTTAGGTCGTGATGCTTTTGGGGATCATATTACGGAACAACTCGAGCAGTATGGTGTTGATACGACTTACTTACTAAAAACAGATGAAGCCAATACAGGGCTGGCGTTTGTGTCACTTAAAAAAGATGGGCAGCGTGACTTTTCATTTTACCGGAAGCCGAGTGCTGATATGTTATTAAACGATAAAGAAGTGAAAGACATTCCTTTTAAGACAGGTGATCTGTTACACTTTTGTTCGGTTGACTTAATTGAAGCGCCGGTTAAGTATGCGCATAAACAAGTGATTCAAGATGCGATTCGCCAAGGGGCAACGATTAGTTTTGATCCAAACGTTCGTCTTCCTTTATGGCCAGATGAAGCAAGTTGTAAAGAAGCGATTCAATCGTTTATTCCACTAGCGGATATCGTGAAAGTGTCAGATGAAGAACTGACCTTCATTACTGGCATTGAAGATGAAAAAGCCGCCTTACAATCGTTATTTCAAGATCGTGTGAAACTTGTCATCTATACAAAAGGTAAAGATGGTGCGGTCTTATTAACGAAGGATTTTGATGTATCACATAACGGTTTTAAGGTTGAAGCAATTGATACAACAGGTGCAGGTGATGCTTTTATTGGTTCATTTTTATATCAATTAGCTAGGGTAGAATCATTAAGTGATTTAACAAAAGAAGCGGCGCTTGATATGTTAACCTTTAGTAATGCCTTTGCGGCCCTTACAACGACAAAACACGGCGCAGTGGAATCTTTACCAACAATTGAAGCAACAAAAACGTTTATCAACCAACAAAACTAAAGCAATGTGACAGGGGGATGTGTCAATGAATCCATTACATGACGAATTGAAACAACGCTATGAAGCGATGATGGCGTCATTTAAAGAAAGAGAAGATGACCCGTATCGTTTACACTTTCATGTGATGCCGCCAACGGGGTGGCTAAATGACCCAAACGGGGCTTGTCACGTTGACGGTGTCTATCATTTATATTATCAATACTCACCGTATGATGCAGCGGGAGGACTCAAATACTGGGGACACTATACGTCAACGGATCTTGTTCACTTTGAGGATAACGGATTAGCGTTATTACCAGACCAACCGTATGATCTTCACGGCGTCTATTCAGGTAGTGCCTTCGAAGAGGACGGTGTGATTCACTATTTCTATACCGGTAATGTCAAACACTTAGGCGACCATGATTATATCTCTTCAGGTCGAGAGCAAAATACCATTCATGCCGTCAGTTATGATCACGGGATGACCATTGAGAAAAAAGCGATTGTGATTGATTCAAAAGATTATCCGGCCGAATATAGTAACCATATTCGCGACCCGAAAATCAGAAAAATTAACGGCACCTACTACATGATCCTCGGTGCGCGTAACCGAACCGATGAAGGGCTTGTGATTTTGTATCAATCAACGAACTTAACGGATTGGACATATCATGGCCCGTATTTCGGACCACTTGAAGCGATGGGGTATATGTGGGAATGCCCAGACTTTTTTGAATTAAACGGCAAAGAAGTGTTGATCCTTTCACCACAAGGTGTTGAACAAGACGGCTTCTTGTATCAGAATGTTTATCAGTCTGGCTATTATCTGGGTGAGATTGACTCAAATGAAGTGACGTTTAAACCGACAGATAAGTTTTATGAACTTGATCGAGGTTTTGATTTTTATGCACCACAAACCTTTGAAGATGAAGCAGGCAACCGCATCATGTGGGCCTGGATGGGGTTACCTGATGCAGATTATGATAACCCGCTTGAGTACGGCTGGCAACACGCGATGACCTTGCCGCGCGTGTTAACAGTAGAGAACAATCAATTGATGCAGCGTCCACATGCGAATTATCAATCTCTGCGTAAACAAGAAGATGTGCGTAGTCTACACTTAAGTGAAGGTGCTTATGAATATTTTACCGGTACAGTCGCCGAGCTGTTGGTGACGTTAGAAGAAGTAAACAATCTTACACTAACAATTCGTTCGGATGTTTCGTTAAGCTATGACGCTGAGACAAAACAACTGACGCTCTCACTTGGTGAAGCTGGTAGGGGGCGTAAGACACGGACGATTGAATTAACACAGCTTACGCAACTACAGTGTTTTATCGATCAATCATCACTTGAGGTGTTCATTAATGATGGCGAGTATGTGATGACTTCGCGGATGTATCCCCAACCAAATGAGGAAAAGATAGAATTAACGGGTGAAGCAAGCGGAACAGTGACTCACTGGTTACTTGAACAAAAAAACTAAATTTTAATCAATAGACAAACAGTCAGCGATAAGTATTGGCTGTTTGTCTATTTTTAAGGTAAAATATAAAACAAAGTATCAGAATAATCAAAACATAATAGGAAAATCACTTTAGAAATAAGGAGACTTTACAATTCAGGGACTTTACAAATCTTTAAAATATGAGAGTCAAAGCATGACCAAGGGGGATGAAGGATGAGGATAAAGAATGTTACATTTGAGACCGAGACAAGACCGAAAGTCTGTGTGGCGATTATCGCCACAACAGAAGCTGCCTTTAAAGAACGTTGGCAGGAGACAAAACGAGGAGACATTGATGTGATTGAGTGGCGCGCTGACTATTATACGGGTGATGACGCGACTATATTGCCGTTGTTAAAAGCTGAATCGCGTCCCGTGATCTATACGATTCGGACGAAAGAAGAAGGCGGAGAGTGGCCGTATCAAAAAGAGCAGTACATTATGCGTTATAAACAGGCGATTGCTTCAGGGGCCGTTGATTTCATCGACCTCGAGTGGGCAAGAGATGGTGAAGCTAAAAATATTCTGAAAGGTTATGCGAAAGAAAAAGGCGTCAAAGTCATTACTTCTTTCCATGACTTTGATGCAACACCAAATTTTGAAGACGGGAAGAAGTTAGTCCAAGCACTTAGTGAAGACGGGGGAGATATTGTCAAGCTTGCGGTCATGCCTGAATCAAAACAAGATGTCCTCACCTTACTAACATTAACTGTTGCGGTTAAAGACCTCATTTCACAGCCTATCATTACGATGTCAATGGGTGAACAAGGCGCCATCAGTCGTCTTCTCGGGGAGTGGACAGGTTCAGTGTTAACTTTCGGATCAGTTTCTGAAGCCTCAGCGCCAGGTCAACTAAATGTCACGGATTTAACACACACCCTACAAGACTTGCATCGTTACTTCTAATTCATTACGCTACACCTAGTGAATCGATGATTCCTTAAAGATTAGGGAATCATCGATTCACTGGGTGTTTTTCTTGTCTAGGAAGGATTCTTGATAATTATCTGATAATTATGAGTTAGGTGTAAACTTTGTAACATAACTGTAATACAATTAAAACTGTTTTGACACCTTCGCGTGTTATACTAGCGTCACTGAGTAAATTAACGAAAGGATCTTGGTGACGCTTACAATACAAGGTTCTATAACTAATATATGACAAAATACGAAAAGAAATGAGTGAATGTCTGTGTTCGGTAAAAAAATTCTCGCAAGTCTCATCGTCTCATCTAGTCTGGTGTTTGCTTCACCTTTATTAAGTGATAGTGTCTCGGCAGAAACAGAAAGTGAACTAAAACAAGAACGTGAAGAAGTCCAAGCAGAGCTTGCTGAAAAGAAGGCAGAACTAGAAACATTGCAAGAAGAAATGGTTGAACTTGAAGACGAAATTGAACGTACAAATGAAGCCATTGAATTAAACGAAACAACCATTACTGAAACAACAGAGGCGATTGAAGCATCTAAAGCTGAAGTTAAAGTTTTAGAAGAAGACATTGCTGATTTAGAAGCAGATATCGAAAAGCGCCGCGACATTTTAAAAGATCGTATGGTCGCGTTACAAAAAAATGGTGGCACGGTTAGTTACATTGAAGTCATCTTTGGTGCCGACAGCTTTTTAGATTTTATTGAACGCGTGACAATGATCAATAAAATCACTCAATCAGACCAAAAGTTATTAGATCAAATCAGTGAAGCGCAAGCTGAAGTGAAGGCAAAGAAAACTGATGTTGAAGATAAGTTGACTTCACTTGAAGAAACAATGGAAGAACTAGAATTGATGCAAGCGCAACTGGAAAATCAAAAAGAACATCATCAAGATAATATCGATACATTGACAGCGCAACAAGAAAAAAGCGAACAATTAGTGAGAGATTTAGAGCTTGAAGCGAGTGACATTAATCGCATGATTGAAAATATCCGTGCGCGTAATACCGAGTCACAAGCGTCAACGAGTAGCCCGTCACAATATACACAGTCATCATCACCTTCTGCGCCAACGGTAAGTGCAGGTAGTGGTAATACAAGTAACATTATCTCAGCCGGCTACAAATACATCGGTAACTCAACCTATAAATTTGGTGGCGGACGATCACAATATGATATTTCTCGTGGATTATTTGATTGTTCAGGTTATGTATCTTGGGCATTTAGACAAGAAGGTATTCATATTCCAAGCAGCACATCAGGTTTACAATATACAGGTACAAAAGTGCCTTATAGTCAAGTTCAACCAGGTGATATCGTCTTCTTTAATACGTATAAGACAAACGGTCACGTTGGTATTTATGTCGGTAACGGTAAATTTATCGGTTCTCAAACATCAACAGGTGTTGCGGTTGCTGATATGACATCAGGTTACTGGGCAAGTAAATTTAGCGGCCACGTACGTCGCGTCAACTAATAAGCTTTTAGACACTCATAATGAAGCCGTAAGAGGCACTCACTCTTGCGGCTTCATTTTTAGGTTGTATAATATTTGGCGTTGGTGAAGGGTTAAAGGAAACGTTATACGCGTCAGTAAAAAGTCCACTATCCAAATATAAAAAAGTAACCTCGCAGTGTCATTAGCGAGGTTACTCAAAGATTTGTATATAAAATAATTAGTGCATCGGTTTACTTGGAAAGAAGATGGCGATGGTACCAGGTCCAGTATGTGAGCCGATTGCGGAACCAATCATACGGATCTCAACCTCTTTGACGTTGAATCGTTCTTTAATTTGTTCTGCCAACATCTCAGCA
>JBNJFJ010000082.1:3731-8613 GCA_051746745.1 Bacillota bacterium | reverse complement strand
CAACACCGCTAAGCCGTTCATCACAATCCCAAGAATCGATAGCAACAACATTCCACTTGCTTCAACGGGTTCAGGATTCAATATTCTTGGAATCACATGGTATAAAATAATCGTTGACCCGATTATCAATACCATACTATTGATAAAAGCCGCTAATAAAGAAAAGCGCGCATAGCCGAAGGTAAATGTCTCATCTGGTTTTTTCCCTGATACTTTTTCTAAAAACCAAGAGATACCTAACGATAACGAATCTCCTAAGTCATGTAGAGCGTCGGCTAAAATGGCCATACTGTTTGTCATTAAGCCCCCGATAATTTCAATAATGGTAAAACTGAGATTGAGGAAAAATGCGATTTTAATATTACCTGTCTCGTGACCATGATCGTGATGATGGTGGTGATGATGTCCCATAATGCTTCTTCCTTTCTATTCATAGCGTATTAATACGCATTTTATGTTTGTAACTTACGTATCCTGATAGAGTTGACAGTCACTCCATCAAAATAACGATAGTTGAGAGGGGAGTAACCCTTCTTCTTCAATGTTTAATAGCCGCTTTAACTCAGCCGCATTATCATGAGCGTCCTTACCTGAATTATTATTAAAGATCACATACACATTTTTCGCTTCCGCTTGTTTCGTTAAAATTAGATCTTTAAATGCTGTTAATTCCTCGGTGTTGTAGCGATACAAATACCTCACCTCGCGCCAATTTGTTTCTCTGTCCTTCGGTCGATACCAGTCGGCTCTATTTCTACCGTGAAGTCGGATAAAAAACGTCTGGTTGATCACTTCTGAATTAAATGGAACTGAGCCGTCACCGATTTGCGGTTCATCCGCCGCCGTATGAATAAAATCTAACTCTCTAAAAAGCTGCAGCATCTCTCTCTTTACTTTTTCGTCATACCACGTCCGGTTACGAAACTCAATTGCTACTGGGATATCTTTCATCTCTTGACGCACATACTTCAAATAGAGAACATGATCTTTCCGGTAATCAAACCATGGCGGAAATTGAAACAACACAAAGGCTAACTTTTTATGTTCAATATATGGCGAAAGCGCCTCTCGAAACGCTTGAAACATCTCACTTTTTAATGCGTAACGCTCATCGTCTTTCGCATGCCCTGTCATGCCGCGATACGCTTTTACGATAAACTTAAAATTTTCCGGTGTCGTCTTGACCCATTTTTCTACTTGTGTCAGACGCGGAATCGCATAATAGGTGCTATCTATTTCAACGAGTAAATAATGGCTCGCATAATCAGCAAGGCGTTCGCTCGGTTTTGTTTCTGGTAAATAAAGCTGTGGATGATCACCAAAGCTTGATAGGCCAATATGTATCATACTTCTCACCTTCTTACTGATGACTTTAACATTCAAACAATCGTTTGATTAATTACATTCTAATACACATTTGAATGTCCGTCAATCTTATTCCTTTCTTTTATCTTTTCCCATCAAAAAGCACGCAAAAACCTGTACCGGTCTTTACGCGCTTTTTTATAAAGTATTCATTCATCTCTTTCTATTTATAGTCTTGACTCTTTTAGATTTTAACATAGCGCCTATTTTCTCGTGAGCTTAAATGAAGCAAAGTCAAACTGTGAACCAGGAAGAAAAATGAAGGTCACCGATTGTTCGCCATATACAGACTCAAGTTCAAACACTTTTTCAGTTAACGTGTCTGTCTCAGTAAATTCAATAAGCTGATTCATTTCCGTTTCACCATCAGAAAAGCGTACATGAATCGTGTTTTTATCGATCGGTGAGTGACCGTTGATGACTAACCTGTTTGTACCCGCTTCGCCAAAATCAAAGTGGTTGAATGTAAGTGAAACATTATTGCCAATCTGACTAATTTTATCTTCTTCTAACGTATAATGATCACCATAAAGTGTATCAACCCTTGTCACGTCAACGGTTCGATTGGCTCGGTTAAATGGCTCAAATTGAAAACCTTTGACATGCATTTTATTAGCCGTTTCAATATACAACGATTGAATATTCGTCAGGCGTTTATTTAAACGATATGTTTCTGATTGATAGACATTCCAGATGGACGGTTTTTGATACGTATCATCGAGTAATAACGTTGCCCCTTCATCTGGATGACGATCCCAAATCTTTAACGTATAGACATCATCGTTTAAAGTAAAAATCGATAACGTCACTGTATCAGCGCCACGGTCTTTAAAATCCAAATCATGAAAACCAACGAGACATCTCTCATCATTGCTTGTCGCAAATCCGCGATCATTCCCACTTCCCACATCCCCTGTTGCGTCGTCATATAAACTGCCGGCAATAAATTGATACGGATCTTTATAAAATTGACCAAGGCCTGTCGCAGTAAAATCCAACTCTGAAATAAGACGCACAGTATTTGTATGATCTTTACTCATCGCACGTAGCCTAAAGTTTCCGTCTCCTTTAGCGGTAACCCTCACACCTTGTGGCGTTTCTTCAACAGCGCCCCGGGTCGTTTCTGCCCCTTCATCGGTCACAATTTTATAAGCGATAGCTTTATCTGTCGCATACTCTGGCGACAATGTGACAGACACATCAACCGATGGTTGTGCATGCGTCAGCTGATGGATCCCGTGACTATCGAGCGTGATCTTTCTGACCGTCACTTCATCTCTTTTTCCCGTCACAATCATTTGATCATTATTCTCTGTTACACCACCGATTGTTTGGTCCTGTGGACACATAACGTCGAGCGTTGTTGTCGCTTCAGTTAAACCAAGAGATGAGACGTTAATCATGACTTTTCCACGCGTCTGTTTTGGTTGTATGATTGCCATTAACTTTCCACTAAAGAGACGCTTCGACTTTCCTTTATAGGCATCATAGTCGGTACTGTCACCATTATCTAGGCCAACCAGTCGGCCAGCATCTGAGACATCGACATAGATACGATTTGTCGCGTTCTTCACTTCACGCCCGAACGCATCAAGCGCTTTAATGGTCACAAATACAAGATCTTCGCTATGGGTGAGCGTCTGTTTATTTGTCTCAATCACAAGCGAAACCGGATCGTTAAAACTCTGTTGATTATCCGTCGCGATGACGTGACCTGTTTCATCATAAGCCACCGCTTTTAGTTCACCTGGTTCATAACGCACCTGATAGGTTGGTACAAGTACTGTCCCATGTTGGTGATCAATGGCTTTTTGACCGAGTGATTCACCGTTTAAAAACAGTTCTACTCGCGGTGCATTCGACGCTACCCGCACATCAATCAGTTGACCGGGATTAAAATCCCAATAAGGAAAAATATGAACCATCGGATTGATTTTTACATCGGTCCAACCGGCTTGATATATATAATAACTATCTTTCTTAAAGGTAGCTGTATCGAGTTGACCAAAATACGCATTCTTCGTATGATACGGGGTTGGTTCTCCAATGTAATCAAACCCGGTCCAAAGAAACTGGCCGACTGAATACGGTGTATCTCGTTCAGCGATGATACACGCTTCAGGAGATTTCGCGCCCCAACTTGTCGTACTATTTCCTAAAGCGGAACATTGTTGATCATCATCGGATAAAATATTGGTATCACACGGAAAATGATAAATGCCCCGGCTTTGCACGACAGACGCTGTTTCACTCCCGTAAATAATCCAATCGGGATACTTTTCATGATGTTGATCGTAATATTTTTCTGCATAATTATAACCAGCCACTTTCACTACATCTGCACAGGCCCTTGCATGTTCCCACGGCATATAATTAGACCCAATCGTCACACGTGCATTGCCTTTTGGGTCATATGTTTCCACTAAAGCTCTTAACATTTCCGTAAGCTCTACCCCGCGACTTGACGCATGCGTATCATATATTTCATTCCCAATACTCCACATCACGACCGATGGGTGATTCCGGTCGCGCTTAATCCAGCTAGCGACATCACGATGAACCCAGTCGTTAAAGAAGCGACCATAGTCATAAGGCGTTTTCGAGCGTTCCCACATATCAAAGGCTTCTGATACAACGTAAAAACCCATCTCATCACATAAGTTCATCAGTCCTTTTGCCGGCATATTATGTGCTGTTCTAATACCGTTAACGCCCATGTCTTTCAATAACTCAAGACGGTAACGCATCGCTTCTTTATTGAAGGCCGCACCTAAAGCTCCGAGGTCATGGTGTTCACACGTGCCGTTAATTTTTACTTGTTGACCATTTACTATAAACCCGCGATCCGGCTCTAATTGAAACGCTCTAAAACCAATGCGCTCACGGTAACGCTCCAGTACAACTTGTTGATCTGTCAACAATTCCGTGGTTAGGGTGTATAGCGCTGGATCACGATGCGACCATTCTTTTGGTGAGAGAACCGTAAGCGTTTGGGACGTTGTCCCTGTTGATTGATGCGTCATTTCTATAACGGCCTTTTCACCGTGCCCGGTTAATGTACATCTAACGGTAACAAGATGCGCGGTTTCAATCGTCGTATCAACCATCAATTGATAATCGTTACCGTTTTTTTCTGTCGTGACATAAGTACCATCCGTTTCAATGAAGGCTGTCCCTCTCACTTTTAAATAAACATCCCGGTAAATACCCGCACCAGAATACCAGCGACTATTAGGCGCTTGATGCGTCACCTTTAATAGAAGATGATTATCACCTTCTATTAAAAAGTCGGTAATATCAAACTCAAAACTTGAGTAACCGTATTTCCATTCCCCTACTAACTTGTCATTAACATAGAGCATACTGTCCATATAGACGCCTTCAAAATACATCGCGTAACTTTTCGATAAGTCCGTGATGGTCAGTGTCTTCTGATACCAACCGATACTATCTTCATATAAGGCTTGACTGTTATAAATCAGCCAATCGTGCGGAATGTCTACTGGTTTGAAATGTT
>JBNJFJ010000082.1:0-3631 GCA_051746745.1 Bacillota bacterium | reverse complement strand
AAAAAAATAGACAGATCACTATAACAGCTGATCTGTCTAAAGAAACGTGTATTATTTAAGATGATCAACGGCTGCCCGTTCAATCGGTAAACCTTGTTTATAACGCGTCATAAACTGTTCAAACCCTAAAACATCGTCTTGGTTTGGAGGAATCGTGTCCGCTTCCGCTTGATTAAAGACATGGACATTGAGGAAGTGATCCAATGTTTGCCCTTCTTCTTTTTGAAGCATAAAGGAGGCAAGTACCGCAATCCCCCAAGCTCCACCTTCACCAGCTGTTTCCATTACGGAGACGGGTGTATTTAAAGCTGCGGCCATCATCGATTGGCCCACGCCCTTTGTTTTAAATAACCCACCATGACCAAGCATCTCATCAAGCGCGACGTGTTCTTCTTTTAGTAAGAGATCCATACCGATTTTCATTGCCCCAAGTGCTGAATAAAGGTGAGTACGCATAAAGTTACTTAAGTTAAACTTAGCATCGGTACCACGGACAAAGAGCGGGCGCCCTTCTTCGAAGTGTGTCATATGTTCACCCGATAAGTAGCCGTAACTGAGTAGACCGCCACCGTCTTTATCACCTAACAGTGCTGTCTCATATAGCGTTTGATATAAAGTATCCATATCAACAGGCATCCCCATTGTCTCTTGGAATTCTTTAAACACGTTCACCCAAGCATTTAAGTCAGACGTACAGTTATTTGAGTGCGCCATCGCCACGAGATTTCCGGTTGGCGTGGTGACTAAATCAATTTCCGTATAGACTTTTGATAATTCTTTTTCTAACACGACCATCGCAAACACAGACGTACCTGCTGAGACGTTACCTGTTCTCACCTTGACACTGTTTGTCGCAACCATGCCCGTACCAGCATCACCTTCTGGTGGACAAAGTAATGAGCCGCTTGTTAAGTCACCCGATGGATCAAGTAATAAACAACCCGCTTCCGTTAACGCCCCTGCTGATTCACCTGCCACTTTTACTTCAGGTAAAATCGCGCGTAAATCGATCACTACACCTCTATCGCTCGCAAGCTTTTCAAATGTATCCACCATTTTTTGTTGGTATGACTTTGTTTCTAAATCGATTGGGAAAACACCTGACGCCTCACCAACACCTAACATCTTTTCACCGGTTAACTTCTCGTGCACATAACCCGCTAACGTCGTTAACGTATGAATATCTTTCACGTGTGATTCCCCGTTTAAGATTGCTTGATATAAATGCGCAATCGTCCAGCGCTGTGGAATTTGATAGTTAAACGCTTCCGTTAACGCACTGGCTGCTTCTTCTTGACGATTATTTCGCCACGTCCGAAACGGTACTAACCAGTTACCTTCTTTATCTAGCGCAATATAGCCGTGCATCATCGCACTGAAGCCTAACGCCCCAATTTTTTTAAGCGTGACACCATACTGATTTTGAACATCTTCTTTCAATTTCAAATACGCTTGTTTAAGCCCTTCCCAAATCGTTTGTTCACTGTACGTCCAGTAACCCTCAACCAGTTGATTTTCCCAATCGAATGCCCCACTGGCAATCGGTTGGTTATCCTCCGCAATGAGTACCGCTTTAATACGCGTAGATCCGAGCTCAATCCCTAAGACTGTTTGGCCTTGTTCAATCATTTGTTTCATATCATGCATCATAAACCCTCCATTGACTTCGTCATTTTAGACTTAAAAGATAACGTTTACATAAATACACCTATTCTTATAAGTTGACCTTATGATTCTCTTATTAAATCATACCATGATTAACTTGTAAGTCCAAGTTAAAATTATAAAAGACCTAAACTTTTTAAAATTAATTGCTTATAAAATATGGATTTACCATTAAGTTATTGTTAAAATAAAATTAAAATAATAAATAAATTAAAAGGTACGTACAAAATAATTGAAATTAAAAGTACCATATATGGTCGGCCGTATACCGAAGGGTGTTTCTTTTTCTCTTTGTTACAAACCGGTTTAACTTTCATTTTGCTTACATGTTTACCGTTATGGAAACAATCAAGACGCACATCAACTACAGCTGATGAGCATTACGAACCGATCGACCTTAAAGACACATTAAAAATCAAAGGGGTTAAGTTTGTGCTGATCACCTTTTTCGGTTACTGCGCGATTGAAAGTACCGCTGGGCTTTGGGCGAGTAGTTACTTAGTAGAATACCGCGGGTTACCAGCAAATATTGCCGCTCAGTTTGCGTCTTACTTTTTTATCGGTATTACAGCAGGCAGGTTCCTGGCGGGGTTCATCTCTGATGTTGTCGGCGATAAGCGAATGATTCGTTACGGGCCTTTGATTATCCTCTTAGGTATCAGCTTATTTATGTTTGAGTACAGCTCACATTCGATGTATATGATCAGTTTAATCATTATTGGTCTCGGGTGCGCACCGATTTATCCAGCGATTATTCATTCAACACCGGTCAACTTCCCTAAACGCTATTCGCAAAGTATTATCGGGATTCAGATGTCCAGTGCTTATCTCGGGGCAACGGTTATGCCACCGCTCTTTGGGTTCATCGTGAGTGTGTCTACTATTGGCCTCTTTTCCGTCTATTTACTTATCTTAACTGGGTTTATGCTGTTTTTCTCTAAAAAACTCAACCAGACACTAAAGCTAACAGCTTAATACGTTAACGACCATCGGACGTTTAACGCTGATCGCGAAGTGGAACATGTATACTGACAGACAAAAAGGAGGAACGGTCCACATGACAGACATTCATGTTTTGTTTCTTAATGCTTCGTTAAAAGATAGTTCAGAACCGTCGCACACACAAGGATTATATGAAAAAGCACGAAAGCTTTATGAACAAGAAGGGGCACAAACTGAAAGCATACGCTTAGCCGATTACGACATTCATTACGGTGTCACCGGAGATGAAGGAGACGGTGATGAGTGGCCACAGCTATTAGAGAAAGTAAAGCAAGCTGATATTGTCTTAATTGGTACTCCGCTTTGGCTCGGCGAAAAAAGCAGTCTCGCCACCCAAGCCATTGAACGGTTATACGGCACGAGTGGTGATACAAATGACAAGGGCCAAGCAATCTATTACAACAAAGTTGGTGGTGTTGTGATTACCGGTAATGAGGACGGCGCAAAACATGCCGCTGCTTCGATTCTTTACGGGCTCAGCCATATCGGTTTTGTCATTCCACCAAACGTCGATGCTTACTGGGTCGGAGAGGCAGGACCAGGGCCATCTTATCTGGATGGTGCGGCAAGTGAAAATGCCTTTACGAATAAACATATCGAAATGCTTGTATATAATACCTTGTATTTTGCTAAGTTGTTAAAAGATTACCCCATTCCTGCGAAGGGTAATGCGTTATAGAATTATGTGTGAGTTAAAAGACGACATAAAATAAGAGAGGCGTTAGGTCATTGACCTAACGCCTCTCTTATTTTTTCTATAATTGTATTTAACCATTGATGATGGTTGGTTTATTTCGCTGTGGCGGTGTAGCCTGCTGCTTTAATATTATCAATTAACTGATCGGTGGTAACGGCTGATTCGTCGTATTTCACTTTAGCTTCACCTTTTTTTAAGTTTACTTTCACTTTCTCTACACCTGCTTGATCTGTGAGGGCTGATTCTACTTTACCTACACAGTGCATA
>JBNJFJ010000081.1:0-8874 GCA_051746745.1 Bacillota bacterium | reverse complement strand
ATTGAAACCCCATTTGATCAGTTAGAAACCTTGCTAACCGGCGAAGTAACAGCGTCGAGACGGATTAATATGCAGTACAAAGCCTCGCTTTCGTTTAAAGAAAAAGTTGATCGCTATTTAGAACAGTTAAAATACCGCGGCTTGGCTTTTCGTAACATTCGCTTTCGTGACCATGTGATTGTGTCTAAACAAGAACTGTCGCGTTACTTTTATAAAATGGATCAAAACGAATCGGTTCAATTTAGATTAAGCCAATTACGTGACTTTATATTAGCGTCACTTAAAGAAGAACAAAAACAGTTAATGGATGCGGATTGGTTAGAAGATGAATTAGAATTATTAGATTTAGATGACTATCAAGCCGCGTATGAACAGATTGAGCGTGAGCAAGATACGATGGACTGGTTTAACCACGCCGAACGTGAACAACAAATCTTAAAGTTACGGTTAATCAATAAACTATTTAAGCCGCTACGAAAGAAGATTAAACGACTCCAGTTTGTTGATACGAAGCGGACGTATCTTAGATTGTTTGATCATGTTGACGAGACCGATGAGCAGTTTAATCAAGTTAGACAAGAGACACAACAACAATTAAGTGATAACTTCTTAACGTATGAAGATGCGACACCGTTTCTGTACTTTGAAAAAGTCTGTCTCGGTTTTGATGAATACGGCTCGATTCAACATGTGATTTTAGATGAAGCCCAGGACTATTCATTATTCCAACTCGCGTATTTAAAACGTATTTACCCTAACAGTCAAATGACGTTATTAGGTGATGTACATCAAACGTTATACTTACACGGATTAAATGACGATCATGTGTTAAAGAGTTTAACCGATGCCGATGTCTTAACATTAAATAAGAGTTACCGCGCGACAGAACAATTGGTCAATTTCTCTAAAGGCTTAGCCAATCAAGATGATTACACAATTGAACCGTTCGTTAGACAAGGTGACAAACCGAATATTTATGAAGTAGAGACCGAACAGATGATGATGCATAAGATGCAGGATGAACTAAAAGATTTTCAAGCTAAGGGCTTTGAACAACTCGCCATCATCACAAAAACCAAACAAGAAGCGAAGAAAGTCACTGATTGGCTTCTGCTTCATGACACAGAAGCACATCTTGTGACAGTGGAAACCCATGAATTTGAACCGGGTATCAAAGTTTTACCTGTCTATTTAGCCAAAGGGATTGAGTTTGATGCGGTGATTGTCTATGACGTTTCAAGCGAACATTACCATACCGAACTTGATCAGTATTTACTTTATACCGCCTCAACTCGTGCGATGCATGCGTTAACGCTTGTCAGTCATCAAACGGTGGCCTCTTGGTTACATGCTGTTGATCCATCGACATATCAACACCATAAAATCATGGAGATTCATGTGCCTAAAAAAGGCGATACCGATTGAACTACCCCACCTAACATTCTCACGAATGTTTGAGGAAGGTGTCTTCTCGCCTTTATGCGATAAAGGATATAAAAAAGCGTCCCAGAAGTGAACTCACCTCTGGGGCGCTTTTTACATGAGTAATAGTAAACTAAGTGCCATGACAATCATCCCGGCGACAAGACCGTAAATTGATTTATGGGTTTCATCATATTTTTTAGCGGCAGGCAAGAGTTCATCGAGTGAAATAAACACCATAATCCCCGCAACTCCTGCAAAAATAATCCCGAATAAACCATCTGATAAGAACGGCATGAGCAGGAAATAAGCAATAATCGCTCCAGCTGGTTCAGCCAGTCCGGATAAAAACGATAGTTTAAAAGCTTTCTTTTTACTCCCTGTCGCAAAATAAATCGGGACAGAGATCGCAATCCCCTCAGGGATATTATGAATCGCAATCGCAACGGCGATGGGAATACCGAGACTAGGGTCTTGTAAGGTGGCAGTAAACGTGGCGATCCCTTCTGGGAAGTTGTGAATCGCAATCGCTAAGGCTGTAAAGGTGCCCATCTTCATTAATTGCCCTTGTTGTTTCGCTTTTTTGGCTGCTTCTTCATCCATATCCTCAACCCGGCGAATTTCATGGGGGTTCCCTTGTTTTGGGATGAATTTATCAATCAATGTAATCAATAACATCCCGCCAAAGAAGCCGATTACCGTATACCAGGCACCGAGCTTTTCACCAAATTCAACCGTCAATGATTCTTGAGCTTTCGGGAAAATTTCAATCATGGAAACATAAATCATCACCCCAGCTGAAAAACCGAGAGAATACGATAAAAATTTTGTATTCGTTGTTGATGTGAAAAAAGCTAAAACACTCCCAATCCCGGTCGCCAGACCAGCAAATAATGTTAAACCAAAAGCTAATAATAAATTGTCCAACTGTTCTTCCTCCAATGCTAAATGTGTTATAAATATCAAAAAGTGTCTTACACTCTAAAAAGTTGCCTTAGGGCAAAATTAATCTTGCTCATATTATAAACGTTATAATTTAGAGATGCAAGCGTAGAAGCTGAAAAAAGTAAGAGGAAGTTAAAATATTAGAATCTAACGAAAGTAAGCGCTATACTTAACCTAATAAACATAAGGAGGAGACAAAATGACCTTACAAGAAACAACCGTCTTACATAATGGTGTAAAGATGCCGGTCTTTGGCTCAGGGGTGTATAAAATTCCGATGAACAACAAGGGGTAGAAGCGATTGTTCATGCGATTAAGACGGGTTATCGACTGATTGATACGGCAAGTCTCTATGACAATGAAGCAACTGTTGGTGAAGCTGTTAGACAGTCAGGTGTCGATCGCGAAGATATTTTGTGACGTCTAAAGTATGGAATACCGACCAAGGCTATGAAGAAACACTCAGCGCTTTTGATGTGTCATTAGAAAAATTAGGCTTTGATTACCTCGATTTATATTTGATCCATTGGCCGATGCCAAAGACGGACAAATTTAAAGAGACGTGGCGCGCACTTGAGAAATTGTATCAAGACAAAAAAGTCCGTGCGATTGGGGTTAGTAACTTTAATATCAATCATTTAGACGATCTAAAAACAACGGCGACAATCTTACCGATGGTGAATCAAGTCGAATGTCACCCGCATTTAAACCAACAGAACTTACGAGAGTATTGCCAGGCAGAAGGTATCAAAGTCCAAGCTTGGTCACCTCTGAAGCGAGGCGATTTGTTTGAGCTAGATACGTTAACTGAGATAGCTAAACATCATCAAAAAACAGTTGCCCAAGTGATTTTACGCTGGGATTATCAACACGGTATTTTAGCGATTCCAAAGTCAGTGACGCCGTCTCGGATTGAAGAAAACGCCAATATTTTTGACTTTAGTTTATCAGAAACAGAGATGAGCCAAATCGATGCGCTTCATAATGGTGACCGCACCGGACCCTGAGGAATTAAACGCTTAAGTCACGCGGAACAAAGACTTTTAAAACATAAAGAATTCGGGTAAACACAAGATGTGAGCGAAATTAGAAAAACTAAACAAGCGGCTAAATGATCGTTTTAAGGAGGATTTTTATATGTTAAAAGATTTAACAAGTACAACGAAGTTAGCAAACGGTGTCGAAATGCCGTGGATCGGACTTGGGGTCTTTAAAGTAGAAGACGGCCCAGAAGTAAAACAAGCAGTCATTGATGCGATCAATAGTGGTTACCGCAGCATTGACACGGCCAGTGTCTATGGTAATGAGAAAGGCGTTGGTGAAGCGCTTAAAGAAGTCGATGTGAAAAGAGAAGACTTATTTATCACCTCAAAACTTTGGAACGCTGACCAAGGTTATGAGTCAACTTTAAAAGCGTTTGAAGCGACGTTAGAACGGTTAGGCTTAGATTACCTTGATTTATATCTTATTCACTGGCCTGTGCCAGAAGCGAATCTGTATCAAGACACTTGGCGCGCGTTTGAAAAACTGTATCAAGAAAAGAAAGTCCGTGCGATTGGGGTCAGCAACTTCAAAGAGGAACATTTAAAGACTTTAATTCAAGGGTCTGAAATTACCCCAATGGTGAACCAAGTCGAGTTTCACCCGCATTTAACCCAAGAACCGTTACGTCATTTCTGTCGTGATCACAACATCCAAGTAGAAGCGTGGTCACCACTAAAACAAGGACAATTATTTGATAATGACGTCTTACAGAGAATTGCGGACCGTCACAAAAAATCGATCGCTCAAGTCTTGGTGCGCTGGGACATCCAAGGTGGTGTGGTGACGATTCCAAAATCAACGAAAGCGCACCGAATTAAAGAAAATGCGGATGTATTTGATTTTGAACTGACACATGATGAGATGAAACAAATCAATCAATTAAATAAAGATGAACGGATAGGACCGGATCCGTCTACCTTTAATAAGCGCTAAAGCGCCATACTAAAGGTTAGTGGCCAATTTTAAAGACAAAAGCCATCCCCTTCGGTGATATACACTGAAGGGGATGGGTTTTGTGTTGATTATTTTAAAAAATATCGATTACTTTGGTCCAACAACTTGATCGATTTGTTCAACCGATAAAAGACTGGCCGCGTCACGGTCTAAGATGACGGTCACGTTAGGGTGACGGTGTAAAATCGATGCCGGAAAGTCAGGTGTTTCTTCACCGTTTAAAAGGCGGTAAACGGCCTCTTTTTTACTGTCGCCAGAGGCAAGTAACAAAATATGTTTACTTTCCATAATCGTTTCAATCCCCATCGTAATCGCATGGGTTGGGACGTCATCAATTGAATCAAAGAAGCGGGCATTGGCTTTGCGAGTAGAGTCGTCGAGTTCAATCACGTGTGTCCGTGTATCAAACGGTGTACCGGGTTCATTGAAACCGATATGGCCATTGATACCAAGGCCAAGTACTTGTAAGTCAAGGTCGTCATGGCGGTGCATGTTTTGTTCATAGTCACGGCAGGCCTTTTCATGATCATCGGTATTACCTGGTGGGACAAACGTTTCATTTTGGTCAATATCGACATGGTTAAACAAATGTTCACCCATAAAGTGATGATAACTATTCGGGTCTTCTTTACCCAATCCGATATATTCGTCTAAATTAAACGTCGTGACATCTTTAAATGACACGTGTTTGTTTTGATACGCCTTAATGAGCGCTTGATACATACCTTCTGGTGTTGACCCTGTCGCTAGGCCAAGGACAGGCTTATCCTTCGTTTTAATTGTGTCGATGACGACGTCTTTCGCGTAGTCACTTAAATGATCGTAATTTTGGCAGACAATAATATTCATGTGAGATCCCCCTTATATGCTACCACACCTTTGGTGATGGTTTTATCTAACTGTAAATCATGATTAATAATTAATAAATCAGCATCTTTTCCTACTTCAATCGACCCTTTACGGTCATAGACGCCGAGCTGTCTGGCTGGATTGACAGAGGCCATTTGGATAATATCTTGAAGGGTCGTTCCGTCTAAACGGAGCATGCGCTGGGCTGCCTCAATCATCGGTAAGACACTGCCGGCAAGCGTGCCATCATCAAGTGTTGCTTTATTGTCTTTGACATGGACCGTTTGACCCCCAAGGGTGTAAGTGCCATCACGAAGACCTTTGGCGCGCATCGCATCAGTAATCAGCATCAACCGGTCGCTACCGACGTTATTATAAATCAGTTGTAACATTTCATTAGAGACGTGAATCCCGTCGGCAATGAGTTCGAGCTGTAAGTGAGACAGTAAGAAACTTGCCCCAACTAAACCAACATCGCGGTGATGAATCCCGTTCATTTGATTACAGAGGTGAGTGACTTGATTCACCCCATATTTACTCGCTTGTTTGGCAGTATCAAATGACACATCGGTATGCCCCATCGATACGTTTACACCTGTTTCTCGTAGTGCTTTAATAAACGCACCCGCCTCATCTTCTTCCGGTGCCATTGTGATGGTTTTAATGTTGTTGCCGCTTAATGTTTGCCAGCGTTTAAAAAGCTCAAGGTCAGGCTTTTTAATATGCTGTTCAGGTTGGGCGCCTTTCTTTTTGACATTCACAAATGGACCTTCTAAGTGAACACCAAGCAGTTCTGCCATCCCGGCGGTAGTCTCAGTGTTTTTAGCGTGGGTTAAAGCTGTCTCTATCGCATCGACACTTTCTGTCATCGTCGTCGCAAGAAACGAGGTTGTCCCTTCTTTGACAAGATGTTTGGCCATTTCTGGAATCGCTTCTTTATCATCATCCATCGCATCATAGCCGTTCGCGCCGTGAATGTGACTGTCAATAAAACCAGGAATGACGGATTGACCGCGGGCATCAATCACCTCATCATCCGGTGTATCGATATGACCTGACGTTAAAATCGCCGTTATTTTCCCGTCTTTAATGACTAAGTCACCGGTCACGATCTCGTTTGGTAAATAGAGTCTGGCATCTTTAATATACATAGACTTATCCTTCCTTTCTAATACAGTTTATCCGCCGTAAACACGGTGATTTCTTCTCGTCTAGCTTTTGCGTCTGCTTCATGTAGCTGGATATACGTTGTACAAAGGGCATCAATTACAAACAGTTGAGCGACTTTACCTGAAAGTGTTCCCCGCTCTAGTGGATTCTCTTTCACATGTGTCAGAATTGTCTCATCACTCACTTTTGTGAGCGGTGATTTTAAAAAGCCGGTTAAACTAACCACATGTGCGCCTTTCTTTTTCGCGATGGCGGTACTTTCAATCAATGACTTAGTGCTGCCACTTAAACTGATTGTCAGTAATAACGTGTCAGGTGAGGCGTTGGCCGCACGCATGATTTGGGTATGAGTATCGGTGACAACATCGATGTTTTTGCCGACCCGCATCAGTTGATTTTGAAAATCTAATCCGGCAATCCCAGAGGCCCCAATCGCAAAAACAACGATGTCTTTCTTCTGGTCAATCAGATGCGCGACATGTTCGAGTTGGTTAGGATTCAATAGACCGTGATTTGTCTCGATGGAATAAAGCATGCCGTCTTTTACCCGGGTATAGAGATCAGTCTCTTTTGTTTCATCATTGGGTTGTTCTTTCGCCAAATCAAATTTAAACGCTTGAAAGCCACTGTACTGCAATTTTTTAAAAAAACGTAAGCTCGTCGCTTCAGCAACTTTTGCTTGTTCACTAAGCTCAGAGAGTGAGTGATAAACGACCGCATCTAAATGGGTCAAAATATAGTCATATAACTTTAATTCAGATTTGGTGAACTGATTTTTAAATAAGTCTAACCGCCGTGTGGCGGGGAGTGTTGAGTAATCTTCCATATCATCACCCTTTCTTAACATCATTATACCAAATTGATAGCTAACTATCAAATGTTAAATTTAAAATGATAGTAAATAATCAAAATGTCTTTAATCCAAGCGATAATAGGTTTTTTTGGGTTAGAGGGTTTGATTCATCGTGCTTCAGTGAATACTTCATTGTAAAAAGTTAAGAAGATGTATAACAATCAAGCTACCAACGTGTGAGTGCCAATTAAATTCTTTACGTGAAACGGAAGACAACGGGAGGATGATTCGTTATACTAAAGATTAGATTATAAACTTAGGAGTGGATGAAAACCATGGGAATAGCTGTTGTAGCGTTGGTGATTTTAATTGCACTGAACGCCTTTTTTGCAGCATCAGAAATAGCGTTAGTATCATTGAATGATAATAAAGTGAAGCGAATGGCAGAACGGGGCGACAAAACCGCTCAAGCACTGGATAAACTATTATCACAACCGGGACGATTCCTGGCGACGATTCAAATCGGGATCACACTTGCGGGCTTCTTAGCGAGTGCGTTCGCCGCAGATGTATTTAGTGAGCCACTGGCAGAATCATTGAGTACGTTTTTACCGTTATCGATCAATATGCTTGAAACACTAAGCTTAGTGATTGTGACCGTTATTTTGTCATACATGACATTAGTGTTTGGTGAGCTCGTGCCAAAACAAGTCGCCTTAAAGCGAAAAGAAAAGGTCGCAAATTTTGCGGTCAAGCCGATTACATTATTATTTAAGATTAGTTTACCCGTCGTAAAGATTTTAAACTTTTCAACGAATATTGTCTCTCGCTTATTTGGTATCGATCCAAATGATGAAGACGAAGATGTGACAGAAGAAGAGATTAGAATGATGGTCGACATTGGGGATGAGAAAGGCACGATTGAATCGAGCGAAAAACGCCTGATTCATAATATCTTTGAATTCAATGATAAAGATGTCTCAGATATTATGACGCACCGAACTGAGATTGAAGCGATTGATGTTGAGTCAAGCTTTGAAGAAGTGATTGACATCATTAAAGAGCACCGCTACACTAGATTCCCAGTCTATAAAGAAGATTTAGATGAGATTATTGGTATACTCCATACGAAAGACTTAATTGTCATGATGGAGGCAGATAGAGCCCAGTTCAACTTAGCCGATATTATGCGTAAGCCGTACTTTGTGATGGAACACCAATCGATTGATACGTTGTTAACGGATATGCAACGAGAGAATATTCACATGGCCATCATCGTCGATGAGTATGGCGGGACCGATGGTTTAGTCACATTAGAAGATTTGATTGAAGAAATTATTGGTGAGATTTCGAGCGAACACGGAATAAGTTTGGATGATGACGAAGTGTTAAAGCATTCGCCTCACGAGGCAACCGTTAAAGCGACGATCCATTTAACCGATTTAAATCACCTATTCGGTTTAGAATTACCGGTCGATGAATTTGAAACACTGAATGGTTTTTTGACCGACTATATTGGATCGATTCCAGATAATGATTATAAAGAACCGATTCATTATCAAAACGTTCAGTTTGATATTTTATCTGTATCTGATAAACGGATTGAAGAGGTCTATGTAAAAGTAGACCAAGAACAATCGCCACATATCCATCACGAGGACAATAAACAAACAGACACAGATGAACAAGAAACTTAA
>JBNJFJ010000080.1:0-8877 GCA_051746745.1 Bacillota bacterium | reverse complement strand
GCGATGGTCATGACACCTTACTTCCCACATCCACATTTACTGATTTATTTAGAAGGTAGCTTAGATGATATTGTTGGACGCATTAAAGAACGTGGGCGTCCGATGGAACAAGAAACACCCGTGAGTTACTGGGAAGAAATGCACGGCCGTTATGAGAACTGGATCAATAGCTTTAATGCTTGTCCGATTTTGCGCTTAAATATTAACGACTATGATCTGATGAATGATGAAACATCCGTTGAACCTATTCTAGAAAAAATTAGCCTGTTCATTAATCAATCTCGGTTTTAAAAAATGTGTGTGACGCACAAGTCACACATTTAATTAAGAAAAACACCATTAGATCTAGGTATTTCACCTTTGATTTAACGGTGTTTTTTTAGCTTTTTGAGTTAATTATCATATAGCTTCAAATCTTATTCATAATTAAACCACTGGCTTCAATATATCCGCTTCAATACAATCGCTCATTTCATTAATTAATACGGTAATAACTTCACCCGTTGTCTGTAAATGATGATTGTGTAAATATAAATCTAATTTAGCCTGCGCATAGTGAATAAGTTCAGCCGGTCCTTTATATTTTAAAGCAACACACTTAGGTAATTCAATCCGGTCTTTAATGATATAGTGTTCTTGATGTTCTTGATAATCGTGCGCTTGTATTAACAAGGCATAGTCGGTTAACAAGGTACCATCAGTATGAATCGTTGTTTCATCCTTAATCGTAACTAAAGGACCGTACATTTTAATCTGTTTCTTCTCTGTTTGACTAACAAAGGCGTGGAATTTTTCATGCGTTTTCTCTACAGCTATCGCTTGATACTTTTTCATCAGGACATTTTTTAAAACGAGCTGTTGATATTCTTTCACATCTAACTTAATCATATGACACCCTCCGTTACTTACATGTAATATATAAGTCTTTACCTGGATAGTATCATGCTTTTTCTTTCTGCAAAAACGCCATAATAACCTAATTATCGTGAATTTTATGGGGTAGGGATCCACTTTCGCTTCTTTTCTAGCATTCTGTTATTAGATATAACCATAGTTATATTTTTGTTGTTTGATCGCAAAACGCGTATCACTCAATCATTGTATCGGCAACCCATGGCTGATATCACAAGCGTTCTCGACTACTCCCTAAAGTATGACATATACAAACAGCGAGGAAGTAAAGCCATGGCTTTACTTCCTCGCGATAACTATTAGCGTTAGTTAAGTACACCTTCATTAAGTGCTGTTAATTTTTCATCCACAACCTCTATAAATGCAGGTCTTCTTCCTATTTGGAATAACTGCTTAGCTGTTTGATAAGCGTTATGAGCAAGCTCTCTTTTTTCTAACGCTTGATAGTTCTGTCCTTGTTCATAATACAATTCACCAAGTAAATATAAGATTTCTTCGTTGATACAGACGTTGATCCCTTTTTTACAATAGGCAATTGACTCTTCATAATACTGATTTTTAAACAAGGATTTAGCTAATCCATAATACAAGCGAATTTCTACTCTACGGTCGGTGATCTCAATCATTTCTTTAAAGTGACGAATCGCTTGTTTATACTTTTCAATCGATTGCCTGTAATCTTGTATTTCATTATAAATAATCGCAATACTATTTAGGATCTCGACTTCTTGCAGGGTGGTAACTGTTTCTTTATTTTTATTCGTTAGTTTAAACGCTTCTTCAAGAAAAGCGATGGATTTTTCATGCTTTTGATCAATATAAAACGCGAGTATGCCTTTATGCCAAAGAAAAAATTGATAATCGTAATCTGATTGAAAAACATTGTTTTTCGCTTCGAAATTTAATATTTGTTCAACCTCTTCATAATGACGATTACGAATCTCTTTCCTGATTTGATTTTTTACTTCTTTTAAATAATTTGATTGAGGCTCATAGACATGTTCAAAAAAACCATGAAGATCTACACCGAGCTTTTCAGCGATTTCATAGAGTGTCGTTGACAACGGAATGACTAACCCTTGTTCGATCTTGCTAATTTGCGCCTGTGTACCGATGCCGTCCGCAAGTTCGACTTGCGTTAACTGAGCCTGCTTACGCAATTTTTTTATATTCTTACCAATAATTTGAGCTTTGCTGAGTTGCATCATATGCATCACCTTCATTAGTATTTTATGATTCATCACCTTGTGATAGCTCAATTGAACGCTCGTATGCCCCGTGCACAGCTTTTTTAATCGCTGTTTTCATCTCATGTTGGTCAAAAGTTAGAATGGCGCGTTCTGTCGTACCGTTCGGACTTGTAATATTTTTTCGTAACAGCGCTGGGGATAAATCAGACGTCTCTAACATTTTAGCTGCACCACTGATGGTTTGGGTCACTAAATCTTTGGCGATGGCCTCTGATAACCCTAATGCAACACCTTCTTCAAGCATGGCCTCTACCATGTAATAAAAGTACGCTGGCCCACTTCCACTCACAGCTGTGACCGCATGTAAGTCTTGTTCATCAACTTCAACAACAGAGCCAATCGCTTCAAAAATCGTCGTCGCAAGTCTTACGGCCTCGTCATCGGCAAACGTCCCGCGACTAAGTCCGGTTGCGCTAAGACCGACTTTAGCACTTGTATTTGGCATGACCCGAATGACTTTAACCGGTTGTGACAGTAATGCTTCGATGGTCGCAGTTTCAACACCTGCCATGACAGAGATCACGAGCGCATCGGCTTTAATATATGGCTTGATTGAAGTGATCGCTTCTGTTTTATCTTTTGGTTTGACCGCAAGAACAATCACATCGCTCTCCTCTACAACCGCTTGTGTCTTTTCACTCGTATTAATATCATACGTTGCCTTTAAATAACGCAATTGATCAGGGTTGCCTTTATTTGTCGCATAAATAGCGGCTGGTGTAAACGTCCCTTGATTTAGTATCCCACTAATAATGGCTTCTGCCATTTGGCCTGCGCCGATAAATGTGATCTTTTTCATTCATTATTCCCCCTTTAAATCTCTCCTTATTTTAGCTTTTCTTATGATTATTGTCTAACTATTCTGATCTATTTTCCATCACATCATTATACCTCATTTAAAATCAAGCATGATAATATTAAGCGGACAGACAGTAATTAATGTGGTGGAGACACTAATGAAACAAAAAAGGACAGAAGCAGATCAGGCAACTGTGTCATAATAATCCTCCGACAGAAAGATGTCATAAGATTGAAACAATTCAAAGATTATGGTATAGTAATTTAAACGTCAACCATTGGTGACGATAAGTTGATAATGGTTGAGAATAATCTTTGGAGTGAATGTTCATGACAAAAGGACAAATTGAGTCGAAAATTAGCGAAGCAATAAGTAAGTTTGAGATTGAACAAATGGGACGTGGTCCAGAAAGAATCCGGACGATTATTTTTCAAGATTTAATCGTGATTCGCCTCCAGGGGTTTCTTAGCCCGTCTGAGAAACATTTAGCGGAAACATTAGAAGGTGTTGAACTGATTAAAAAAGTGCGAACAGCGCTTTTTGAAAAATCACGAGAGAATTTAGAACAGGCGATTACTTCTGTTGTTGATTGTCAGGTCATCAGTACCCATTCCGATGTCTCAACCCGAACAGGTGAAAAAATGATTATGATTGTCGTCGATCGTAATCTAGAAGAAACAACCAAATAAATCATTGGAAGACAGATTGAAGGGTCATTTCTACCAGTCAACATGTAAGCCAATAATCGTTCTCTTTTCTTTAAGAGGGCGATTATTGGCTTTTTTATTTATTCGACATTGTTCACCATGCTACTATCCTTTTAAAAAAACGTGATGAACATTTATTCCACAGATTAAAAAACCAAGCAGAAAAAGAGAGAGAAAAAAACAAAACACAAAGGAGTGTGTAGGGGATGGCTTTAGCCAAAACAACAACAGTAACCAATCCTATGGAGAAAAGGCGTTATCAATTTATTGTTTTAGGAATTACGATTATGATGTTTTTAGGAACCGTCTATTCGTATAGTGTATTCAGGGTTTCATTGGAAGATATGTTTATGATCGGATCAGCTTTAAGTGGCTTACCGTATATGTTTGCCTTAGCTTTTTATGCGATTTTCATGTTAATTATCGGGAAGTACATGCGTGACTATCATCCACGGACGTTATTATTAGTCGGCGGTTATTTAGTCGCCCTTAGCTGGATTTTATCCTCATTTGTCGGCAATATCTATTTACTAACTCTCACCTATGGTCTTATTGGCGGAGCTGGGGTTGGGATTGCTTATGGGGTGATGATGAATATTATCGCTCAGTGGTTTCCGGATAAAAAAGGTCTTGCCTCAGGTCTTGTCTTACTTGGCTTTGGTTTATCGCCACTTGTGACTGCCCCACTGGCGCGGACGTTAGTTGAAATCTTCGGGGTCATGGAAACATTTTTAATTCTTGGGATTAGTTTTGCGATTATCTTACCTTTTTTAAGTATCCCATTTCGATACCCAGAACAAACCGATTTAATAAATATTAACGTGCCAAAGACGGATCACTCGACTGAACATAACTTAACGACAAAAGACATGTTAGCGACTGCCTCTTTTAAAGGTGTGTACTTCACGTTTATTATTGGGACAATTATTGGTCTCATGTTGATTGGTTTAACGACAAGTGTCGGGATTGATTACTTCAATTTAGATGCCGAAACAGTCACGTTATTTGTATCTCTGTTTGCGATTTTTAACGGGCTTGGTCGCCCAACATTTGGTTACCTTACCGATCATGTCTCAACAAAATTTGCGATGGTGTTATCCTATACACTTATTATCACCGCCGCCTTACTGGTGATTCTCTTTAACCAATTTACTTTTATCTATGTCATTAGTTTTGCAATCTTTTGGTTTAACTTAGGTGGTTGGTTAGCGATCGCACCAACATCGACCCTCAAGTTATTTGGCATGTGGCACTATAGTCAAAACTACGGCGTTGTCTTTACGGCTTACGGGATTGGTGCCATTATCGGCGTTCTTAGCTCAGGACTGTTACTCGACATATTTGGTCATTATGAGTATATCTTCTACTACATCATTGCCCTAGCTGTGATTGGCTTATTTTTAGCTCAAATATTTATCAACCCAAATAAAAAAGCATAGCTCAAACATAGATAGAGCCAAATATAATGAAAAAAAAAAGTCCGCAACCAATAACAGGTGCGGACTTTAGTTTTTTACGTATTAAAAAACACTCAGTCAAAAGACTAAGTGTTCAAATGTCGTTAAAATAATATGGCGGAGGAAGAGGGATTCGAACCCCCGCGGGCCGTGAAGCCCCTGTCGGTTTTCAAGACCGATCCCTTCAGCCGGACTTGGGTATTCCTCCGTGATCTGACGACAAAATATATAATATCAGTTCTAAGGGTAACTGTCAACATGTTTGCCAAAGTTTTTTATTCTTTTTTAAGAAATAGCGACAACACACATCAGAATGACGGCATTGTCGCTTATTTTTTTCATGTACTTACTTCGGTGCAATGACGGTTTTACCACCCATATAAGGCTGTAACACGGTAGGAATCGTAATCGATCCATCCGCATTTTGATAGTTTTCTAAAATAGCTGCAACCGTACGACCAACCGCAAGACCTGAACCGTTTAAAGTATGGACAAACTCTGGCTTCGCTTTATCTTCACGACGGAAACGAATCCCACTTCGACGAGCTTGGAAGTCTTCAAAGTTTGAACAAGAAGAAATTTCACGATACGTGTCATTACTTGGCATCCATACTTCAATATCGTACTTTTTCGCAGCGGTAAAGCCTAAATCAGCTGTACACATACTTAAGACGCGGTAAGGAAGTTCAAGCTTCTGTAAGACGGTTTCTGCGTGCCCCGTGAGCTCTTCTAAACGATCATATGATTCTTCTGGTTTAACAAATTGAACAAGTTCAACTTTATTGAACTGGTGTTGACGAATCAGACCGCGGGTATCACGGCCTGCTGAGCCTGCTTCAGAACGGAATGACGCGCTATACGCGACAAATTTCTGTGGCAATTGATCGACAGATAAAATATCATCACGGTAATAGTTTGTCACCGGTACTTCGGCTGTTGGGACTAAGAAGTAATCCCAACCTTCAAGTTTAAAGGCATCTTCTTCAAACTTCGGTAGTTGACCCGTACCAGTCATACTATCGCGGTTAACCATGTAAGGCGGTAACATTTCTTCATAACCATGTTCCTCTGCATGTAAGTCCATCATAAAGTTAATCAGCGCACGTTCTAAGCGAGCACCTAAGCCTTTATAAAAGACAAACCGACTCCCAGTCACTTTAGCGGCTTTTTCAAAATCAAGTAACCCGAGTTCTGTCGCTAGTTCCCAGTGTGGCTTTTGGTCAAAGTCGGTTTTAGGTACTTCTTTCCACTTACGTACTTCAACGTTATCATCTTCTGTTTCACCAATTGGCGTTGATTCATGAGGGATGTTTGGAATCGACAACATCATGAGTTGTAATTTATCTTCTACTGCACGTAATTCCTCATCGATGGTCTTAACCTCATCACCAACGGCACGCATTTCTTTAATCTTTTCATCAGCATCTTGTTTGTTTTTCTTTAACTCCGCAATCTCTTTTGTGACCGTGTTACGTTTCGCTTTTAGTTCTTCTGTTTTCGCGATTAACTCACGGCGGTTGGTATCCAGTGTTTCAAACTGATCAAGATCTGATAAATCTTCCCCGCGGTGAGCGAGTTTCGCTTTTACTTCTTCAAAATTTTGGCGTAAATACTTAATGTCTAACATGTCTTTTCCTCCTTGTGATTGCGAAACGAAGACATATCTTCGTTTCTTCCAAATACATCAATGATTGACTAAGCTATTGTCTAAGCGATGAAAAGTTGGGTACAAAAAAACTCCCATCCCTAGACTGTAACAGTAGGGACGAGAGTTGTAATTCCCGCGATACCACCCTTATTGAAGACAGATCTGTCTTCCGGCTCAAAAAAGATAACGGCTTTTAACCGGATATGTTTGTTGACCACATATCAACTAAAGGATGGATTCACTTAGTTATCTCATCAGTTCGCACCAACCACTGACTCTCTTAACGTAAATAAGTAAGTTACTTGTTCCTCTTTAACGCTTTAACATATTGAAGTTACTCAAATCATACAAAATCATTGGCCATCTTGCAAGAGTTTTTTTGATTCTTTTACCTTTTCAACAAAATAGTGAGCTAAACGATGATCTTCTGTTAATTCAGGGTGAAAGGCTGTACAAAGAAACGGTCCTTCTTCTGCCGCTACAATCGCATCATCATAAGTTGCCAGTATTTTCACACCTTCACCGACACGCTCAATATAAGGCGCGCGGATAAAGACCGCATTAAAATCTTCAGCTACACCATCAATCGTAAGCGCCGCTTCAAATGAATCCTTTTGACGACCAAACGCATTACGAGTCACTGTCATATCCATCAGCCCTAAATGAACGGTTGATTGATTGGTGATCTCCTTTGCGAGTAAGATGAGACCGGCACACGTACCAAAGATTGGCTTCTTATTTTGACCAAATTGACGTAACGGTTCTAAAAAGCCGTACTGATCAATCAAGCGTCTCATTGTTGTACTTTCACCCCCGGGTAAAATTAAGCCATCAACCTCATCCAGCTGGCTAACTTTTTTTACGACCACCGCGTGAGCTCCGCTTTGTTCAATCGATCTGACATGTTCTCTTACTGCGCCTTGTAAACCTAATACACCGACTGATACCATAGTAAAACGTCCTTTACTTTATAAATTACCAACCACGGTCTTGCATACGTTCATGTGGTTGAATCGTTGAGATTTCAATCCCTTTCATCGCTTCGCCTAAACCTTTTGATACTTTAGCAATGAGTTCATAATCTTCAAAGTGTGTCGTTGCTTCGACAATCGCTTTGGCGAATTTGGCTGGGTTATCTGATTTAAAGATACCAGACCCAACAAAGACACCATCAGCACCTAATTGCATCATAAGTGCGGCATCGGCAGGTGTAGCGACACCACCAGCAGCAAAGTTAACCACCGGCAAACGACCTTCTTCTCTAATTTGAAGAAGCACTTCATACGGGGCACCTAAGTCTTTGGCGTACGTCATCACTTCATCTACTGACATATTCACAAGTTGACGCACTTCTGCGTTCACTTGACGCATGTGACGCACCGCTTCCACAATATTACCTGTTCCTGGTTCACCTTTTGTACGTAACATTGAAGCTCCTTCACCAATACGGCGAGCGGCTTCACCTAAGTTACGGCAACCACAGACAAATGGTACAGTATAATCTTTTTTATTTAAGTGGAAGACCTCATCAGCAGGTGTGAGTACTTCACTTTCATCAATATAATCCACGCCCATTGATTCTAACACACGGGCTTCAACGATGTGGCCGATACGTGCTTTGGCCATAACCGGAATCGATACAGCATTCATGACTTCTTCAACAATCGTTGGGTCAGCCATACGTGCCACGCCACCCGCTTTTCTAATATCAGAAGGTACACGCTCCAATGCCATAACTGCAACAGCACCTGCTTCTTCTGCGATTTTTGCTTGTTCAGCGTTGACAACGTCCATAATGACGCCACCTTTTTGCATTTCAGCCATGCCTCTTTTGACGCGATCTGTTCCTACATTTACCACTCTAATTCCCCCTCGTATATTGACTAACATTCTTCAAGATATTTCAATTAAAAAAAGATTCAATCTTTTTCGGTAGCTTTCATTCTATCCTATGACTACCGCTTTCGCAACAATTTTTAACTAAACATGTGATTATTCTTACCTTCACGCTCCGAATTAGCTAATATTTAACAAAAACACGCCAAGATACTGATTAGGACAGCTTCTTGACGTGTATCATTCTAGCATTTATTTACTTTTTTAT
>JBNJFJ010000079.1:0-9251 GCA_051746745.1 Bacillota bacterium | reverse complement strand
AATGTTTTCGAGACCATACAAACTAATAAACGCATCACCTGTAAAAGATGCCCCGATCCCCAGCATAATACCAGCTGCTGGTAGAAGTGCGATTGGCAACATAAATGTACGTCCAAGCGTTTGTAAGGTGTCCATTACCTTACCTTTCATGCTTATCTCCCCCAAAAAGTATAGTCCACAAAAAATGCGTGACACTAAAACAGTACGTGTAAAAGTATGAATAAGATCGGTCGTGGTGACTGTTTAAGCGGCGACATCATTTTATGTAGCTAGTTTAGTATTCCCGGAAAAGGTTAAAATAAACACAGAAAGTGAAGAGAAGTGACATGTGACAAGTCACCTATTAATGATCGTGATAATACGCACCGTTTTCTGTTAGTTGGATAATCAGTTCAGCTAAGGCCTCTGTTGATTGTTTTGTACCACTTTTTAGCCATTCTTTTAAAATCGCCATACTGCCACTCACACCAAATAAAGTGACATACGCCTTCATCTCATCATCATACTGATTTAAATGTGCGAGTGAGATGACATTGACAAAGCGCATGATTTCAATTTCTAATGTATCGTCACAATGGTCGCTCAATAATACCGAAATTAAATCAGCGTTCCTCTTACCGTATTCCAGGATAGGGATTAACATCTGCTTGCTGACAGGCGGCTCTGTATCGATCGTTTGTTGTTCCATGTAGTGACGAATATTTGCTACAACGTCTGCTTGGATTTGTTTTAGTAAATCGTATTGATCAGCATAATGGGTATAAAATGTACTGCGGTGCACATCAGCTGTCTCGCATAAATTCGTCACAGAAATTTTTGAAATATGTTTGGTTTGTAGCAGTTCAACTAATGCGTCTTGTAGTAACATTTTTGTCATTTTTACCCGACGATCATTTGTTTTTGTCATCAAATCACCTCGTGAATAATCATTGATTTAAATATATAAGCTCGGTCAAGGAAAAAACTTAACCACACCCGACATTATTGCATAAATTGTCGGGTTTTAGACAAATAAACCGACATTGTAGATTGATAATAGACACTGTGTCTATTATAATTTAAATGTAACAACATCGCAATAAGCTTCTAAACCAGTAAACGTCTTGATATGTGTTACAATATTAGGTGATTTATGAACTGGTTTACATGCTCTATAAGAATGGATAAAGTTGAAAAAAAGATAGAAACATTGCTAGCATCGCTATAGGTTAAGGTGCTAAGAAATGATAACTAAGGGGGCGTCCGACGTGAGTTATGTAAGTGTAGTAGATGAATTTAAACGTTATACAATGGGTGAAAACACCATTGTTGCCAATAATGGCATTACCTTTGATGTAGAACAAGGTCAATTTGCGGTGATTTTAGGGCCGAGTGGGGCCGGGAAATCAACCGTACTCAATATTTTAGGTGGCATGGATTCACCGGATGAGGGGCATATCTATGTCGACAATAATGATATTAGTCAGTATTCAAAAAAACAACTGACAACATATCGCCGTGATGATGTCGGGTTTGTGTTTCAGTTTTATAACCTTGTGCCAAATTTAACCGCACGGGAGAATGTCGAACTGGCCAGCCAAATTTCACCCGAGGCACTTGATGTCGACGATGTAATGGAAAGTGTTGGTTTAACGGATCGACGTGATAACTTCCCAGCCCAACTCTCAGGCGGGGAACAACAACGGGTTGCCATCGCAAGAGCACTCGCTAAAAATCCGAAACTATTATTATGCGATGAACCAACAGGGGCGTTAGATATTGAAACAGGGAAACAGATTTTACGTCTGTTACAAAAGACGGCACGTGATTTTAATACGACAGTGATTGTCATTACCCACAATGCGCAAATTGCACCAATGGCAGACCGGGTTATTTATATCCATGATGCGAAAGTAAAAGAAATCGTTGAAAATCCACGCCCACGTTCAGTGGATGAAATCGAGTGGTAGAAAGGAGTCCTCATGCAGAAAAAAACAGCTTTATATAAAATGATTTGGCGTGAGATGACTTCTTCAAAAGCGCGCTTTTTCTCAATTTTGTTTTTAATTCTACTCGGTGTTGGCTTCTTCTCTGGTCTGCAAGCAACCGGACCTAATATGTTGAAGACAGCGGATGACTATTTTGATCAACAAAACTTGTACGATTTACACATTCAATCTAATTATGGATTAGATGATGAAGAATATACATTATTAGAGGATAAAGAAGAAATAGAGACGCTTGAAGGCCATTACAGCAGTGATGTACTCTTCGGAGAAGACAGATTAGTCATTAAGTTAATCGGTCATGATGAGGAAAATCAACTCAATCAGTTTAGAGTTAACGAAGGCCGGTTACCAGAACAGCCGAATGAAATAGCACTAGACTATAGCGATGTGATGACAAGTCAATATGAGCTTGGTGATGAGGTCACGGTTTATAGCGGTAATAAGGACGCGGATCTTTCTGACACAGTCTCAGAATCAACGTATACCGTCGTAGGTTTTGTTACATCGCCACGCTTTATTACCAATGATTCGAGAGGTCAGACGGCGATTGGTCGTGGTCAACTTGATGCTTTTGGTGTGATTCAAGCGGATGTCTTTACGCTTGATGTGTATACGGACCTGTTCGTTACGTTTAAAGCGTCAGAAAACCAATCAATGTACAGTGACACTTATATCGATCAAATGACAGACTATAAAGACACGTACGAACCAGCCTTAGAAGACGTCGGTACGGGTCGTCTTGATCAAATTAAGGCTGACGCTAAAGAAGAGATTGAAGAAGGTCGAACTGAAATTGAAGAGGCAAAACAGGAACTCGCAGATGCTGAACAAGAATTATCAGAAGCAAAAACAGAACTGGAAACAGGTAAGGAAGAACTTGAATCCGCTGAAGCTGAGCTTGAGGAAGCCTTTTTAGAACTTGACCGTGAGGAACAAAACTACCGCGAGGGTGTTGAGACGTTCGAACAAGAAATGATAAAGGCGGAAAACCAACTCCGAGATGAAGCAGAAACGCTCGAAGAAAGTGAACAACAAGTAAAAGACGGTCTAAGTGAGATAGAAGCAGGACTAAATCAATTAAATGAGCCTTATGCCGATTTAGTCAGCCAAGAGACGGCGTTGCTTGACCAGCGTGATCAGATTCGTCAATTGAATCAACAACTCACAGAATTGTTTCAAACGCCAACGGATCTGTTGACGGATGAAATGAAACAAGCCTGGATTGATGAAACAGCTGAAGTGACGTTTAATGACACGTCACTGTCGTCGTTATTACAAGGTTACTTTAACGGAACGGTGACACAAGAAGAAATTAAAACGTTTATCGCCTCAGCCGATGCTGGCTTAACGTCGGGTATTTCTGAGCTTCGTACCAACATCAATGAGATTAATACCCAACGAGATGAGCTAGAAACCCAGCAACAATCTCTAGAAGCTAGTCTTCAACAGATTGAAGCAGGAAAAGCAGCACTTGAAGACGCGCGCACGGACTTAAATAATCAGCGAATCGAAACCGAACAAGAACTTGCCGATGGACGCCGTCAGCTTGATGAAGGATGGGCTGAGTATGACCGAGGCGTAAGTGAACTAGAAGAAGCAAGAGTAGACCTCACTGAAGGTCAAGCTGACTATGAAGAAGGACTTCAGACCTTTAATGAAGAAAAACAAGACGCAGAACGTGACATCGAAGAAGCCGAACAAGAACTTGATGACGCGCTTGAAGAACTTAATACACTAACATCACCGACATATTACTTAAATGTGCGTCATGATAATGGTCAACTCGTTGAGTTTGAAGATAATGCTGAACGGATGAGTGATTTAGCGACGATTTTCCCAGTAGTCTTTTTCTTAATTGCGGCCCTTGTCACACTAACGACAGTAACCCGAATGATTGAAGAACAACGAGTAGAAATGGGAACATTAAAAGCACTCGGCTATACCGACCGTGACATACAGAAAAAATATTATCTTTATGCCCTATCAGCAACTCTAGTCGGGGCGATCCTCGGGTTAGTCTTAGGCTATACCTTGTTACCGAAGATTATTTTTAATGCCTATCAAATTCTGTATAACTTACCACCGCTCGCGTTAGACTTTTATTGGTCATTTACCTTGATTTCATTGGCCGTTGCCTTATTGTCAAGTTTAGTAACGGCTTGGTATGTGTTGCGTAAAGACTTAAAAACAACGCCAGCGATTCTGATGCGTCCAAAAGCACCTAAGAGTGGGAAACGGATTTTAGTTGAACGTATTACCCCACTGTGGCGCCGGATGAACTTTATGCAGAAAGTGACCGCCAGAAACCTATTCCGTTATAAACAACGGATGTTAATGACGGTGATTGGCATCAGTGGTTGTGCGGCCCTTATTATTACCGGATTCGGCCTAAAAGGGGCGGTTGAAGGGATTGTCGACTTACAATTTGGCCGGGTGATGAACTATGAAGCGGTTGTTGCGCTTGATAGCGAAGCCTCATCAGATGAAAAGACGGCCTATCGAAATATAATAGATGAAAATGATACGATTGAAGCATCATTAATGGTGCACCAAGAAACACTGGATGCGAATAAATCGGGAGTAACACCACAAGATGTCACCTTATTTGTACCGGAAACACCAGCTGACCTCGGTCAATTTGTCCAATTGAAGAACAGGACGAGTGATGAAACATTCGATTTGGCAGATGAGGGGGCGATTATCACTGAAAAGTTAGCGACGTTATTCGAAGTAGAACAAGGGGATGACTTTACCTTGACGACTGCTGATGATGAGACGCTGACAGTGACGGTTGGAGGGGTAATTGAAAACTATGCTGGCCATTATCTCTACCTTAGCCCAGACATCTATGAAGACGCGCTAAAAACGGCACCAGAATATAATGCCGAACTATTGAAGTATCCCTACAGTGAAGCCTTTGAAGCTGAACTGAGTGATGCTTTAAGTGACTTGGATTATGTCATTACAACAAGTTACAACCAGTCCATGCTAAACTTGTTTGAAGATTCAATGGAAAGTTTAAATATTGTCGTTGTTGTTTTAATTGTAGCAGCGGCCGGATTAGCCTTTATCGTGCTGTATAACTTAACCAATATTAATGTGTCAGAACGGATCAGAGAATTATCAACGATCAAAGTACTCGGATTTTATGATAACGAAGTAACGATGTATATTTACCGGGAGAATATTATTTTAACACTGATGGGGATTGTCGTAGGGGGCTTATTCGGGCGTCTTTTACACATCTTTGTGTTAGATACAGCTTCCATGGATAATATGATGTTTAATCCAAGTCTTGAATGGACAAGTTATCTGTATGCCGCGATACTTACCATGGTCTTCTCAACGATGGTCATGTTGATGATGCACCGGAAGCTCAAACATGTGGATATGATTGAAGCGTTGAAATCAAATGAATAAGAGATAAGTCGTTTTCGGATGTGTATGCTTACATGTCATTAGCTTTGAAAGACAATTAAATACGTTGTTAATACAAATGAAAAACAGCCGTGATTCCTGATGCTTTGGAGTTGCGGCTGTTTGCTTAGTTGTGAAACATCTATCAGATAGGTGGTAATGGGTGTGTTTACGGAAGTGAGTACTTATCGATGGAATTGGTAAACACTAACATTCGTCTTTTTTAGTTATAATATTCTGTCAAATGAAAGGGATATCCGAATAATGAATCGTTAATTTTTTAATAATATTCGTCTTTTACTATTGACGATTAAAACTGAACCATGTATGATAAACGATGTAATCAAAATAAAACTAAATATTTCGTCGTATAATCTTGAGAATATGGCTCATGAGTCTCTACCGACCACCGTAAATGGTCTGTCTACGCAGAAGTGAATAATCATCGTTTGATGCTTTTATTTATTTATATGTTTTTAAACAAAACTTCTGACTAAACACTACACACTCAAGATTAAATGATCTTTAGTGTGTTTTTTTATGCCGACGAAACAAAGAAGGGAAGAGGATTATGTTAGAAAAGTATTTTAATTTAAAAGAGTTAGGCACGAACGTTAAAACAGAATTTATGGCAGGTTTAACCACCTTCCTAGCAATGGCGTATATTTTATTCGTTAACCCGGATGTCTTATCCGCGTCAGGTATGGACAAAGATGCTGTTTATGTTGCGACAGCTTTAGCGGCCGTGATCGGTACACTTGTGATGGGGCTTTATGCAAAATACCCAATCGCACTAGCGCCTGGTATGGGACTAAACGCGTTCTTCGCTTTTACGGTTGTAGGCGATTATGGTATTCCTTGGCAAACAGCGTTAAGTGGTGTATTAGTATCTGGTTTAATCTTTATCGTGTTGACACTCACAGGTGTGCGTGAAGCGATCATCAATGCGATTCCAAAAAACTTAAAACTCGCCGTTGGTAGTGGTATTGGTTTATTTATTGCCTTCTTAGGTTTCCAAAATGCCGGTATTATCGTGGACGATTCAGCGACACTTGTGGCGTTAGGTGATTTCTCAAACGGTAACACGGCGCTTGCGATTTTTGGTCTTGTCGTGACGGTTGTCCTCATTTCACTTAAAGTCGGTGGTGGTGTTTTCTACGGGATGGTTATTACCGCCGTTGCAGGTATTGTCTTTGGTCTTATCGATTTACCAAGTGCGGTATTCGGCTCGATTCCATCGATTGCGCCAACATTCGGTCAAGCGTTCACCAACTTTGGTGATATCTTCACGTTACAAATGCTCGGTGTTATTTTAACCTTCCTTTTCGTTGACTTCTTTGATACCGCAGGAACGCTTGTTGCGGTTGCTGAAAAAGCTGGTTTAATGAAGGGAAATGAATTACCAAACGCAAGTAAAGCGCTTCTTTCAGACTCTGTCGCAACTGTGACAGGTGCCGTTTTAGGAACATCGACAACGACATCTTACGTTGAGTCAGCGGCAGGCGTTGGTGCAGGTGGACGCTCAGGTCTTACGGCTGTCTTTACTGCTCTCTTCTTCGGTTTAGCCTTGTTCTTCTCACCACTATTGGGTGTAGTGACAAGTGCGGTAACGGCACCTGCTTTAATTATTGTCGGTGTTATGATGGTATCAAGCTTAAAAGAAATTGAATGGGATCATATCGAAGTAGCTGTACCAGCTTTCTTAACGATTATTATGATGCCACTGGCTTATAGTATCGCCACAGGTATTGCGGTTGGATTTACTTTCTACCCAATTACGATGTTAGCACGTGGTCGTGGTAAAGAGATTCCGGGTCTTATGTGGGCCTTATCGGTTGTCTTTGTACTATTCTTAGCCTTTTTAAGCTAATCTCACGTTTGTATTCATTTAATAATTCTCTAAATAGACACAATGAAGCGCCGCCTATGACGATTATAGCCGGCGCTTTTTTAATACATATTCCGTCCCTTCTTCGGTGTGGATACAAGCGCTGATCTTTTGTTCAATTGGTTCAGGCAAGGTGACTTGCCGATGGATTTTTGTTTCGATGACTTCTTGATAGAGCAGATGACTATCTTTTATTGGTACAAGCCGGCCGGTAAATGTGAGGGTTTGATCTGTGATAGATAGTTTTAACGTTGAAGAAAGTTTTTCGGGTAGAAACGTCCGGATATAAAAGTAGTCGGTATCTTCATAGATATTTAAAAGCGGAAAAGGTAGCGATTGTTTCGTTAAATGTAGTTTGTCTAACAAAGCCTTCATCCTGATCACCTCCACCATTAGTGTATGAAAAATAGTTAAAGGTGTTCATTGGAAAAAATAGCGGGTCTATTATACAATGTGTGTTGGGAGGTTTTAAACTATGCTAGATAATGCGATTGGAATTATACTGATTATTTTATCAGTTAATATCGTGTACGTCTCTTTGTCAACGATTCGAGTGATCTTAACGTTAAAAGGTCAGAAATATATTGCGGCGGCGATTGGAACGTTAGAGATTATGCTCTATACCGTTGGTTTAGGTTTAGTACTGGATAACTTAGACCGGATTGAAAACCTAATTGCGTATGGGGTTGGTTACGGTATTGGTGTCATCATCGGTTCAAAAATTGAAGAACGGTTGGCACTTGGTTACACAACTGTCAATGTGATATCAAGTGATCCGGAGCTCAACTTTACTGAACGCCTGCGTGAAAATGGTTATGGTGTCACCAGTTGGTATGCGTACGGTATGGAAGGTGACCGTTTGTCGATGCAAATTCTTACCCCGCGTAAATACGAAGGGCATTTGTATCACACAATCAAAGACATTGATCCAAAAGCTTTCATTATTTCCTATGAACCAAAACAAATCAATGGAGGGTTCTGGGTGAAGAAAGTGAAGAAAGGAAAGATTAAACGAAGTGTCCAACAAGAAGAAACGATCATGCACGCCATCAACGAATCGAAAGGCATCCACGTCTCAGAAGAAACGAAAGAAAGAACGCTTCATAAAACAGACGAATGAATCACTCGATGACTGTTTAGACCGCATCAAACAAGCAGGGTATATGCCTGTGCGCCGAGTGGAAAAACCGATATTTGAAGAAGTGTTAGAAAATGGCTCAAAAGTGAATAAAGTTGTCTCAAGTGACATTACATTTGATGCAATCCTGATTAAAGACGAACAATAAATTGGTAATATAATTTATTGTTCGATTTTTTATTGACTAAAGTGTTGGTAGTTGTTATGATAATGATGCAGAAAAAAAGTGTAAAAACGATATAAACTCGCCTCATATAATTTGAGAATATGGCTCAAAAGTTTCTACCCATTACCGTAAATAATGGACTATGAGAGCAGGTGAATCAATAACAAATCATGTTTAACAACCGTTAAACGTTGTTTGCGATTGTCTGTGTTAATCGGTGATGATTAAGCGCATATTCATCTTCTCTCATCTAATCCATGACGTGAAGGTGAGTATGTGCTTTTTTAATGAATAATTATTAGAAATGAGGGAGACAATGGCGCAAGTTGGTGTAATTATGGGAAGTATATCTGATTGGGATACAATGAAGCATGCCTGTGATGTGTTAGAAGAATGTCAGATTCCTTATGAAAAAGACGTGATTTCTGCTCATCGCACGCCTGAAGATATGGTGAGTTATGCAAAAGAAGCGCGACAAAGAGGACTAAAGGTCATTATCGCAGGTGCTGGTGGTGCGGCGCATTTACCAGGTATGGTCGCCGCCTCAACAACGCTACCGGTCATTGGTGTACCGGTTGAGTCTAAAGCATTAAACGGGCTTGATTCACTGCTTTCAATCGTTCAAATGCCTGGGGGGGTGCCTGTTGCGACGGT
>JBNJFJ010000078.1:5303-9309 GCA_051746745.1 Bacillota bacterium | reverse complement strand
AGTGAACCGAGTTTCACTATTGAAGAACCAAACCGCGTCAGGGTCCAACTGGCAGGGATTCAAAATGAAGACGAAGCAAGAGAAATCTTACAAACAACGGCCCAACTAAGTTTTAGAACGGCTGAAGATGACTTGATGCTTTCGGGTGCCGACTTAGTTGAAGGTGCTGCTCGTCAAGATTTTGATCCGAATACAAATAAACCGATTGTTTCCTTAGAATTAAAAGATGGGGCCAAGTTCGGCGACATCACAAGAGAAATTTTAGAAAGTGATGTACAAAACACCCTTGTTATATGGTTGGATTATGCTGAAGGGGATGCCTATAAAGAAGAATTTAAAAAAGAACCGTATTATATGGGTGAAGATAAATTAGAAGGAGAACCGAAATATTTGTCTGCACCGTCAATTGATCAAGTGATTAATTCTTCACAAGTTATGATTAATGGTGACTTCACCGTTGATGAAGCCCAGCAACTTGCTGACTTATTAAATGCCGGGTCATTACCCGTTGATTTAACGGAAGTGTACACGACGTCTGTTTCAGCTCAATTTGGTGTTGACGCTCTAAATGAAACACTTTTTGCTGGGGCATTGGGGATTATCTTTATCTTCTTGTTTATGCTTTCGATCTACCGTTTCGGTGGTGTTATTTCTGTCATTACATTAAGCTTATATATTTACTTAGTTATTTTAGTATTTGAATTGATGAATGGTGTCTTAACCTTACCTGGTATTGCTGCCCTTATTCTAGGTGTAGGTATGGCGGTTGATGCGAATATCATTACGTTTGAACGGATGAAGGAAGAATTACGTGAAGGAAAGTCGATGATTGCGGCTTTTGAATCAGCGAATAAGAATTCCTTATCAACGATTCTTGATGCGAATATTACGACGTTAATTGCGGCGACTGTCCTATTTATCTATGGGACGAGTTCGGTTAAAGGTTTTGCGACCTTACTTATTGTCAGTATTGTCCTAAGCTTTATTACCACCGTCTTTATTTCTCGTTTCCTTATGGGATTATGGATTAAGAGTAGAGCCTTAAATAAACGTCCACACTGGATTGGGGTCAAACAAGATCAAATCAGGGAACTAAGTGATACAACTGACGTTGAGCCAACCTTCTTTAATAAACGGATTGACTTTGTTGCGCACCGTAAAAAGTACTTCCTCGGTAGTGGTTTGTTGATTGTGGCCGGTCTTATTTCAATGCTTATTGCGGGACTTAACCTCAGTATTGATTTTACGAGTGGGACACGAGTAGAAGTCAACACGGTTGAAAGTATTACAGAAGAAGAAGCCTTTGATCACTTTGATACACTGAACTATGAGGCGGATACCGTTACCTTTGCCGGTGAGAACAATGAAATTGCGGTTGTTCGTTTAAGTGATCAGCTAAACCAGGAACAAGTCGCCGAAGTGCGCACGTACTTTAGTGAATTATATGGAACAGAAGCAAATATTAGTACGGTGAGTCCGGTTGTTGGTCAACAGCTGGCGCGTAATGCGATGATGGCCGTCGCGATTGCCTCTATCTTTATTGTCATCTACGTCACGATTCGCTTTGAGTTTAACTTTGCGATTGCGGCTATTGTTGCCTTACTGCACGATGCGTTCTTTATCTTAGCCATCTTTAGTCTGACGCAAGTCGAATTTAATATTACCATCGTAGCGGCTGTCTTAACGATTGTCGGGTATTCCATTAATGATACGATTGTCAACTTTGACCGGATCAGAGAAAATATTCGAAAGAAAAAGACCATCCGTTCTTACGATCAGTTGGCACGGATTGTCAATGATAGTTTAATTCAAACACTTGCAAGAAGTATCAATACTGTCGTGACGGTCATTGTCGCAGCGATATTGTTATGGATCTTTGGTGCGCCAGCTATTACTAACTTCTCATTTGCTTTAGTCATTGGACTATTTGCTGGTATGTATTCATCAAACTTTATTGCGGCTCAACTATGGCTCGTGTTACGAGGACGTAACATTAAAGAAAAGCCGATTGTCTTTGTTGAGAAAAAACGCAATGATGGGCCACAAGTCTAAGCCTTAATAGGTTTAGAAAGTTACCAAAAGTGGTAAAAGAAAGTATCGTTAAATATAGTAAATGAGGTGACGTCATGAAAGGACAAACATATGTCATAGCTGCACTCTTATTTGCGCTCATTGTCGCAACGTTTGCGGTTATTAATGTGGAACCGGTAGAAGTGAATTATTTATTCTTTACGAGTGAATCGCCACTTATTCTAGTTATTTTAGTATCAACCCTCTTAGGAGGCTTAATTACAAGTGGATTTGGTATTGCGCACTTGATCGGCGCAAAGAAAAAAATTCGTCGTTTAGAATCAGAAAATCAGCAATTGCGGGCATCAACGGCTGTAAATGTCTCAGATGAAACGGATACAGCTGAATCATTATCAGATGTGGAAGTCATCGATTCAGAAAATAATTAACGATGTTTAATTGAACCCCCTGATATTGTCTAGTATAATAGACAAGTCAGGGGTGAATTTATGTTAGAGAGTAAAATGAAATGGTCGTTTGATTCACTTGAACCTGTAGATGAAGCTCAAACGATTATTACACGCTTATTAGAAAAACGAGGGGTCGCAACAGACGAAGAACAAGCGGCGTTCTTGTCTCCTACAATGGATGATTTAATTGACCCAAGCCGTTTAGAAGATATTGAAAAAGTAAAGACGCGTATTATGGCCGCCATTGAAGCGGGCGAACACATTATGGTGTTTGGTGATTATGATGCGGATGGTGTCACATCAACGGTTGTTATGATGGAAACGTTAACTGAACTAGGGGCGATATGTGATTGCTATATTCCGAATCGTTTTACCGAAGGGTATGGCCCAAATCCTGATGCGATGCGTCAGATTAAAGCAGATGGCTTTAGTCTTGTCATTACCGTTGATACGGGTATCGCTGCTTTTGACTCCATCGATATTGCCAATGAGGTTGGTCTAGACGTGATCATTACCGATCACCACGAAGTGCAAGACGTCTTACCAGAGGCTTATGCAGTCATTCATCCGAAAGTATCAGATGATTATAACTTTAAAGTACTTGCAGGTGTGGGCGTTGCTTTTAAGCTAAGTCAATACTTACTCGGTTATTTTCCAGAACAATTTCTGGATTTAGTGGCAATAGGAACTGTCAGTGATTTAGTGCCTTTAGTGGGTGAAAATAGAATCCTTACGACACTTGGTTTGAAAAAACTAAAGCAAACGACGCGAACAGGGCTCATTGCTTTAAAACATGTGGCTGGGATTAAAGATGATGTCGATGAAGAAGATATAGGGTTTGGTATTGGACCAAGACTAAATGCGGTTGGACGACTCGGAAGTGCTTTGCCTGCGGTGGAGTTACTCATGGCAACGGACACTATCGAGGCGAATCAACTAGCTGAGAATATTAACAACATAAATCAAGAGCGACAAGAGATTGTGAAAACAATTGCTGAAGAGGCGATTGAGCTCGTTGAAAATAATCCAGAGGAACACGCTCGCGTCATCGTCGTCGCGAAAGAAGGATGGAATGAAGGCGTCTTGGGTATTGTCGCCAGTCGTTTAGTGAGAACTTATCAACGACCGGTCCTTTGCCTTGCGATTAAACCGGACCAAGGTATCGCTAAAGGTTCAGCCAGAAGTATTGATGCGTTTAACTTATTTGAACATGGCATGTCGGTAAGAGAGTTATTTATTCATTTCGGTGGACACAGTCAAGCAGCAGGTATGACGGTTGATTTAGCGAAAATGAGTGAACTGAGAGCAGCACTGAATACCATTGCTAAAGAGACGCTCAGAGCTGAAGACTATAAAGAACATAAACAGATTGATTTAGCTGTTGATGTCAGTCAGTTAACACTTGACTTAATTAGTAACTTAAAAAGGTTAGCCCCGTTTGGTATGGCGAATCCTAAGCCACTCTTTTATGTCACAGGCGTACCAAAAGATATACGTAAAATTGGGGCTGATCAAACCCATTTGAA
>JBNJFJ010000078.1:0-5203 GCA_051746745.1 Bacillota bacterium | reverse complement strand
GATGATTTTAAATGGCTGTATGCGTTTATCATGAAGCAAGGCCAATTTTACGTCGAACGTGACAGTACACGTGTCGCCAAACATAAAGGTTGGAAAATTAATAAAATTAAATTCATGATTCAGGTGTTTTCCGAGCTGGAATTTGTTAAAATAGCGAATGGGGTTCTAACGCCCAATCCGTCTGTTGACAAACGGCCACTAGAAACGGCCGAACATTATCAACGTCAACAGGCAAAAATTGAAATGGAATCGATCTTATATTATTCAAGTTACCAAGGGCTAGTCTCATGGTTACTTGCTGGATTAGAGTCAGCTGGCTCATTAGAGGAGGAAAAGGTAAATGGATTATAAAAAACACATCGCATTAGTAGAGGATTGGCCAAAAGAAGGGGTACAGTTTAAAGATATTACCCCACTAATGGATAATGGCCCTGCCTATAAAAAAGCAGTAGATGAGATTGTCACTTATGCAAAAGAACGTGATGTTGATATCGTTGTTGGACCAGAGGCGCGTGGCTTTATTGTCGGTTGTCCGGTCTCTTATGCATTAGAAATTGGTTTTGCTCCTGTGCGTAAAGAAGGAAAATTACCTCGTGAAGTGATTAAAGTTGATTACGGTTTAGAATACGGTAAAGACGTTTTAACGATCCATAAAGATGCGATAAAACCAGGTCAACGTGTTTTAATTACCGATGACTTACTAGCAACAGGTGGGACAATCGAAGCGACGATCAAATTAGTTGAAGAACTTGGCGGCGAAGTTGTTGGGTGTGCGTTCTTAATTGAACTGGATTACTTAAATGGTCGTGATAAATTAGAAGGATACGATGTTTTAACATTAATGCATTACGAGTAAACATGACGCGCCGTTGGGCGCGTTTTTTACTAGTTTTTTTTCGGTGACAGTTCATCAATCGATGATATGACAGCATTAAAATGAGCGTGTGTTGATAATTCTTCACAACTTATTATAAAATAGAAGAAATCCATGTTATGATGGTAGAAAGTAATGAGCGAGACACAGACTAAAGGATTTAGGTGATAAACATGGCAAGAGATTTAGTATTAACCATCGATGAGGTGATTGAAGAAGCCTCACGTTATTTAGATGAAGCTGATATAGCGTTTATTCGCCGAGCGTACGATTATGCCGAACAGGCCCATGAAGGTCAATTCAGACAATCAGGTGAACCATATATTATCCACCCGGTTCAAGTGGCGAGTATTATCGTGTCACTTGGCTTAGATAAAGAAACCATTGCCGCAGGCTTTTTACATGATGTTGTTGAAGATACATCGATCACTCTGGAAAAGCTGACAGAGTCATTTGGAGAAGAAGTGGCGATGCTAGTCGATGGCGTCACCAAACTAGGTAAAATTAAATATAAATCAAAAGAAGCCCAACAAGCAGAAAACCACCGTAAAATGTTTATTGCCATGTCTAAAGATATTCGCGTGATCATGATTAAGCTCGCTGACCGTTTGCATAACATGCGTACTTTAAAACATGTACCGGCAGAAAAGCAGCGCCGTATTGCGAATGAAACGTTAGAAATCTTCGCACCCTTAGCGCACAGACTTGGTATTTCTACAATTAAATGGGAGTTAGAAGATGCAAGCTTACGTTACCTAAATCCACAACAGTATTACCGGATTGTGAATTTAATGAAACAAAAACGTGAAGAGCGAGAACATTATTTAGATGATGTCATTGGTGAAGTCAAACGCCAGTTAGATGATGTAAATATTAAAGCTGAATTCTCAGGACGACCCAAGCACCTCTATAGTATTTATCGTAAGATGGTGCTACAGAATAAACAGTTTAATGAAATATATGATTTATTAGCGGTTAGAATTATCGTGGATAGTATTAAAGATTGTTATGCGGTACTTGGTATTATTCACACGTGTTGGAAGCCGATGCCGGGACGTTTCAAAGATTATATTGCAATGCCAAAACCTAACCTGTATCAATCACTGCATACGACAGTGATTGGTCCGATGGGCTCACCATTAGAAGTGCAAATCCGAACAAAAGAAATGCATGAAATTGCTGAGTACGGGATTGCGGCTCACTGGGCCTATAAAGAAGGTAAGACATTAACCAAAAAGCCTAACTCCGAAGAAAAACTTGCTTGGTTTAGAGAAATTCTTGAATCACAATCAGATACAAATGATGCCGAGGAGTTTATGGAATCATTAAAGGTCGAGTTATTCGCCGACTTAGTTTATGTCTTTACACCTAAAGGTGATGTCATCGAACTACCAAAAGGTGCTGTCCCGATTGACTTTGCGTATAAAATTCACACCGAAGTCGGTAATCATACGATTGGGGCCCGGGTTAATGGCAAGATGGAACCACTCGATTATCGATTAAAAAATGGTGACATTGTTGAAATGATGACTTCGAAACATTCTTACGGCCCATCGCGTGATTGGCTAAAGATGACAACAACGTCACAAGCGAAAAATAAAATTAAGCAATTCTTTAAGAAACAACAGCGAGAAGAAAATGTTGTGAAAGGTCGCGAACTCGTTGACCGTGAAGTACGCTCGACTGGATTTGATCCGAAAGTTGTGCTGACTCATGATAACTTACAAAAAGTGGCTGATCGGTTTAACTTCATCAGCATCGATGATATGTATGCGGCGGTTGGTTATCAAGGCATCAATGCTACCCAGATTGCGACGCGTTTAACGGATAAGTTCCGTAAAAAAGAGGAGAAACAAGAACTACAAGAAAGTATTGAAAAAGTTCAACAAAAACAGAAGTCAAAACCGACGAAATCAAAATCATCGGGTGTAAAAGTTGAAGGCGTCGATAACCTTCTCGTTAGACTCGCCAAATGTTGTAATCCTGTCCCAGGAGACGATATTGTTGGTATCGTCACGAAAGGGCGCGGCGTATCTGTCCATAGAAAAGATTGCCCGAATGTGAGTAGTCAAGAAATGAAAGATAAAGCATTAGATGTTGAATGGGAAAATCATGAAAGCATGACGAAACAATATCACGTCGATATTGAAATCTCTGGCTATGACCGTCGAGGCTTATTAAACGATGTCTTACACAACATCAATGAAATGGGTACGAATATTATTGCTGTAAGTGGTAAATCTGATCGTAATAAGATGGTCGTGATTCACTTAACGATTTTAATTCATAACGTACAACATTTGCGTAAGGTCGTTGATAAATTAAAACAAATCAAAGATGTTTATACCGTTGAAAGAATTGTACAGTAAAGGAGTATTCATTTGAGAGTTGTACTACAAAGAAGTAAAGCAGCACAAGTGGTCGTTGATGATAAAGTAACAGGGCAAATTGATTTTGGTTTTGTCCTCCTCGTTGGCATCACCCATGAAGATGCTACCGAAGATATAGATTATTTAGTGAAGAAAATACCACATTTACGTATATTTGAAGATGAAGCGGGGAAGATGAATCATAGTTTATTAGATGTCGGTGGTTCAATCTTATCGATTTCACAATTTACGCTCTATGGTGACACACGAAAAGGCCGACGTCCAAACTTTATGACAGCCGCAAAGCCCGACCAAGCTGAAGCACTCTACAATCAGTTTAATCAACAGTTAGTTGAAGCGGGTGTTCACGTAGAAACAGGTGTGTTCGGTGAAATGATGGATGTGTCACTGACTAATGATGGCCCAGTCACGTTAATCTTAGATACCGATGATCGTAAATAATTTACAACACAAAAAAGATGTAAGGATCCTTGCGATTAGGATCCTTACATCTTTTTTTATATTTTGTCCGCATTATGAGAGGCGATTCGGCTTCATTGTCATTAAAAACAAGGCGAAAAGTGTCCGTCAAGCATTATAATAATATAAAAATAAAAAGAGCAATCTGAAAAAAACATTGATATAACAAGGTTTAAACCTGATGAGATGATAGAGGATGTTGAACTTTACAACTTCTTTACATACGATTAACGATAGCTTCATAACCGTTCGTTATGATGTAGTTGTGGCAAAGAGATATGTCATAAAAAAAAGAGATGCCAATAAGGAGGACGAAAGAAATGCTAAAAATGAAAAAGGTATGGGTACTATTTACTTTGGTTTTAATGTTAGGTGTACTAGCTGCGTGTGGTGGCGATGATACATCAAGTGATGCAGAATCAAATGATTCAGGTTCAGAAATAACAGATGATTCAGGTTCAGAAACAACAGATGATTCAGAAGAAGTTTCAGGTAGTGTAGTTGTTGACGGTTCAGGTACGGTGTATCCTTTAATGGCACGTATTGCCGAAGAGTACATGCTGACTGAAGGAGAAAATGTGTCAGTTGAAGTTGCTCGCTCTGGTACAAGTGCTGGTTTCAAAAAATTCTTAGCAGAAGACGGTACAGACTTTAACGATGCTTCTCGTTACATTAAAGAAGAAGAACTAGAAATGGCCGACGACTTAGGCATTGAAGTAAAAGAATTAAAAGTTGCGCTTGATGGTCTTACTTTCGTACTTCACCCAGATAATGATTGGGCGACAGAATTAACTGAACAAGATGTGATTGATATTTTCAAAGCAGATAGTGACCTTGAAAACTGGTCAGATGTTAATCCTGATTTCCCAGATGAAAAAATTAACACTTACGGTCCAAATGAAAACCACGGAACATATGAATTCTTCTATGAAACAATTTTAGAAGAACAAGATTTAAAAGCAGATGTTAACTTACAACAAGATTACTCAACACTTGTTACTTTAGTAAGTGAAGATGTCAACGGTATTGGCTTCTTCGGATTTGGTTACTATGTGAACAACCAAGATCAATTAGGCGCAGTTAATGTCGACTTTGGTGATGGTCCAGTTGAACCTTCACTAGATACAATTGCTGAAGACGGGGCTTACGCACCATTTACTCGCCCAGTATTCACTTACTTAAATGTGAATATGGCGAAAGAAAAGCCACAAGTAAAAGACTATGCGGTTTACTTGATGGAGAATGTTAATACATTCGCAGGTGAAACTGGCTTTGCTCCACTTCCAGACGAAGAAGTTCAAGCGATGGTGGATGAATTAAAAGGATTATAATTTTTAGATAATGACAGTCAGTAAAGTTGAGCCTTTGGGCTCAACTTATTGGCTTGAAAAAAGGTGGGTTTAACGTGGTAGAAAATAATAAAGAAAGCACATCTACTGTGCGTGTAAAAAGTATGATCGAACAGAATCGACAAAAACAA
>JBNJFJ010000077.1:0-9372 GCA_051746745.1 Bacillota bacterium | reverse complement strand
GCTATATGGAAGCAGAGGAAAAAGAAGTTTTTCTAGCTGAATTAACGGAGACACTATCAACATTAGATACAGAAGGTATGGACACGACAATCACCGGACGTTCCGTCCTTGATAATGAAATGGTTGACGGTTTAACGAGTGGACGTTTTATGATGACGTTAGTAGGTATGGCGTTAGTATTCTTAGCGTTACTGATCCTGTATCGCCACATGATTAAAGCTTTAATACCACTGATTCCGATTGTGTTAATTGTTGGTTGGTCTGGGCTTGTGATGTATCTGTTTGATATGAGTTATACGCCGATTACCGCAACCCTCGGCGCGCTAGTTATCGGGATCGGTACCGAATTTACGATTTTAATTATGGAACGCTACATGGAAGAACGAGAAAAAGGCCATCTTCCTCAAGCAGCGATCATTATCGCCAATGAAAAGATTGGACAAGCGATTTTTGTATCTGTGGTCACAACGTTAGCTGGATTTAGTGCGTTACTCTTTTCAGACTTTGTCATTTTAAATAATTTTGGTATGATGACAGTAGTGAATATTAGTTTTGCCTTTTTAAGTACAGTAATTGTGATGCCCGTTATATTGTTACTGTTTGACCCATTGTTTATTAAAAAGCAAAGCTAAATGACAATTCACATGAGGAGTTTAGTTATGGCAGACAAAACGAACCAGATCATTAAGGCCGCCGTTGATGTCTTTATTGAAAAAGGGTACAATGCGACCACACAAGACATTGCGACAAAAGCGCAAGTAGCTGAAGTCACGTTGTTTAGAAAGTTTACCAATAAACAAAACTTATTTTTAACAGCGATTCAATCAACCATCGATGAACACTTTAGCATGAAGGAACGCCAACAACAGACGGATGAACCACTCGAAAAAACATTAACATTATGGTTCACAGAACGGTCACAGATTTTGAGTGAAAAAAGAGCGCTTGTAAAGATGTTGTTAAGTGAGAGTTTAATGGGGAATTTACCTGAACACATTAATTTTCCGGTCATTTTCTATCATCAGTTATTAGAACAGTTGAAACCATTTGAACACCAAGTCGATATTGAAAATATGACCCGTAGTTGGGTAGGGTATTTTATTTCGACCGTTGTATTAGGTACACCGAATGAAGAGATCGATGTCGAACATATTTTTATTACACCATTCTTAAGGGGTGAGGCTGATGCGTAAAACAGGTGGTATGAAGATTGTCCAACAATTAATGTTAGGTTTCTATGTATTAGGTCTCATCGCCTTTTTAATCGTCGGTGATTTATCGACGGCGATGAATAAAGTTATCTTAGGATTATTTGTCTTGTTAATTGTTCGCGAATCGATGCGTTATTACATTCATTATGTGAAACCAAATAAAGCTAACAACAATGAAGCATCAGCTAATGAAGAACCTTCATCAGATGATGATGATTAACAAGAAATGTTGACGTGAACTACTACTGCCAACCAATATATTAGAATGAAGCACTTTAAAAGCCGGTCACTGTGTGTGACCGGCTTTTCTTAGATCAATCACATGTTGATTAATTTGTAGTTGATGACTCGTCACCCACTCTACAATCACATGATCAAAGTTTCGTTCAACATATAAGTGTTGCTTAAACCATAATGGACCTTTTCGCTCGGCAACGAGCGCTTTAGGATTGGACTTCTCATAAACATTAACTGTATAAGACTCATCAGGTGATGAGGTTGTCATAAGCTTTTCTTCTTTCGTTAATAAGACTTGAATCGTTGGAATGATTAAAATAACCGCAAGTAAGACCGGAATCGTCAGTGATAACCAGCGGTAAAACTTCGACTTATCTACCGGTATTTTTAACGCACAATAGATATTGAAGAGTATAATGGGCCAAGCAAATAAGACAGAGGGAAGCACGCGCCAATAGGCAAAGAAAGAGGCAAAATAAAATTCAATAATCCAGATTAAAACAATCGCGCTTAAAGACCAAGAAACAATGCGTGTGCGTTTATTCATTATTAACCCTCACAATCTATGAAATGATTCATTTCCATCATATAGAATTTACATACAATTTACAAGATGACTTTTGGTATAAATTAGTGATAAGTCGTCTAGGTAGGACTGACTGATGCAATAGATATGACGTAATAGGGGCAATGTAAGTTACAAAGTTAAACAGCTGAAGACAAAAAAGTGCTGAAATGAAATTGTTTGATCGATCAAGTTATGCTAAACTAAAAACAGCATAGGGCGGTGAAGCTCGCCTCTTCGAGACAATTCGAGAAACTGTCTAAAAAGACCAATAGCTTCTACAAAAAACAGGCAGGTGACCTGTTCTTTGTAGTGGCTATTTTTATATGTTGAAAAGCGCTAGTGAGAAAAGAAGCAAGTGGTCACCGCGAGAGGAGAAAACAATGTTAGAAAGTATCGCATTATTATTAGTCAGTGGTTTTATTTTAGGCATGGTGATGAAAGGTTTTCGGTTACCGCCGTTATTAGGGATGTTGTTTGTAGGTATATTATTCGGTCCGTATGTGCTTGACTGGCTTCATTTAGATTTATTACATATCTCTAGTGAAATCCGGACTTTTAGTTTGTTGATTATTTTAATTCGTGCAGGGCTTGGTATTAAACGTCATGAAATACAAGCGGTCGGGAGTCTTGCCGTTAAGATGAGTAGTTTACCAGGTTTGTTAGAAGGGTTTAGTATTCTATTTGTGAGTTATTATTTCTTTGACTTTAGCTTCGCAGAAGCTGGGATGCTTGGCTTTATTATTGCGGCTGTTTCACCCGCTGTTGTTGTACCAAGTATGCTTGAATTAAAAAAAGAGCGCTACGGCGAAGATAAGCAAATTCCAACGTTACTACTGGCTGGGACGTCAATTGACGATGTGTTTGCGATTACGATCTTTAGTTTTTTCTTAAGTCTCGGAACAACAGGGGAAGTATCCATTGTTGAATCAGTCTTAAAGATTCCATTTAGTATTATACTTGGCGTGATAGGTGGACTGGTTATTGGTTATTTGTTTATTAAGCTATTTGACTTTAAGAAGCTATTTCATTCAAATGTTGAACGGTTGTTGCTACTGCTTACAGGTGCGATCGGCTTTTATACTTTTGGTGAAGCCGTTGGTATTGCGAGCTTACTTGGCATTATGGCCATTGGTTTTCTTATTACCGACCAACGTGAACAGATGGGAGTAGAATTAGCTTTGACGCTCTTATCGATTTGGTTCTTTGCCCAGATTCTATTGTTTAGTTTAGTCGGGGCGGAAGTGAATATTACGGTCGCATTAGAGGCCGGGTTTATGGGACTTATCATTATAATGATTGGTCTTTTGTTTCGAACACTTGGTGTGTTTATTTCAACCATCGGTAGTAACCTAAACATGAAAGAGCGATTGTTCTGTGTGCTTAGTTATTTACCGAAAGCAACCGTCCAGGCAGCCATCGGGGCGCTCCCACTCGCAAGTGGTGTAGATAAGGGACCAGAAATATTAGCGATTGCGGTGTTGTCGATTCTCGTTACCGCACCGTTAGGGGCCATTTTAATTAAGTGGAGCGCACCAAAATTGTTAAAAAAAGGATAGGTCTTGTCGCTTTTTATACCAATCAGCGTTATAATAGCGGTAAACATAACGCTGAGGTGTCCTTTATCCAACTTATAAGGGAATAAGGACAGATGATGATTTTATAAATGATGATGTTTTAGGGGGGAAACCGCATGTATACCTATGTAATTGATGACAAAATAGAGTTAAGACCGCTCACCGTGTTTCATACTGAACCTTTGTACCGACTGATTCAAGACTCACGACATCACTTACGTGATTTTTTGATTTTTGTTGAATATACGACTAAAGAGGATCATACGAGAAAGTTTGTCGAAGAAACGGTCGTCACAAATGCCAAGCTCGAATCCTTTGTTTCAGTGGTTTATGTCGATGACTGTGTCACAGGTTTGGTTGGCTTTAATTCGATTGATCATCAAAATAAACGCGCCGAAATCGGTTACTGGCTCGGAGAGGCTTATACCGGTCAAGGTGTGATGACAAAAGCCGCAAAAGCGATTGTAACGTATGGCTTTGAAACTTTAGGGCTCAATCGGATTGATTTAAAAGCAGCCGCGACAAATCATAAGTCGCGCAATATCGCTAAACGGTTAGGATTCACTGAAGAAGGCATTATAAAAGAGGCGGAGTGGATGCATGACCGTTATCTTGACCATGTCCATTGTGGCTTATTAAAGCGTGACTATGAGAAAATGAGTGAGGTGTCTCGTGAAAAAAATTGAACAAACCGTTAAATCTGACACGACATTAATGGATTTTTTACTTGAGCAATTTGATTATAGCCGGAGTAAAATAAAAGGTTTCTTACAGCGAGGGCAAGTCTATGTCGATGGTCAGTCCATTTCGCAATTTAATCATCCGTTAACGGTCGGTCAAGTGGTTGCGATCTCAAAAGAACAGATCAAAGAAGCCAAGTTAAAAGGCTTAACGATTCTCTATGAGGATGATGATTGTCTTGTCGTCAATAAAGCCAGTGGCTTACTGACCATCCAAACGAATAAACAGTTAAAAGAACTCACCGCTCACCGGCAATTAAGTGAGTATCTCCAACAGAAAGACCCGAGGGCGAGAATCTTTATCGTCCACCGGCTTGATCGTGATACCTCAGGCGTGTTAGTGTTTGCCAAAAATGAACGAGCGAAACAGATTTTACAATCAAATTGGAAAGAACGAGTGAAAGAACGCCGTTATGTGGCGCTTGTCGAAGGGGTTGTTAAAAAAGACGAAGCCCGGCTAGAAAATTATTTAGGTGAGTCTAAAACGTACCGGATGTACACGACTAAAAATAAATCCGAAGGCATTTATGCCGCCCTTCATTATCAAGTGAAACAACGCGGGAAAAATACCACGGTTTTACACGTGCAATTAGATACTGGTCGAAAAAACCAAATCAGGGTTCAACTAAGTGCGGCTGGTCATCCGGTTGTCGGTGATAAAAAATATGGTGCCAAAACAAATCCAATCAAACGGTTAGGGTTGCATGCCGAGACGATTACGTTTCAGCATCCAACGACAGAAAAAGTCTTATCATTTAGCGCACCTGTACCCAAATCATTTATGGTGACATAATCATGAATGGTGTATCGATAAGAGAGAAAGGGGAGAGGGTATGTTTGTGTCAATCAAAGAAGCAGCGGACTATTTAGAAATCAACGAGACAGATTTACGTAAATTAATTTTCGAGAAGAAAATCAAGGCCTTTCATGACGGGGAAGAGTATCTAGTAAACACCGCCCAATTTGATACGCATTTAAAAGAAATGGAACGGATTCGTGCCGAGATTCAAGCCTATTTAGCCGAACCCGTCCCAGAGAGCTTGTACGTGAAAGATGAAGACTAATCTTTTCATATTTAATAGATATTAATCGATGGACACTAGCCAACCTTCCGTAAAAGCGGTCGTTGGTGCAGTAAAAATTACCGTCCAAAGCGTCGCCTCACCTGGTGCTAGAGTCAAATTTGGAATCGTGATAGCGACAGATTCAGATGTTGATAATGTCGCAGTAAATGTTGGCACGATTGTTTCTTCGGTTGTATTGTGATAGAAACAAATGATGAGCCGGTGACCGGCGTGATTTTTGGCTTGTCTTAACGTAGTCAGTTTACCTGTTGAGGCAAAGAGGCCGATATCTTCTAAGTAAGTTAATTGACCTTTAAGGTATGCCTGATAGAGCATCTTGTAGTGATGATCATCACCTGGTGCCAGTTGTTTTTGCCATTTGTCTTGTAAGATCAGTGTCATTTCAAATGATATCCTTTCTTCATTTTCAGTATTCGTCTATTCATCATAACATAAACGAGGTGTCTCTATGTCCAAGCAACTCAAGCGGTCCAAAACAGAAAAGTCAATTCATGGTGTGTGCGGTGGGCTTGCGAACCATTTTGATGTCCCACCATTTTTGGTGCGGTTACTGTTTATCTTCACCTTGCCAGGTAGTTTTCTTTTCTACATCATCCTTGCCAATACGTTACCTGAAGACTTAACAGACGGCTATATTGAACTAAAAAAGCGATAAAGAGAATTATGTCAGGCTCAAATGACAAGGTACAAAGCGTAAGTAATTACTTAATCTTAAAAAAATAAACTAAGCGAAAGTAGGGATTATATGACAAGTAATACGATGACTTATTTAAAGAACTTAGTAAGCATTCCTAGCCCGTCGGGCTATACGGATGAAGTAATCAATTATGTTGAAGACTTCTTTCAAAACTTAAAGTTAGAGACGGCACGCAATAAAAAGGGTGGTCTAATTGTCACCTTACCAGGGAAATCAGCAACAGAAACCCGGATGCTGACGGCTCATGTCGACACTCTTGGTGCGATGGTAAAAGAAGTAAAACCGAGTGGTAGGCTAAAACTTGATTTAATTGGTGGCTTTCGGTTCAACTCAATTGAAGGGGAATACTGTACGATTCATACCGCAAGTGGCAACACGTATACCGGCACGATTTTAATGCACCAAACATCTGTCCACGTCTATAAAGATGCCGGTACGAAAGATCGTAACCAGGACAATATGGAAGTGAGAATTGATGCGGTTGTAAAAAATGAAGCAGACGTCATTGATTTAGGTATTGGTGTCGGTGACTTTGTGTCGTTTGACCCGCGAGTAGAAGAAACAGAGACAGGCTTTATTAAATCACGTCACTTAGATGATAAGGCGAGTGTGGCAATGTTAATGTCACTATCTGAACAGATTGTAACAGAAGCGATTGAATTACCTTATACGACCTATGTCTTAATCTCTAATAACGAAGAGATTGGTTACGGCGGAAATTCAAATATTCCTACGTCAGTCGTTGAATATTTAGCCGTTGATATGGGCGCGATTGGTGATGGTCAAACGACTGATGAATTTACCGTCTCAATTTGCGCGAAAGATTCAAGCGGCCCGTATCATCACGGCTTACGTCAACATTTAGTTCAGCTAGCGAAAGATCATGACATCGGCTATAAAGTTGATATTTATCCGTATTATGGCTCTGATGCTTCAGCCGCTATTCGAGCGGGACATGACATTATTCATGGCTTGATTGGGGCGGGCATTGATAGCTCGCATGCGTTTGAACGTACCCACATCGATTCGATTAAAGCGACGGAACAGTTGATTTATCATTACTTACAGTCATCCATTGTACCTCATTAAGACCATCATGCAGTGAATAATTAACTACAAGTAGATACCGACCCCAAAAGTTAGATGTTTTATACTAACTTTTGGGGTTTTTTAAATGCTATTGGTATATATAACTCTATATCATCACCTTTGACTATGACGATTATCATAGTAAGCGATTACTTTCATCTCATATGTTAGAACACCCTAACATTTGGGTATACTTTAGTATACTGCTGGTAAGTAAAATTAATGAACGAATGAAAAGAGTGATTAAGATGAAACAAGCGATGGTAATCTTAAACCCGTCTTCTGGTAATGAAGCGGCAATAGACTATAAAGCGGCAATTGTTGAAGCGGTCAGTGACAAAGGCTATGAGGTAACGGTGAAAGAAACAAAAAAACAGGATGATGCGACAGCATTTGCTGAAGAAGCAGTCAACGAAGGTTATGATTATGTGGTTGGCGTTGGTGGTGATGGCACAATTAATGAAGTGATCACTGGACTAGCGAAATATGAGAACCAACCGTTATTTAGTTTTGTACCTTTTGGTACGGTGAATGACTTTGCGCGAGCGATTGGGATTCCGTTGAAACCACAAGCGGCGATCACATGGCTAAAAGAAGCGGACACAGAACAACGGGTGGATATTGGGAAAGTAAATGACCATTACTTTGTTAATGTCGTAGCTTTAGGCGCAGTGGCAGAAGCAACATATGACGTCGGGGGTGAGCAAAAAACCCGCCTTGGTCCACTGGCTTATTATATTGAGGGAGCGAAGACACTAGCTGAGAATAAAGTCTATCCTCTTACCTTTAAGACGGGTGAGGACACGATCGAAGAAGAAGCTTTTCTAGTGGTCATCGGTATGACCAATTCCATTGCTGGTTTTGAAAAGATGGCCACAGATGCGAAATTAGATGACGGTTATATGCACGTCTTTATCGTTAAAAAGTTAACTGGTTTTGATTTCATGACGATTCTACCGTCGGTCTTAACCGGTGAGTTTAAGGACCATGAGAAGGTCCGCTATATTAAAACAAATGAGATAACAATTGAGTCAACACAATCGTTACACACAAACATTGATGGGGATGAAGGGGACGATTTACCGCTTCATTTAACCGTCTTACCGAAGCACATTCGTTTACTAAGGAAGTAAAGGGTTACTAACAAGAAAGGATGTGACACTATTACAACAAGAAGGGACGAGACATCATGAAAAATTGGGTTGATGATTATTTAATTGGTTGGCATACCGGACGTGAATTAAAAATTTACAGAGATTTCGAGGTCATCTCTTTTATTGGGATTCAAAATGATTGGATCTATACTGTCGATCGGCTACTCGATATTAATCTACACGATATAATCACCTATAAAACGGCAACGGAAACATTAAATGAACTAATCAAGCTCATCCCAAAAGATGAGGATATCTATATTACCTCTACACCGATTGAGCACGATCTTCGTAACACCCATTTTTATAAATTAAACTTACCGCTTCGGATTGATTATGCGATACAAGTTGGACTTGGTGTAGCAAGGTCTATTACAAACTATAAGGAATATTGTTTGTATCCGATTATTGAAGATTTACCTGAGGGGACCATTGATAAAAAGTCGATCGAGTTATTACGCCTCAAGTTATATGCGCAATTGATTAGAGGCAAAGACGATTTGGATGCATCGTTAAAGACACTGTGGCAAAAAGATAAAAATAGGCTGAAGCAATTATTATTTGCGGATATCGATGAAGTTGAACAAATGTTTGATGAGTGGTTTATAACAGGTTAGCCTTGACGGGTAGAGAGGAGTGAGGCTTTTGGAACGACAAACGATAGATGAACGATTAGACCGGCTCGTCAATATCCGGTCTAGTCTTGATCAAGTCATCGATACGTTACCGATGAAAGTACCTAAACAAGCAAGAACACATATTAAAGATATTTTACTGAAAAATGATGAACTCAACCAGCTGCTTGAAGATTTAAAAGATCGACGCCCCCCGCGTTTCATCGTTGTTGGTAAAACAGGGGTAGGTAAAAGTAGTCTTATTAATGCGATGTTTGGGCGGTACTTAGCGAAAACATCCGCCGTAGAAGTCGGCACACAATCTGTCAGTAGCTATCAATACCGTGATAATGACCGCGTGTTGTTTGACGTCATTGATACCCGCGGCTTAAATGAATCCTTT
>JBNJFJ010000076.1:0-9712 GCA_051746745.1 Bacillota bacterium | reverse complement strand
AAGTCACCAGACTTTATTGTGACCGTGTTTGGGATGGGTTATAAATTTAATGGAAAGGTCGATCACGATGACATTACGTTCTAAAGTCTTTCTTTATCTACTGTTAATCAGTGTGATTGGCATTATGTTAACGAGCTTTCCGATGTTATTTGGCTTTGAACAACAATTTAATGCTTATTTAAATGAGGATCGACTCACTAATCACGATTTGATTACTGAAGAAATCTATCAGACCTATGAAAGAAAAAACGCACTTGTCTCAACCCATTTAGAGAGTATGATGCGTCAACAAGCGCAAAGTGATGATGTGTTTTATGAGCTCTATGATGCAGATGGTAATCGTGTCCTTACAACCTTACGTATGGTCAATCGGATGCGTGGTATGCCGATGCATGATCAGATGATGGGAGAGGTTGAATTAAACGAGACAACCATTCCTTTAGAAGAGAACGACACGACTATCGGTACACTCATTGCCTATTCACCCAATCAACTTGTCGGGGCTGATTTTAGTTTTTTTAGACAGATTAGACAAAACATTATGGTGGCGGTCGTGATCACGATTGTTTTAGCGCTCTTTTTCTCCGCACTCTTTTCCAAACGTCTGACGAAAAGTTTTAAAGTCGTCAGTCTAGCGATTCGAGATTTAAAAGCGCGTAAGTTAAAAGAACCGGTTGATGTTCACGCGCTTTCAGGTGAAATGAAAGACATCGGAGAGGCAGTCAATGACTTAGCCCTCACGCTTAACAAACAAGAACGCTTACGTAAACAATTTACCGCTGATTTTGCTCATGAACTGAGAACGCCGCTTGCGACTTTACGGTCTCAATTAGAAGCCTATCTTGACGGGGTATTTGAACCAACAACGGACCGACTTGAAAAAAGTCATGAAGAATTGATGCGGCTTGTACGGTTAGTGAATGAACTAGAAAGCTTGATCGCAGCGGAAAATCCAGAAATTAAATTGAACCGGTCGTCTGTGAGCGCGAAAGCGTTACTCACCTTTATGTATGAACAATTTAAAACAAGTTTTAATGATAAAGGGGTCACGATGACGTTACAAGTTCCGGACGATGATGTGCTAATCACGATTGACCGTGACCGTATCATTCAAGTGTTAACGAATGTGATCAATAATGCGCTTCAATATACGAATCAAGGCCATAACGTCACTTTAACCCTTAAACAGCTTCCTGCGGGTATTTATTATATCATTGAAGATGAGGGGCAAGGCATTAAGGAAGAAGATCTCGCGCATTTATTTGAACGCTTCTATCGTGGGGATAAATCACGTGATCGTAAAACAGGCGGGATTGGCATTGGTTTATCAATTGTAAAAGCGTTAGTTGATGCGCATGGCGGAGATGTATCAATTGAAAGTGAGCGCGAAAAAGGTACGAAAGTGACGATTTATTTACCTAAAGCGTAAATCTATACGGGTCGCCAGCTCAGAGAACACGTTACTTTAGTGACGTGTTGAATCAGCGTCTCGGGCGACCCGCATTGTATTCGGTTAGTTGGTTGTCGATATAGTCTTTAACGATATGTTTTGATACATGACCTAACGTAGACATGAAGTAGCTCCCAGACCATAAGTGTCCGCCCCATAACCTTGCTTTTGTTTCTGGATGTGCTTTAAACCACATCCTTGCAGATCCACCTTTTAAGGCTTGCACAATTTTACTCGGTGCATATTTAGGGTGAAACGACACCATTAAATGAACGTGGTCGGGTAACACGTCGACATTTTGAATGACGACATCATTATCTTGTGCCAATGTACATAGAATATTTTTCATATCTTCGCGCAAACGGTCTGTTTCAAACACAGGCTTTCGGTATTTTGTCACCCAGACTAAATGAAAGTTGAAATCATATACGTTGGTTCTTGTTTTTATTAACATTTTTTTAAAAACGCCCCTTCTCATCAATGTTCTTGATATACACCTTAATACACATAGGGTATAATGTATAGAGGAAGGTGGTGGGAACATATGTACAAAGGTATTGAAGGAAAGATTTACCCCAATAGAGCGCAACAACGCCTTATAAACCAAACATTCGGGCATTCAAGATTTGTTTGGAATCAGATGTTGGCGATGTTAAACACAAGATACGACAATAATCCCAATGTTAGATGCTTATCGTATAACGCGCTAAGTATTTTACTCACACAACTTAAAAAAGAACACCCTTGGTTAAAAGAGGTGGATGCCAAAGCACTACAAAATTCTGTCAAAACGCTCAGAGAAACATTTGACAGATTCTTTAACAAACAATCAAACTACCCACGGTTTAAATCAAGTAAGCATTATAAGAAAGCCTACAAAACCCTTGAACGCACGATTCGATTTAATGCTAACCAAAGGTATATTAAACTACCCAAATTGGGTTGGGTCAAGTGTAGCGTGTCTTTAAACGACATAAATAATGACAACATCACATCCGTGACGGTTATCCGTAAATCTAATAATAACTATTATATTTCTGTCTTAGTAGAAAGCGAAAACCAAGCTTTACCTAAGACAGAAAAAGCCGTTGGCATAGATTTAGGATTGACTGACTTAGCCATTACATCTGACGGCGTAAAATACCCTTCTTTATATGTGCATAGAAAATATAAGAAACAGCTTCACTATTGGAAAAAACGGTTAGCTAGACGGTGTATCCAAGCTAAAAAAGATGGTAAAGACCTAAGATATGCAAAGAATTATCAAAAAGCTAGAATCCAAGTAGCTAAACTGCACCAAAAAATGAAGGATACCCGTAAAGATTATCTCCACAAGGTAACGACCGAGTTAGTAGAAACATATGATGTGATTTGTATTGAAGAGCTGAAAACATCCAATATGATTAAAAATCATCACTTGGCACAAAGCATCGCATCCCAATCGTGGTACATGCTTCGGACAATGTTACAGTATAAATGCCTTTTATATGGTAAAGCACTTATTATCGTCAATCCATATAAAACATCGCAAATATGTTCGTCATGTGGAGCGGAGACAGGCAAGAAACCATTAAGCGTCAGACACTTTACGTGTCCAGCTTGTCATACGCAACATGATAGAGACATTAACGCCAGTAAAAACATAAAAAATATCGGGCTTGGAATGAGCCTTAGTTAATAGCTTAAACCGCTGATATTTGCTTGGAATAGCAGATATCAAGTTCTGAGTGTTCCTAGAAACTCGGTACTTTAGTGCCGATGTAGTTCATTTGTTGTGATCATACTGATTAGAACATAAATACAAATATAGCCACCACTCAGACGAATGAACGTCTAAGTGGTGGCTATTTAAACAGCTTATATTTTTGCCTCTTTTTCTTGAGAGTGTAGGGCCTCATTTTTATAACTCGATAGCACACCTCGAAGGCTTTGTTGGTCTTTAGATGACATGTCTTGATCATTAAAAGGAAGTATAATGATTTCTACTTTTCTATTTCTAAGTCCTTTAGGAAGCTTGATGATGTTATCTAAGTCATCACTATTTTTGACTACTCTAACAAAATCCATAAAATTTTGCTCTTTTCATCTAAAGTTCTGATTAAGTATATTATATCATGTAAAGCTGTCTGTTGATATTTATCCGCTGAGAAATCGCTAATTTTTGTGCGTTAAACAACGAACCAAAAGCTGATGAGCATGTCTTTGGTGTTACTCTTCAAGGTCAAAGGTATTCATAAGCCACTTGAAAATATCTTCTGTCACTTCCGCTCGATTTGTCTCAAACAACATCTCATGGCGTCCACCCGGATAAAAATGAGTATCTACCGACTGTACCCCTGCTTGTTTATAATCAGCTGCTACTTTTTTAACCCCTTTAGAAAAGTCACCGACAGGGTCGTCATCACCACTAATCAGTAAAATAGGTGTCGCTTTATTGATTTTACTTACTTCTGTTTGTTTATGGAGGCGTTCAATGCCTGTCAGTAAGTCATGATAAAACTGACTGGTCGCCACATAACCACTAAGTGGGTCTTCCTCATAAGCTTTCACGCTCTTCTCATCACGTGAGAGCCAGCTACCACGGTCTTTAAACTGTTTTTGGTACTGACCGAAACTTAACGCATCAAGCACTTTACTGCGGTGGGTTTTACCGAACAGTTTTGTTTCAATCAAGCTTAATAGTTGGCCCGCTTTTCCTGTAAGACCCTGATGATAGCCTGTCCCGGACAAAATAACGGCGTCACATTCATTTGGATAGCGCTCAATAAAGCGTCTCACTAAAAAGGACCCCATCGAGTGCCCCATGATGACTTTCGGGGTCGTCGGATACTCTGCTTTAATCAAGTCACTGACCAGCAACAGATCATCAACCGCTTTTTCAAAGCCGTTGTGGTCATCATAATGACCAAGCACTCCGTTCTTTTCAGCTGTCTTTCCGTGTCCCCGGTGGTCATGCGCATAGATAAAGATATCTCGTTCCAACAAATAGTTGAAAAAATCTTGATACCGCCCCGCATGTTCACCCATTCCGTGCGCAAATTGAAGGATCAGTTTTGGTGTCTGTTCATTTGTATAACGATATAAATACAGTAACGTTTGGTCTTTGCTTGTTAAAAAGCGTGTGTCCATTGTTGTCTCCTCCTACCAGTGACTCACATCAACCGGCGCCTGTAAGGCTGTTGTGATTGATGGGTCGGTAATTTTTAAACACGTTAACGATAGCCCCTGCATGTTGTATGACGATAGTTGTGTCCCTGTCTTTAAAAAATCAATCGTAATCTTATCCAGTGCCGCTAATCGTCTCACGTCATTGGCGAAAACATATTGTTCGAGTAACGGTGTTGCTCCGAGACCGTTAATTAAAAAGGCGTAATGTTCACCCGGTTTAAATTGATGTAAGTGCTTGAGTTTATTGTACAGCTCAATCGCCAGTTGTTCTGATGACTGAAACGGTTCTTTCCGATAACCTTTCTCACCGTGAATCCCGACACCAAAATAGACTTCATCTTTAGCTAACGTAAAAAACGGCGCCGTCTGTGGGAGTTCAGCTGAAGATAAGGCGACGCCTAAGGTTAAGAGGTGAGGAGAGATATCCTCTGCGATCGCTTTTAATTCTGACAACGACTTGCCTTGTTGGTTAAAGTAGCCAAGAATTTTATGCATCAGCACCGTACCCGCGACCCCGCGTTTGCGTTTCGAATACGTCATTTTATTATCAATCGACACGTCATCACTGACAATCACCATCTCGACGTTGTGACCGAGCTTTTCTGCTTGTCGCTTTGCTTCAGTAAACACTTCAACGTCACTCGCAAAGTTTTTAACAATCAGGCAAACACCGTCACCAGAATCGGTTAACGTAATCGCTTTTAAAATCGCATCTGGAAATGGCGGAGTAAAAAGTTCCCCGCTCACACTTGCGGTAAGCATCCCACTTCCAACATAACCAAAGTGAGCCGGCTCATGGCCACTCCCCCCACCAGAAATTAAACTGACGCCGGTTGTCTCCGGGGTATAAATAATGTGGTGGGCTGTATCAATCTTCACCCGTGATTGATGTTCAGCTTGAAACGCCGAAAGCATCGATTCGATCGCTGTATGTTTATGATTTATAATGTGTTTCATTATTCTTCCTCACTTTCATGTGATGAGATCTTCAGTTGTTCATCAAGTAAGCCGTAAACGACGTCCCGCATCAACTCGGGTGAGGTCATGCAACCTGAGATTAACCAGTCCTTTGTCATGCCGACAAAACCGTGGGCAAAGAATTTAGCTTGATAATCAAGTTGGTCACTTGATGCATTTTGACTGAGGTCTTTAATCACATAGATAAATAAGCCATGTAATTCGTGAAACAAGTAATCACCAAAATCATTTTGTTCGGTGACACTTAAGGCGTTTTTATAGAAGGTTTGGTGATCATAGAAATAGTGAAATAACTGATACAAAATCGTATCCCACCGTTCATAATCTAAAAAGTCCGCAATCTGTTCTTTTGTATCGGATTGATAAATCCAGGCGAGCAGTTCATATTTGTCTTGGAAATGATAATAGAACGTTTGCCGGCGCATATCGCACTGCTTCATAATATCTGAGACTGAGATCTTTTGAAACGCTTTGTGGTTCATTAATTCTTTTAATGCTTGCGCAATCATTTTCTGTGTAATGATTGAAGTTGTCATTGGCATCACCCTACCCATAGTGTAGCCGAAAACAACAAGCGGATAAAGGAAAAAATAACGCTATTTTGACAGATTGACTTTTTTGTCCGTTCCAAATAAAGCGTTTACATCTTACAATAAGGGTATAGATTAAAGCGTTACCAAAAACCAATCGCAGAGATTGGAAAAATTCTTTAGGAGGATTCACATGGATAAAATTTTTGTTAGCCCGAGTCGTTACATTCAAGGTAAGGATTTACTCAATCACGCTGGTCAGTATTTAACCCATTTCGGCAAGAACTTACTTGTCTTAGCCGATGAATTTGTGCAAGAGATTGCGGCTGATACGTTGGTTAGTAACTTAGAAAATGATTTTACCGTTACAAAAGTAACCTTTAACGGTGAATGTTCAATGAAAGAAATTAACCGCGTCTCTGAGATTGGAAAAGACAAGGCTGTTGATGCAGTCATTGGGGTTGGCGCAGGTAAAGCACTCGATACCGCTAAAGCCACCGCTAATAACTTAAATGTACCCGTCGTCGTCTTCCCGACACTTGCCTCAACCGATGCGCCAACGTCTGGTTTATCGGTTGTGTACACGGAAGAAGGGGCGTTTGAACAATACTTATTCTATAAAAAGAATCCAGATCTCGTGTTAATGGATACATCAATCATCGCAAAAGCCCCAAGCCGGATGCTGGCTTCTGGTATTTCTGATGCGCTCGCCACCCTCGTCGAAGCACGTGCGGTCAAACAAAAAAATGGCGAAACAATGAGTGGTGGAAAAGCCACAATCGCAGGGTACGCGATTGCAGAAAAATGTGAAGCGGTACTATTTGATTATGCTCTCCTTGCGTATGAAGCCAATAAGCAACAAATTGTTACCCCAGCGCTTGATGCGATTGTGGAGGCGAATACGTTATTAAGTGGTCTCGGATTTGAAGATTCAGGCCTGGCGGCAGCGCATGCGATTCATAATGGTTTCACCGCTGTTGATGGTGAGATTCACCATTTATCACACGGCGAGAAAGTCGCTTACGGGACGATGACCCAGCTCGTGTTAGAAAATAAAACGCAAACTGAAATCGAACGCTACCTTGACCTTTACTTGGCTCTTGATTTACCGGTCACATTAGAAGCAGTCCATTTAGATAAAGCGAGTGATGAAGATTTATATAAAATCGGTGAACTCGCAACTAAGCCAGATGAAACGATGAAAAATATGCCGTTTACTGTGACACCGGATGATGTCGTCCAAGCGATTAAAGCGGTCGATGCTTATGCGAAAGCGTATATGAAAAAGCGCGGGGAATAACAAGTAAACGAAAGATAAATAAACAATCAAGAAAAATAAAACCAGCCGGGACCCACAGGTCTCGGCTGAACCATCTAGGAGGACAAGCGATGAAGAAAATTATTAATGAACCCCATTTAGTTGTCGATGAGTTATTAGCAGGCATGCTGCTTGCCCATAGTGACTTTCTTACCGGCATAGAAGATACCCGGGTTGTGATTGAGAGAGAAAAACAAGCAACCGTTGGGTTAGTATCAGGTGGTGGGAGTGGTCATGAGCCAGCTCATGCGGGCTTTGTTGGAGATGGGATGTTACGCGCGGCTGTGCTTGGTGAAATGTTCACTTCACCCACCCCCGATCAAATCTTTGAAGCAATTAAAGCAAGCGACACCGGTCACGGGGTGCTGTTGATTGTTAAAAACTATACGGGTGATGTGATGAACTTTGATATGGCGAAAGAAATGGCCGAAATGGAAGATATCGCAGTCGAATCGATTCTCGTTGATGATGATATTGCGGTTGAAGATAGCACCTATACCGCCGGTAAACGCGGTGTCGCGGGGACCATTCTTGTTCATAAAATTTTAGGTCACTATGCCCGTGAAGGTAAAACACTCACCGAGTTAAAACAATTGGGAGACGCGCTCGTTAATCAGATCGATACATTAGGGGTCGCGTTAACGGGTGCGACGGTACCTGAAGTCGGAAAACCTGGCTTCACTCTAGCAGAGAATGAAATGGAATACGGGGTCGGGATTCACGGAGAACCGGGGTATCGCCGGAGTGAGTTAAAACAAAGCCATGCCATCGCAAAAGAACTTGTCACCAAACTGATGGAGACAAGAACAGACACGAAAAAAATCGGTCTGTTGGTGAATGGTTTGGGCGCGACCCCACTTCAAGAACTGTACGTCTTTTACCGGGATGTTGTCAATGAACTAAAAAATTATGACGTTGACATTGTGTTTCAAAAGATTGGTGACTTTATGACGTCAATTGATATGGCCGGGTTATCACTAACGGTGATTGACTTAGATGATGACACATATAAAGAAGCGCTCACATCACCGGTTGATGTCTTGAGTTGGTAAGGGGGATAAACATGGAATTAACACATGAACAAGCAAAAAGGTGGCTATTAAACTTTCATCAGAAAGTGACGGAGAATAAAGCCTATTTAAGTGAATTAGACCAAGCGATTGGCGATGGTGATCACGGGTCTAATATGGCTCGCGGGACAGAAGCGGTAAGAGACAAGCTCGAAAGTGTGACAGAGGATAGTCTTGAAGCGGTATTAAAACAAGCGGCGATGGCACTGATCAGTAAAGTTGGTGGCGCTTCAGGTCCATTATACGGCTCGGCTTTTATGGCGATGGCCAAAAAGGCAAAAGAGACAAGTGAGCTAAGCACCCTAATTGAGTCAGGCCTCGACGGGATAAAGCACCGCGGGAAAGCGGATGTAGGTGATAAGACGATGATTGATATGTGGCAGCCGGTCGCAACGGCTTTAAACGGGGACGCCTTGTCTAAAAGCACCATTGACCAAGCACTAGAAGATGTTAAACCACTGAAAGCGAAAAAAGGCCGGGCGTCTTATGTCGGTGAGCGCTCGATTGGTGCCCTTGACCCAGGGGCTGTCTCCAGTGGCTATCTCTTTACTGCCCTGATTGAGGAGGTGCTCACATGAGTTTAGGTATTGTTGTGGCGTCTCATGTTGATCACATCGCCGAAGGCGTCCACCGGTTACTGAAAGAAAGTGCCCCAGATGTGTCGATTACGTATGCTGGTGGAACTGATGACGGCGAAGTTGGTTCGAGTTACGCTTTAATTGAAGCCGCGATTGAACAAAATGATTGTGACAAAATATATTGTTTCTACGACTTAGGCAGTGCCAAAATGACACTTGAAATGGTCAGTGAAATGACCGATAAAGACGTCACGATTATCGATGCGGCCTTTATTGAAGGAGCGTATACGGCTTGTGCCTTGATCCAAGGGGGCTATAAACAAGCGGATATTGATGCGCAGCTTGAGCCGTTAAAAGTTAAGTAAAACGAATCATGTATAAATAGTGAGACGAAAAAGCGAAGGAAACGTTCCCCTTCGCTTTTTCACTGTAGGTAGACGTGTCGGTGTCAGTGTTAGTAATACAAGTAGGGGGATAAAGAATGAGACACGAGCATCAATCGTCTAGTTTAAATCCGAATATTTGGTAACGCTTTCTTTAGTGTGTCGGTTATTTACAAGTCGTGCTATACTAGGGGAGAGTTTTTTGTACGAGGGGGGAGTTATTATGCAGGCGTCACT
>JBNJFJ010000075.1:0-9847 GCA_051746745.1 Bacillota bacterium | reverse complement strand
TTTGGTAACGCTTTCTTTAGTGTGTCGGTTATTTACAAGTCGTGCTATACTAGGGGAGAGTTTTTTGTACGAGGGGGGAGTTATTATGCAGGCGTCACTCACGAAAGTATTGATTGTCGATGATGAACGCTTGATCAGACAAGGGATCTTGCATTATATTAACTGGCAAGAAGAAGGATTTGAAGTCGTCGGAGAAGCCTCAAACGGTGAGGAAGCACGCGTCTTGATTGATGAGCTAAAACCCGATATCGTCATCACCGATATTGTGATGCCGGTTATGAATGGGACGGATCTGATTAAAGCGATTAAAGCCAGTCATCCAACAATCGAAGTGATTGTCTTAAGTAGTTACGCGGATTTTGATTATGTGAGAGACACGTTTAAACACGGCGTGATTGATTATATTTTAAAACCTAAACTTGATGGTGATGTGTTATTAGAGACATTAAAACGCGTGGAAAAAACAGCGGCTTTAAAAGGACATGCCTCTAAACCAAATAAAGCTGACGTCTCACTAAAGGCAAAAGTAGAAAAAGTCTTAAAAAAATATCACCATGATACAGACTTAGCTGAGATTGATCAATGGTTGGCTGGGAAAGCTTTTATGTTTGTTGAAGTCAGACGGTCCGATTTTTCAAATGAAACCCCGCTTCAATCGGTTGAGCGTCTCAGCGCACTAGATTCGATTGAATTAGAACGGGATGACCACCATGCGCTTTATCTCGCATACGGTGACGCCGCTCATTTAAATAAGGCGATGGCAAAAGTGACAGAGACGATTAAGGCACGCATGATGAGTTTACTTGAGTCTAGTAAAAGTGACAAAGCACATGACCTCTCGCGTCTTTATGACGAACTGAAGTTATTGCGACGCTATCATTTCTTTTTATCTGAACAAGCGCTACTCAGTTATGAGGACTTGCCACCACATGAACCGTGTGAGAAGCCATTTGATTTGAGTATATTCTTAACCTTGTTTAAACAAGAAAAATACGACGTCACCTTGCGCTATATTGATGACTATTTAAACCGAGTCAAACGAGCGTATCAATCTGAGCCGAATGAAGTGAAGAACTTACTCGGTAATATCATTTTTAATATGGTCGTGGCTTTAACTGAGAAGACCGGGAGTCATGAACACTTTGAACAGAAAAAGTATCAATACTTTAATGCGATTAATCATAGTACGACACTTGTTGAAGCGTACTTTCATTTCGGGCAGTTTTATAATGAACTGACAGACGAACTAACCGCGACCAATCAAGCACACGATCATTTAACCCAGTTACTCGCCTACATTGATGACCATTACAGTGAACCACTATCACTGACTGATTTAAGTGCCCATTTTCATTTTAATCCATCGTACTTATCCAGTTATTTTTCTCAGCACTTAAATAAAGGCTTCAGTGATTACTTAACCGATGTCAGAATCACCAAGGCAAAGGAACTGTTAGACAATCCTAACCTTTCAATTGCGGACGTCGGCAGTATGGTCGGTTATCAGGATCATAGTTATTTCTGTAAGGTATTTAAAAAGAAAACAAAGCGATCACCAAGTCGTTACCGGAAAGAAGAAGCGCGATGAGTCAGTTATTATTTAGCTTAAAAGATTGGGTGTATCGGAATGGGCTGTTTCTTAAAGTGTTTGGGGTGACGTTGCTGAGTGTTATTTTAGTCGCGATTCTTATTAGCGTCAGTACGCTCAGGATATCAACGACATATTTTATGGATACGTTTAGTCTCACGAATGAACGCATTATCACAGAATCAAAGCGACGGTTTGATGATTATACCGCCGCTGTCGTCAGTACGCTACAAAATGTAGAGAATTCGGGAACGGTGAAGCGGGTGTTGGCGATTGAAGACGCATCGTCGATTAATCACGCCCAAAATGCTTATGACATTGTGACAGAAATTCGCCGCATCTACACCAGAATTCAGCCGGAAGGGGCTAACTTGATGGTCCTTGGGCCATATGAACAGTTGTACAATATGAATTATTCGTATTGGCCAGTGACCTATGACCAACTATCAACCTGGTCGTTTAATAAAAAATTAAACAAGGAACCGAGTAGTATCCACTATGCGATGGTAGAAACAGACAATGAGCCTCTCATTGTCGCCGGTAAAGCGCTGGCGAACCGATTTACCTCTGGCACGTATGGCTTTAGTTATGTCGCGATTAAAGAAAAAGAACTGCGGTCCTTTTATGAAGGCTATACGAGTATAGAAAACTCGATGTTGCTGCTAAATAAAGAAGGGGTCGTGTTATCAAGCAATCAGTCTAATTGGGTGGGTAAAAAACTTGATCACTTAAAAACGATGATTGAAAATGATCCACTGACCAGTGAACTAAAAGAAACCGTCTCGATTTACGGGACAGAGTATCATGTGTTGATGGAATATATTACTGGCCTTGATATGTACTTAGTCAATTTGATTGACCAAGAAACGATTGTCGGTAATTTAATCAATACACAAGAACTGGTGCTAATTACGATTGGGATTGTGTTGATTGCGATTTTGTTATCGTGGCTGATTTCTCGTCATATTACCTTATCACTCACACGATTAGTCAGACAAATTGCCAAGTTAAATAAACATAACTTCACTAAGCGGTTAAAAGAAGAAGGCGGTTATGAGTCGACCCAAATAGCGCGGGCCTTTAACTATACACTGGATGAACTCGACCAGTACGTCACGGTCGTCGTGGAATCACAGAAGAAACAGCGTGACGCTGAACTCCGGGCGCTTCAACACCAAATCAATCCGCACTTTTTATATAATACGCTGACGACCGTGAAGTTTATGGTGCGACATGAACAGACAGACGAGGCGATTGAGACCATTCACGCGCTGATTAACTTGCTTCAAAACACATTAGGTGAAGTCGGTGAAACCGTGACGGTTGAACAAGAGTTAGACAATATGAAACATTACGTGAAAATTAATCAAGCCCGCTATGGTGACCAAATCAGAGTCAATTTCTTTGTTGCACCGGATGTCTACCCGTATCACTTACCTAAGCTTGTCCTGCAGCCATTTATTGAAAATGCCTTTTTCCATGCCTTTAATGAAAAGAAAACAGGCTTTATTCAAATCATGATCCGAAAACAAGACGAGGATCTTTACTGTGAAGTCATGGATGATGGCGACGGGATGACGCTCTCAAAAGAACAATTCCCTTATGTCGTCAATCATAAAAGACAAATGTTTTCTGGTATTGGGATGAAAAATGTCCAAGAACGGATTCATTTACTGTACGGGAATCAGTACGGGGTCACAGTCAGGAGTGAACCCGGACAAGGCACACGCGTGATGGTGACGTTGCCGCTCATTAAACATACGTGAGGATGTCACGAGATATAAAAATAGTCCAACTTCTAAAGAAAAGACAAATCGTGAAGAAAAAAGACTGTCGTACTATCTAAAAATTCGACCAAGAGTTATCTAAAGATCGTGCTAACGGTCTTTTTTCTTTGGCGTTATACTAAGGATGTAGCGAAATAGAAAACGCTTACACAAATTATGAGGAGGGTTTACTTATGAAAAAGTTTTTAGCTTTACTACTTATTTTAATGCTGGGTGTACTTGCGGCGTGTGGTGGGGATGACTCATCAAGTGACGACACAGGCAGTAATGATTCAGATACGGGATCAGACTCAGGAGAAACATCAGACGGTGTCCAATCCGTAACCGCGTGGGCATGGGATCCAAACTTTAACATTCGCGCGCTTGAGCTGGCGAATCAAGCCTATGATGGTGACAGTGAGATGTATGTTGAAATTATTGAAAATGCACAAGATGATATTATCCAGCGACTAAATGCCGGGTTATCATCAGGAACAACACAGGGGATGCCACACATTGTGTTGATTGAAGATTACCGAGCGCAAAGTTTCTTACAATCTTATCCAGAGGCGTTTTATCCGCTCACAGATTATATCAATTCAGATGACTTCGTTCAGTATAAAGTTGAAGCAACGAGCTTCGATGGTGATATTTACGGCTTACCGTTTGATACAGGTGTGAGTGGGCTGTATGTCCGGACAGATTACTTAGAAGAAGCCGGTTATACGTTAGAAGATGTAACCGATATTACATGGCAAGAATATATTGAGATTGGTAAAGATGTAAAAGAAGCAACTGGAAAAGATATGTTGACACTCGACCCGAATGACTTTGGTATGGGCCGGATGATGTTACAATCGGCTGGCGAATGGTATTTTGAAGAAGATGGTAATACACCAGACTTAGCGGATAACCCAGCGCTTGAAGAAGTCTTTGTCCTATATAAAGCATTCATGGATGCAGATATCGTGAAGTTAAACTCTGACTGGAGTCAATTTGTTAGTGCCTTTAACAGTGGTGATGTCGCAACGGTGCCAACAGGTAACTGGATTACCCCAAGCATTAAAGCAGAAGCAAGCCAATCAGGTAACTGGGCCGTTGCACCGCTTCCACGCCTAGAAGTAGACGGGGCAGTAAATACCTCAAACTTAGGTGGTAGCTCATGGTATGTGTTAAATCAAGATGGTAAAGAACTTGCGGCTGAATTTTTAGCCAATACGTTCGGTTCAAATGAACAGTTCTATACAGATTTAGTTACTGAAATTGGTGCACTTGGTACGTATATTCCAGGCACACAAGGGGAAGCATTCGAAAAAGAAGACCCATTCTTCGGTGATCAAGCGATTATTCAAGACTTTGCAGCTTGGTCAGAAGAAATTCCACCGGTGAACTACGGCATGCATACGTATGCGGTTGATGATATCTTAAAAGTTGAAATGCAAAACTACTTGAACGGTGCGGATGTCGGTGATGCATTAGATAACGCACAATCACAAGCTGAAACACAATTACGTTAAGATGCTAATGTTTAACTGTTAAACAAGAATGCTCGGAAGCCGCAGGGGAAAGAGATAAATAAGCCTTGCGGCTTTCGTTTAAAAAAGGAGTTAGATAACGATGAAGCAGCTCACAAATAAAAATAGTATCGGTTGGTTATTTGTCCTTATATCTGTCGCAGCGATTACGTTGTTTTATTTTTACCCTATGTTCGACGCCTTACTACTATCGTTCCAATCGGGAATGGGATCAAATTTAACTTACACCGGATTTGATAACTGGAGTCGGTTACTGAATGATCCAACCTTAAAACAAGCGTTGATTAACACGATGACGTACTTAATGATTCAAGTACCACTGATGATTGTCCTGGCCTTATTTTTCTCAGTCATCTTAAATGACCCAGATTTAAAATTCCGTGGTTTCTTTAGAACCGCCATCTTTTTACCAGCGGTAACGAGTCTTGTTGCCTACTCGGTTATTTTTAAATATATGTTTAGTATTGACGGTATTGTCAATCAATTATTAGTTCACTTAAACTTTATTAGCGAACCGATTGCCTTTATTTCTGATCCGTTTTGGGCAAAAGTGGTTATTATCCTTGCGATTACGTGGCGATGGACAGGCTATAATATGATTTTCTATCTATCCGCCCTTCAAAATATTGATCGATCGATTTATGAAGCGGCCCGGATTGACGGGGCAAACAGCTTCCAACAATTTATTCAGATCACGATTCCGATGCTAAAACCAATTATTCTCTTTACAACGATCACGTCAACGATTGGGACACTTCAACTCTTTGATGAAGTCGTCAATATTACCAGTGGTGGACCAGGGATTCAAACGATTTCGATTTCACAATACATTTATGACTTATCCTTTAAGTACACACCAAACTTTGGCTATGCCGCAACAGTTTCTTACGTGATTGTGATTCTCGTCGTCATTCTTTCTATAATTCAATTTAAAGTGGCAGGTGAAAAAGAATGAAAAAACTAAAAAAGACACTGATCTATCTCTTCTTATCCATCGCAACGATTATCTCAATCTATCCATTCTTTTGGATGCTTGTCAGTATGACGAATAAATCTGTCGATGTCACCCAAGGACGACAACTACCGGGTACGTATTTATTTGAGAACTTACGTAAATTATTTGACCAAGTTGATATGGTAACCGCCCTGACCAATAGTGCGATTATTGCCATTCTATCAACATTCTTTACGCTATTTATCGCTTCACTCGCCGGTTACGGCTTTCAGATGTACCGCAGTAAAGGAAAAGACATGGTCTTTAATATCCTACTCTTATCGATGATGATTCCATTTGCCTCCATTATGATTCCGTTATACCGTTTATTCGGTCGGATTTCACAAACGGCACCGATCATTGGGATTGATACATTAGCGGCGGCATTCTTGCCGACGATTACGACCGCTTTCTTCATCTTCTTCTTTAGACAAAATACGAAGATGTTCCCGAAAGACTTAATTGAAGCCGGTCGGATTGATGGACTAAGTGAAATTGGGATTTTCTTTAGAATCTTTGTTCCAACGATGAAAACAACGTACGCAGCAGCAGCGATTATTGCCTTTATGAACAGCTGGAATAACTTCCTCTGGCCACTCGTTGTCTTACAGTCACCAAGTAAACAGACGATTCCGTTACTGATCTCTAATTTAGGTTCAAGCTATGCGCCGGATTACGGAATGATTATGTCAGCGATTACGATTGCGACGTTACCGACCGCTCTTGTCTTCTTCTTTATGCAGAAACACTTTGTTGCCGGTATGATGGGGTCAGTCAAAGGATAAGCCCAATAATTATAAAAAAGTAATACCTACGGCACTTTAGGTGTTAAGTTAAGGGAGGAAATTTGATGGCCATTTATGTCAATGAAGAGACGCTCACATTCCATTTAACGAACCGGGATGTGAGTTATCTTTTTAACGTCTTACCAACAGGAGAACTTACGCAGCTGTATTACGGAAAACACTTGCGTCATGTCGATGATTTTAGTCACCTATTTTATAGCGAAGTAAAAGATAACAGTTGCACAGAAGCGGATGCAGCACTGTCAATGGATGTGATTAGACAAGAATATCCGAGTTTTTCACGAAGTGATTTCCGCTTACCAGCGATGCAGTTAACGAGTCAGAATGGGAGTCGGGTCAGTAAGTTTACCTATTCAGGCTATGAAAAAGTAGCTGGAAAACAGACACTACCGGGACTTCCTGCTACTTATGTCGAAACGAATGATGAAGCGGAAACGTTGATCATTACTTTAACAGATGACGTGCTACAGGCAACGTTACGTCTCACATATACCATTTATAAGGACGCGCCAGTCATCACAAGACACGCTGCCATTACCAATCACGGTGAAGCGCCCTTTGTGATTGACCAATTGATGAGTGCTTCGGTTGATTTTAACCAGTCAGAGATGGACTGGCTAGAACTTGCGGGATCTTGGGCGCGTGAACGCCATGTGAAGCGCAACCCACTTCACTTAGGGGTACAAAATATCCAGTCAACTCGCGGGGCGAGTTCGCCGCAACATAACCCATTTGTGGCGTTATTGGCGCATGAAACAACCGAGCACGTCGGCGAGGCGTATGGTTTTAGTCTCGTCTATAGCGGCAACTTCTTAGCGCAAATGGAAGTCGATCATTATGATACGACCCGGTTGATGATTGGCATCAATCCATTTGATTTTAACTGGCACTTGAAGCAGGAGGAGACCTTTACGACACCAGAAGCGGTGATGGTCTATTCAGACCAAGGTCTAAATAAATTAAGTCAAACATATCACGAGCTGTATCGTACCCGGTTAGCCCGCGGGGTTTGGCGTGACCGCTTACGTCCTGTATTAATCAATAACTGGGAAGCGACGTATTTTAACTTTAATGAAGCTAAATTATTACAGATGGCGAAAGAAGCAAAACAACTTGGGGTAGACTTATTCGTCTTAGATGATGGCTGGTTTAAAGGGCGCAATAGCGATACGACCTCCCTTGGGGATTGGTTTGTCGATGAAGATAAGTTACCCGATGGTTTAACGGCGTTATCTGACAAGATCCACGGCCTCGGGCTTCAATTTGGTCTCTGGATTGAACCAGAAATGGTCTCGCCACAATCAGACTTGTATCAAGCCCATCCTGACTGGGTCGTTGGCGTAACAAATCGCCCGAACAGCCCGGGACGGAACCAATATGTGTTAGACTTCTCAAACGATGACGTCGTCAGTTATATTTATGAGCTGATAAAAACACGTCTCAAAGAAGCAAACGTCGATTATGTAAAATGGGACATGAACCGGTTTATCACTGAAGCAGGTTCAGTGGCACTTGCCGCAAGCGATCAAGCATCATTTAGACATCGCTATATCCTCGGTGTGTACCGGTTATATGAGTTACTGACAGAAGATTTTCCTGAGGTCTTATTTGAATCATGTGCCGCCGGCGGGGCCCGGTTTGACCCAGGGATGTTGTATTATGCGCCGCAAGCCTGGACGAGTGATGATACCGATGCGTTAGAGCGGGTCAAGATCCAATACGGCACCTCACTCGTTTATCCCGCATCGATGATGGGTGCTCATGTCTCAGCGGTACCGAATCATCAAACTGGGCGCATCACACCACTGGACACGAGAGGCGTCGTCAGTTTTAGCGGGATGTTAGGGTATGAACTTGACCCAAGCCAATTAACAAACGAAGAAAAAACAATCATTCGTGAACAAATTAGCACATACAAAAACATTCAACCAATCGTCCAATTTGGGACAATGACACGTCTCATCAGTCCGTTTAGTGATCCACTGCATGCGAGTTGGCAATTTATCTCGGAAGATAACACGGACGTTGTTGTTACCTTTATTCAACAACAAGCGGTGCCAAACCCAGGTTTTAGACAACTTAAATTAGCGGGATTACAACCAAATCAGCGCTACAGTCTCGCCGGGACTGATCACGTGTTCTACGGAGACCAGCTGATGTATCATGGGATCGAGCTTGACCGTCATATTGACCGAAGTGATGCGGGTGATACTCGCGCCTATCTCTTACACTTTAACTTAATGGAGGAAGCATAATGAAACGTTATCCAAAATACAGTTACACACCACCAGCAAACGGGTATCCCGAGTGGAACAATAATCCGGACATTTTTCAGTTAAACCGACGCACGTTAACGGCAGACCATATGCCGTTTGATTCAGAACAAGCCGCCCTTACCTATGTGAAAGAACAATCAAATCGGTACTTATCACTCAGTGGTGAGTGGGATTTCTACTGGGTGAAAAATCCAAGTGAAAAATTAGCTGATTTCTATCAGCCAGACTTTGATGCATCGGGATTCAAACCAATCACTGTCCCGAGTCACTGGCAATTAGAGGGCTATGATTACCCGCAGTATACCAATACGACTTACCCATGGGTGAAGCATGAAGATATCAAAGCGCCGTTTGCGCCAACAAACTACAACCCCGTCGGTCATTACCGTAAAACGATTGATGTACCGGACGACTTTACGAACGAACCGGTCTATTTCCGACTGGAAGGAGTGGAGTCAGCCTTTTACTTATGGATCAATGGTGATTTCGTTGGTTACAGTGAAGATACGTTTACGGCCAGTGAATTTGATGTGACCCCTTACTTACAGCCAGGTGAAAACCTATTTGCGCTCGAAGTTTACCGTTGGTGTGATGCGAGCTGGCTTGAAGACCAAGACTTTTGGCGCCTGAGCGGTATCTTCCGTGATTTGTATTTATACCGTCAGCCAGTTGTGCATATCGATAATACGTTTATTAAGCCAGTGCTTGATGAACACTATCAAGACGGGACGTTTAATATTGACGTCACACTTAGAAATTATAGTGATGAAAATCGCACCGTGACCTGTCTTGTGAACCTCTATGACGGAGATACCTCCGTTTTCGAAGCACCGCTTGAGGAGACCGTCACGATACCGGAAGGCTCAGAAGTGGTCACCCTCC
>JBNJFJ010000074.1:0-9925 GCA_051746745.1 Bacillota bacterium | reverse complement strand
ATGAAAGCACACGTTAATTTTGTTTCACAAGTGACTCATAAGTCGCTCGCAACACTTTAATTTCCATTATAGCGTAAAAATGTAACGTTTGTATCATCATTCACTAAATTTTTCAGAAAGATTTGAAAGATTGCACGTAAAATGTTTAACGCTTACATTTTTCGGTTAGATACATGATAAGAACAGAAAAAATGATTGAATGGAGGCTTTTACATGACCATCAAGAAAACAATCAAAAAACTCGAAAGTTTATACTTAGAAAGTCCAGAGAAAATCTTTACGATGTATTTAAACACCGATCCGGCTGACCCAGACCAACAAGGAGGCGAATGGCGGATTCATCTAAAAAATGGACTCAATCGTTTTGAAAAATACTTAGATACAGAAGACAATAAAGATGAATTAAAAAACTTTCAAAAGGTTAAAAAAGCGGTGAAGGATTTCTTTAAAGAAAATGAATTAGATTTAAAGAAAAGTGTCATTATCGTCGCCACACCTGATGAATTTGTCTATAGTGACATTCTACAAATACCAGTAGAAACTGAATTCTTCTGGGAAGAAATCGCGAAAGTCGACCAACTCGTGAGACTTCATCAAGAATATCCGAAAGCCGGTGTGATTCTAACTCAAAAAGAAGCGATTCGTCTCGTTGAAACAGAACTAGGTAATCTCGTTGACACGGTGATTTATGAACTTGATTTAGATACAGAAGATTGGCGTAAACACCCAGCTGTTAGTCGTAACCATACGTCAGCAGGCGCAAATGCGGGTAAAAGTATTAACTTGCGTGAACAATTTATCGCACGATTTGAAGAGAACCGGAAGCGTTGGTATAAATCCATTACACCGATGCTTGATAAACTCGCAAAAGACCGTGAGTGGGAATATATTTACCTTATTGGTCCACATGAAGAAACACATGAATTGAAAGAACTAATGAATAAACCGATCAACGCTTGTATCGATAAAAATATGTTAGATGAACACCATGATAAAGTCATTAAAACCGTGCACGACTTGTAATCATGAGGAACTGCAGCGATGCAGTTCCTCTTCCTATGTCTTACCAAATCAAACATACACAGGAGGTGCCTTATGCGCTTAGGTGGTTACGTATTTGTTGATCATTTAAACCCTGAAACGTGGATAAACAAACACCTTGAAAAAGGTTTTAACAGTGCCGTCTTACCAATTGATTACACAAGTTCACAAACAGAGAGAAACGACTATAAAGCTTTAGCAACAGAACATGACATTCTTTTGAGTGAGGTTGGTGCCTGGAGTAATCCGATTAGCCCTAACCTTGAGACACGAAAAAAAGCCGTCGATCATATTAAACAACAGCTCGCCTTCAGTGATGAGATGGGTGCTAGAACATGTGTCAATATTGCTGGGTCACTAGGGCCAGAGTGGGACGGGCCCGACCCCGAGCACTATACTCAACAAACCTTTGAACTAATTGCCAAAACCGTTCAAGAAATTATTGATGATGTCAAACCAACACAAACAACGTATAGTCTTGAAATGATGCCTTTTACCCCTCCAAGTGACGTGTGGGATTATAAACAGCTCATTGACATGATTGACCGCGAAGCATTTAAAATTCACTTTGACCCGGTCAATATGATCAACAACCCGAAACGCTATTACCGCAATGGAAGGGTGATCTCTGACTTTATTGATGAATTAGGTGACTTGATTGTGAATGTTCACCTAAAAGACATTTTACTGACGTCCGATTTAACCGTTCATTTAAAAGAGGTATTACCAGGTAAGGGTCAACTTGATTATCCGACCTTACTAAAAAAACTTGATACGTTAGACCCGGATTTACCGGTCATCATCGAACACTTACCTGATGAGTCGAGTTATGATTTAGCTAGTCAATTCATTAAAGAAGTCGCAACAAAAAATAACCTTACCTGGAGATAGGACAAGCAGATGCTTGTCCTATTTTTTAAGTTATTTCATCATGACCTCACTCAATTAAAAACGGGGCTTGTAGGGTAAAAGATTCTCCGTAGTCTGGCACCTGGATTGTTTTCACTAATCGGTATTCCCCTCGGGCTAACTCTTCTACTGAAAAATCATTCTCGTATGTCTCACCTGGCGCAAGTTGAACAGCAATCTCAATGAAAGTTAAATCAAGCGGCACTTTACGCCACTCACCGTCATCATATTTTTCAAGCGCATAATCAACACCAAAGGTCACCTGCGTCTGACCATAATTATGAAGCACCCACGTCGCTTCTGTACCTGTGTCGTGTTCTACTTCAAGGGCAAGGTCAAGTTTGGGTAAGACATTATAGAAGACAGACAAGACGCGGTCGGTTACCTCACCTGAGGCTCTAAGACTTTCTAAACGATACAAATACACGCCGTCTGATTCAGGAATAGTCACTGTTGTTAGGTCCAACCTGTCAGCGACATCAATATTTTCAAATGTTGTCTCGGAAATGACTGGTCCCTCACTGACTGCATCACCAGGCTCGAGTTGACTGATGGTAAGACGCACCGTTATTGGTTCAGGCTGACTGTCACCGTAAGAAAATAATTGAATCGGCTGGATCGTGTTTTTATCCTGATAGCCTGAAAGGGTTGTATAACCAACCTGACCATCATTATTGTTCATAAACCACTCCCCTGTCAAAACCTCTTCCCCTAATAACGCTGCTAAAGCCTCCGGTTGATTGGCTTGTGTTATATAGACCTCAAAGCTTGTATCAATCGTCTCGCCTCTTTCAACGTGGCTGTATAAATCTTCACGGTTGATGTCACCTAGCGACGCTTCTGTACACCCTGTAAGAATCACGATAAGACCAATTAAAGCTAACCATCGTCGTTTATTCTTCATTTCTTTCATCCTTTCCTACTGATTCATGCCTGTATCTCTCATTATATGAGTCGTAATTTGGAGAGTTTTGTTACAGTTAAACAATTCCCTTTTGAGATCTGATTAAACAACGAACAAAGCAATTTACACCCACCGTTGTTCGTTCTATGTTAGAATATTTACTTGTATATAAGTAATTATGAATCAGGAGTGAATCACATGTCTCGAACACTACAACTAGATCAAAGCCCGATAGGAAAATTACTCTTTACCCTTGCTTTACCAAATATCTTTGCCCAAGTCGTCAACATGTTATATAACATCATTGACCGTATGTACATTGGAAGAATTCCAGATGTGGGTCCCCTAGCCTTAACAGGAGTTGGGATCGCGTTTCCCATCTTCATCATTATTATGTCATTTAGCTCATTGATTGGGATTGGCGGCGCCCCTCAAGCGGCCATTAAGATGGGTGAGGGCAACAAAGCAGAAGCTGAGAAAATATTAGGGACAGGGGTGACAACCTTGTTTTTCTTATCCCTCACACTGTCATTTGTTTTCTTTACTTTTGGACAAGACTTGCTTCAATTGTTTGGGGCAAGCAGTGACACATTACCCTTTGCCTGGGATTATTTAAAAATCATCTCCCTTGGTGCGATCACCATTCAGTTTGCGCTCGGGCTCAACCCTTATATTTCAACTCAAGGTTACGCCTTATTTAGTATGATTACCATTTTGATTGGAGCGACATTAAATATTATTTTAGACCCAATCCTTATTTTTGTCTTTGATATGGGCGTGACCGGTGCAGCCATTGCCACTGTTATTTCTCAAGCCGTGTCTGCCTTATGGGTGCTTAAGTTTTTAACTGGTAAAAAAACACAGCTAAAAATAAGATGGTCTTATTTAAAAATTAACCCTCGCTATTTAATTATGATTGTGACCTTAGGTGTGTCACCTTTTATCATGCAAAGTACGGAATCATTATTAAATATCACGTTTAACCGCTCCCTTCAACTTTACGGGGGCGACCTAGCGGTTGGGGCGATGACGATTACCGCAAGTCTGATGCAGATGTTAATCTTGCCGCTCATGGGCTTAAGTCAAGGGGCGCAACCGATTATGAGTTATAATTATGGTGCCGGTAATATTACCCGAGTTAAACAGACATTTAAACTTTTGTTTATCGCTTCACTCAGTTATTCTTTTCTGTTTTGGCTGAGTTTAAAATTGTTCCCCCATGTTTTCATTGGCTTTTTTACAAACGACCAAGCCTTAATTGACATCACGACTGACACGATTAGTATATATATGGCTGTCGTCTTTTTATTCGGCGCGCAAATTTCTTGCCAACAAGCGTTTATCGCCTTGTCTGAAGCCCGTGTGTCACTGTTTTTAGCGCTGTTGCGTAAGATTATCTTGTTGATTCCACTGATTTTAATCTTGCCGCGTTTCATTGACAATCAGACGTTTGCGGTGCTTGTCAGTGAGCCGATTGCTGATTTCATTTCGGTCGTGACGACAGTCTCTGTCTTCTTTTATCTATTCAATAAAATATTACTTAGACGTACACAAACGTTGGGGACTGAAGAGACTACAACGTCATCCTCACCTGATACTTTAAGTTAAGTAAAAAAAACTGTAAAGACATAGTGTCTCTACCGCTTTTTTCAGTCCTCATAAATCATTTTTTTCGTCATCCCACCATCAATGACCAAGTTTTCACCATTAATGAAATCCTGATTCGCATCCGCTAAAAATAAGGCGAGTCGGGCCACATCACTTGGCTTACCGACCCGGTTAGACGGGTGTTGTGCATGATCGATGGCTGTTAAGGCGTCATAATTGCCTGTCTCAATCCAACCAGGACTAATCGCATTGACGGTGATTTGATGTTCCGCTAAGCTCATCGCCATCGCATGGGTCAATGAATGTATCGCCCCTTTTGATGCGGCATAACTTTCGGTATACGGTTCAGACATAAACGCTCGTGTTGATGCGATATTGATGATGCGACCACCTTCAGGCATCCTTCTTGCTGCGTGTTGACTAAAGAGAAAGGTGCTATACAGATTTGTTTTTAAGACGTGATCAAATTCTTCATAGGTCAAGTCTAAGAACGGTTTAACTTTCGTTATACCAACATTATTGACAAGGACGTTGAAGGTCAGTTGTCTTTCGTCCATCAAGTGAAAGAAAGCGTCGATCGCTTCAGGTTGCGTCACATCAACATGATGATAAGTAGCATCACAAGCACTCGCGAGTGCCTCACCTTCTTTATCATCGACATCAACAAAGACAACATCAAAACCCGCTTCCTTAAATGTTTGAACAAGCGCTTTACCAATCCCATTAGCGCCTCCTGTGATTAATGCAACCTGGTTCATGATCTTCTCCCCTATCTGTTGAACTACCCCCACCTAACATTCTCACGAATGTTTGAGGAAGGTGTCTTCTCGCCTTAATGCGATAAAAGTCGTCTCTAAAACCCTTCATGCTAGTCGTTAATCTCTAGTCCGATATACTTTAACTCTCAGATGCTCATCTTCATAAGTGACTTCTCCTTGGTCAACAAGTGAACCGAGTAGGTTTAGTTCTGAGTAATTACGGTGTTCACCGAGTAATGACCAGTAATAATCTTCATACTCCACTTGTCGTTCTGCGTTTAGGACGTCATACAGCTCGTCGACGTCGTCTGGCTTTTTGCTGATTTGACCGACAATGGTGATTGTCACATGTTCTTTTCCGTACTGGACATCAATCTGTACATCAATAATGTGATGCATAAAGAAGTAGCTTAACAGTTCATTGACAATTTTAATGATTTTCATCCGTTCACGTGTCATTTTTTTCGCCTCCGTTTTTTACGATTGAGTGAATCAAACATAGGAACAAGTATTCCCGCAACAAAGCCGCCACTAAATCCGTTGTTATATAAATTCATACCGCCATGGAGCGCCCCAACATTCATAACCATAGAGATGTGCACAAAACCGGCGACAATTCCATAGATAGGACCATAAGCACCGGCGATCGGAGCTAAGGTTGTGCCAAAAAGGGCAGCTAAGATAGCGCCGGTTGAAGATACGTCCCATACTTTTAGTAAGGAAGATAAGAAGACACCAACTAAAATAGGCCAAACGTTATTAATATGTTTACCAAACGCCCCAAACCCAACGACCGTAAAGATGCCACCAATCGTTGGTCCATTAATCTCACCACCCACGAGTAGGATGTAGCCGAGTGATAAATACCCGAGTAAAGCCATATTTATTAAACTAACACCAAAGCCATTTAAAAAGACAAAGTCGGTAACTAAACGACCCGAATGTTGCAGAAGTTTTTTATAGGAACTCTTTCGAAAGCGATTAAATATTAGACCGAGCACCAACATGATAAAGAAGAAACCAGAAAAATAGATTAAAAACGGTGTATTATAGCCGTCTTGTACGAGTAATACAACCGGGGTTTCTAAATTAAATGATCGGAAGATTGCCATCATCAACATACCAATCATCCCCGCTGTAAAACCAATGTTGTATAAGTTAAAACCTTGATGAAACGGAATAAAGTGATTGGCGAGTGGAGGTAAAATAAACCCCACAAATAAACCGAAGCTAATTCCTAACGGAATCGACACATATAGCGGAAAGTCGAAGCCAAAGCTGACTTGACTCACTAACGGGCCAAGCGCCGTACCAAACAAAGCCGGCAACAGTAACTTACCGAGTACGGTTTTTTGATAACGCGCCCGTAAGTACACACCACATATAATCGGAAGCACGTTATAGAGGTTCTTACCAAAGAAGGCAAACCCCATAATAGTAAACGCCGCCGCAATAATTGGGCCATTCATATGAACATTATTCCGATAGCTAAGCGCAATTGTTAAAAGCATAAGCAATCCTGCGTTAAAGAAACTCGCTCCTATATTGCCTACAACCATATAGTCCGTAATCAATATACTCGGACTTTGAATAATAGCTCCCAACCCTGACAGGATCTCTGTAGGCGTGTTAAATATAAATCCACTTAACATGATAACGAGCGCAAAAAAACTAATCACTGCATATTTGATCGGATCATCAACTTTCAGTCCACGATCATTCGCTAGCTCATTATTTTTACGCCTGAGTATTCTAAACCATCTCCAATTCTCCAATGTAAATTCCCCCTTGTTAATCAACATGTTGTTTGTTTTTACATTCCTTATTCTTTATCATCTTAAACACGTTTTCACACACTAGTATACAAGTTTTGATTTGTGGTCTTAAAGACTCTTTCTTTAAAGTTCCTGCTTATTCTTTTTTTAAAACATGTGACACTTTTTGGTCGCTCATTTAAACGTGACCAAAAAGTGACCGTTTAAGTATTTTATAACGCCGATACGTTAAAGTAAAACAAAAAGAACCCTTGAATTAACAAGGGTTCTAGGTAGTGACTTCGACTGGGCTCGAACCAGCGACCCCCACCCTGTCAAGGTGGTGCTCTCCCAACTGAGCTACGAAGTCGTAAAATTAAACTGTGTTTATATCATAGTCAATCTTAGGGTATTTGTCAATATATATCTTAAAAAAATGAGGCACCGTTTAAGTGCCTCATTTTCATCACTTATATTTTTATAGTTTAAGCACGTTTCTTTCTCAAGAATTTCGTTACTTCAGTCACAATAAGGATCAGAAGTCCGACGAAGATGGCAATGCCCCATTCCATCATATTCATGCCTTCTGTATAGAAATACGTTTGCATAAATGGCACGTAGGTTAATATTACTTGTAACACTAACATAACCCCAATAATAATAAAGGCTTTTTTATTTTGAAAGGATGCCTTTGAAAAGGCTGGTTGATGCGTTCTAATATTGAATAAATAGAAAATCTTACTCATCACCATGATATTAACAACCATTGTCGAAGCAATCCGTTCATTTTGCCCATACATGATTAACCAATCATAAGCAATTAAACTAAAGGCCGCCATTAAAACGGCCACATAACCGATTTGAATTGCCTCACCTTTATTGATGAGCGTTTGTTCCGTCTCACGTGGCTTTCGCTTCATAATACCTGCTTCTGCCGGCTCAAAGATGAAAGCAAATTGAATCGTAATGGCTGATACCATATTGATCCACAACATTTGGGTTGCTTGGAGTGGTAAGTCACGCTGGAGCAATAAGGTAAAGGCAATAATAAGACCTTCCGCAAATGACGTTGGTAATAAATAAAGGATACTCTTTTTAATATTATCGTAGATGCGTCGCCCTTCATGAATCGCTGTTTGCATCGTTGAAAAATCATCATTTACTAACACCATATCCGCGGACTCTCGGGAGACATCTGTACCTTTGATGCCCATTGCTACACCAATATTAGCTGTTTTAAGTGCTGGTGCATCATTGACACCATCCCCTACCATGGCGGTTACTTTTCCGCTCTTTTGATAAGCTTTTACAATTTGCAGTTTATTCTTCGGTGTCGTTCTCGCAAACACGTGATAGTCATTAATGATGTTCGTTAATTCATCCTCAGACATCGCATCAATCTCAACACCTTTTAACACGTGGATTTCGTCGGCTAGACCTAGCTCTTTAGCAATTGCTGTGGCTGTCTCAGGATGGTCACCCGTAATCATTTTCACTTCGACACCTGCTTGTCGCATCGTTCGAATCGATTCAATGACTTCTTCTCTTGGTGGGTCAATAATACCGACCAGTCCCAACAGTTCCACGCCTTCTGTTAGATCATCATGATTGAGCGTTGTCTGATTTGTTGAGGCGTTTTTCATTCCTACCGCAATGACACGTTTACCTTCTTTTGATAACGTATCCACACGCTCTTTCCATTTGCTTCGATCAAACTTATGGTTTGTTTCCACCATATCAAACAGTTTATCTGGTGAACCTTTCACAAAGATTTTCCGTTCATTTGTTTCCTCGTTTAGCGATAATGACGCAATGTAACGGTAATCAGAATCGAAAGGAATTCTTGACAATTCTTGATAAGGGCTTTCTCCTGTATCATTTAGTTTACGGTACAAGGTTAAAAATGCCCCATCAGTAGGTTCACCGTTAATAACCCAACCTTTATCTTCTTTTATTAACGTTGTCTCATTTGCTTCATATCCAGATTGTACAAGTTGTGCGAGTAAGTCATCGTCACTCGGTTGACGTTCACTTGTTCCTGAAGTAATTTCACCTTCAGGACTGTAACCAATCCCTGACACCTGATATGTGCCATGTTTTGTGATGACAATTTGTGCGGTCATTTCATTCTTTGTTAATGTTCCCGTCTTGTCAGTCGCGATAATATCAACAGACCCTAAAGTTTCAACGGCAGGAAGAGTTTTCATGATCGTGTGTTTCCGCTTCGCCATATCTCTTACCCCCATCGCTAAGACAACAGAGGTTGTTGCGGGTAAGCCTTCTGGTACCGAACCAACAATCATTGTAATCACGGCTAGTGAGAGTACTGGTAAGGAATAAATCTCAAACACAAACCCGAAAATAAACAAGAGAAGCGCCACCGCTAAAATAACATACGAAATATATTTACCTAATTGATCAATTTCTTTCATTAGTGGCGTTTTCTTATTCGCTTGTTCGCTCACGGCGGTACTAATTTTACCGATCTCGGTTTGGTCTGCTGTAGCGACAACGACACCGATACCATTCCCGTTCGTGACAGAGGTTGAGGCAAAGACCATATTGGTTTGGTCACCAAGCGATTTTGTCCCTTCTAAAGGTACCGGCTCTTTTTCAACAGAACCCGCTTCACCCGTTAAAGACGATTCCTGTACTTTTAAGCGATCCGCATCAATCAAACGTAAATCTGCCGGGATATTATCTCCCGCTTCTAAATAAACGAGGTCTCCTTTGACAATTTTTGTCGCATCGACTTCAGTACGATTGCCATTTCTTATGACCGTCGCCTGTGACGACAACATGTCTTTTATTTTTTCTAAAGCATTAGAGGCATTAATTTCTTGATAATACCCAATCAATGTATTGGCTACAATAACGAGTCCAATTACAATCGCATCTGAAACATGGCCCATCCATAGTGTAAGTGCCACCGCAACAAACAGGATATAGAT
>JBNJFJ010000073.1:0-10135 GCA_051746745.1 Bacillota bacterium | reverse complement strand
AGAATTTGTCTACTTTATGTTAAACAAACCACCTGGTGTGGTTAGCGCAACAGAAGACATGCGTGATGAGACAGTCATTGATTTATTGGAGTTAGCGGACCAAGTAAGGTCACCGTTTCCTGTTGGTCGTCTAGATAAAGATACCGAAGGTTTGTTGTTATTGACGAATGATGGTAAACTCGCGCATCAGTTACTGTCGCCGAAAAAAGATGTTGGTAAGCGCTACTATGCTACCGTTAGTGGAAATGTTACTGAAGCCGATATCACTACTTTTAAACAAGGTGTGATATTAGATGATGGGTATCAAACAAAGCCCGCTGACTTAATCATTCTTGAAAGTGATGAAACATCAGAAATTGAACTAGTGATTTCAGAAGGAAAGTTCCATCAAGTGAAGCGCATGTTTGAAGCTGTTGGTAAACAGGTTGTGTATTTAAAACGGCTGAAGATGGGGGAATTAGAACTGGATCCGTCGCTTGAATTAGGAGAATATCGGGAGTTAACAGAAGAAGAGTTGGCTTATTTACGAGAGGTAAAATAAGACAAAAAAATAAGCTGCCAAATTAGACAGCGTGTTACGCAGTATAATGTTGTGGCGATTAAGAGATCTTCACTTTCTTTTTCGTCACATCCCATTGTCCTTTATATGGACTTTGGACCAGACCGTTGTAGCTTAAGACGTGTAAATCACGTTGCGCTGTTCGGTCAGTAATCTCAAACTCATTGGCAATCTCTGTCGTTGAAACGGGTCCATGATCTTTAATGAAAAGATACACGGCTTTTACGCGAGTTAGCATCCGGTTTGTAGATTGACTCAAAAAACCACTCCCTATATCAAATTAATGAATCCTGTGGTGTTCTTAATCTCTTTTAACTATATTTTACACCGTTTTTGATAAAAATTCTACACTTTCAATGAAAATTAATGATTTCTTAATAGAAGAAGGGGTGAGTAGATGACACATTATTTCCTAGCACTAAGATTTAAGAAGAATACTAATGATATATTTGCGCGAGTAACAAAGATTTTAAAAGAGACGATTTCTGAGGAGAGTTATAAAGTGTGGGTGAATGATGCGGACTACCACTTAACCTTGCACTTTTTTGGAGCACTAGAACAAAAAGAAGCTGTCATTGATATGATGAAACATATCCCGTTGCCATCCATTGCTCTTACATTTTCAAAAGTAAATGGGTTCGGCCGGCAAGATGGTTATCGCGTAGTATTTTTAGAACCACGCATAACAGAAAGTTTACGTGTATTGTATGAGTCAATTCAAGAAGGACTAGCTTTAAAAGGGTTTCAAATAACACATCGTCCGTTTTACCCACACGTAACCTTAGCAAAAAAGTGTCAAACCCTTTGGAATAAGGAAAATATGTTGTCACGCATCAACACAACATTAATGATAAAATATGTCCCTTTTGATACGCAGCCGATTAGTTTAGTTTTATATAAAATAGAACCCGATAAAGTGCCAAAGTATACGGTTGTATTTGAAAAAAAGATGCAATAAAGCCGTTCTAGCGAGAGGAGTGTTACAATGGCTCAATTAATTAAATTAGAAAATTATATATCCCGATATGAACAAGATCCATTTCATTACCCTAGTCAATATATCCGTTTAAAACAAGAACAATGGCAACAATTACGCCATGCTTTTGAAAACCCAGTCGTTCCTGAACAAATTGAAGAGACAAAAGAGCCGACAACCTTTTTTTATCAGTGGCGCAAACGAAAGCAAGAGGCAGATGAAAATATAGTGGATGATGAGCCTCTTCAAGCCTTACCACAAACAGAAGAACAATTAAAAGTTTATTATTTAAACCAACTCTATCAATTTCAATTAAAATGGGCGTCATCTACGATTACCCAGATGTCTTTTATTGATCGCGTGTATGAAGATGATTTAGTACTTAAATATTTATTACAGCGGTTTCCCGATACGTATTTAGTGATGTATCATCCAATCTTCCGCTTAAAGAAAGCTGAAGTAGAGGCAGACATTATCGTCGTCACGCCATTTGATATTTACATCATTAAACTCGTAGAGTTTTCCTCAGACACAAAAATTATCGCGGGTGATGATCGTCAGTGGCAAAAAGAAGAGCGGTCCGTTAGAAGTAACTTTATTAGTCCGTTGTTATCATTAAAACGGACAGATAAGGTTGTTAAAAGTATTTTAAATTATAAAGAGGTCGATATGCCGGTGACTAAAATGGTGCTTTCGCGAAGCAATGTGATTGACTATCACTTGGAACCATTTCAAACGGTCTACATTGGAAAAGACATCCATGAAGACTGGGTATTAAAACAACGCCAATTAAAAACAACATTGAAGCATAAACAGCTAAAAGCTATTGATGCTTTACTCTCATTTAGTGATACGGTTAGTTTTAATCGGCCGGAATGGCAAAGAGAAGACTCAGACCAATTTAACTGGGAATAAATAACGCTTGATTTTCACCCCCTAAATAGGTTACTCTAGGTATAGTGTTTTCTTAAATAAAATGGCTATTTGACGCTATTTTTGTCAAATGAAGTGAAAGGAGTATGCATTGTGCAGTATATGTTAGGCGATGAGTGGACAATTGAATCTGCAGGCGGAGCAACAGGGGAAGCTTATTTTGCTCAATCAGAGAATAAACGGTTATTCTTGAAAAGAAATTCTTCACCATTTTTAGCTGTGTTATCTGCGCAAGGTATTGTTCCTAAACTTGTTTGGACAAAGCGTTTAGAAAATGGTGATGTGATTACTGCCCAAGAATGGTTAGATGGTAGTGAATTAAATCCTGAAGTACTACAGCACCCAAAAGTGGCTGAGTTATTAGGGCGCATTCATCATTCAACTGAATTACTTGATATGTTGACTCGTATGGGTAAAAAAGCAATGGATCCAATGGAATTATTCCGTGAATTGAAGCATATGATGCTTTCGCAATCAACGGGTCAGACAAGACATCTCATTATTGAGCGAGCCATTCAATTCATGGAGACTTATTTAAATCAGGTCATCGGGGTAAAACCAGTCGTTTGTCACTGTGATTTAAATCATAATAATTGGTTATTTACTGATAAAGGTGAATTATATTTGATTGATTGGGATAATGCTGAAATAGGTGATCCAGCTATTGATTTAGGCATGTTATTCCAACGCTATATTCCTGAACCAGAGTGGGATACCTGGCTTCATAACTATGGTGTGACAGAAGACCAGAATTTAGCTATTCGGATGCATTGGTATATGTTATATGAAGCCATCATTGATTTTCACCAACTACAAACAGTCGAAGATGCGATGATAAAAGAACAAGAAATTAACGATATATTAACACGCGCAATGCGTTTAGTAAGAGAAAGGTGAGACTTACTCATGCGAGCAAGACATAAACCATGGGCAGATGATTATTTACAGGACCATCCTGAATACGTCATCTTAGACCCATTAGATAAAAAAGGCAAGTGGCGAGATGTATTTGGTAATGATCAACCGATTCATGTAGAAATTGGCGCAGGTAAAGGCCGTTTCGTCATGGGAATGGCAAAACAATATCCTGATATTAATTTTATTGCGATTGAACTTGCTAAAAGTATTATCGTCAGCGCAGTAGAAAAGGCAGTGGAAGAACAGCCGAAAAATGTTAAATTGATAAATTTTGATGCAAGTGATTTACGTGACTTATTTGCCGATCATGAAATCGATCAAATCTATTTAAACTTTTCTGATCCATGGCCAAAGAATCGTCATGAAAAACGTCGATTGACCTACCGCACGTTTTTAACGCAGTATCAACAAGTATTAAAACCAGACAGTAAACTTGTATTTAAAACAGATAATCGTGGTTTATTTGAATACAGTTTGATTAGTTTTTCTCATTTTAATATGGTGATTGATGATATTAGTTTAAACTTACATGAAGATGACGATCCACTTAATGTCATGACAGAATATGAAGAGAAATTTTCAAAACGTGGTCATCCAATCTACCGCGTCGAAGCATCTTTTAAATCATTATAATAATACAGAAAGTACATGTCTTAGGGCGTGTGCTTTTTTGATAATATAAAAAACCTACAGTCATTTGACTGTAGGTTTTCGTGTTTAATTGGTAATTTTTGTGTCAATAATTACACCAGTATAAGCATCCACATAGAACTCATACTGTGTATGTACGTCATTTTCTGTACGGGTAATGCCCCCGCGATAAACGGTGTAGTTTAAACCGTGTAATGCTAATGTTTCAGTTTTCATATAAATCCATGAACCACTGACAGGTCCTGCTTCCTTAAAACGTTCTTTTGCACGTTTAAGCGCATGCTCAGGCTTAATCGGCATGGCATCTAGTTGGCTTTTTACTGTGTAACCTAAAAGTGTACCAACCCCAAGGGTAAAGAGTATTTTTTCACATTGCTTCATGAATAATCACCTCAACTTTTTAGTCTCATTGACAGTATAACCTATTTTTAGCTGTTTGAAAAACGGAATCTAATATTTTAATTTTTGCTGTACATGAATAATAGTTGATCTGTGTTAGGAACTTCAATCGAAAGAAATTGGTTCTATTCATAGACCTAGCATATTTAGCTGAAATTCGGTACAATAGAAACGGAAATGAATAATGGGAGGTCTAGACAAGTGAATAAAGAGACATTAGATATGTTTAAAACATTAACAGAACTACCAGGGGCACCTGGTGATGAATCACGTGTACGAGCCTATATGAAAGAACAATTAAGTCAATACAGTGATGAACTTATTTATGACAGATTAGGCGGCGTTTTTGGTGTGAAACATGGAAACGGACCGAAAGTGATGGTTGCGGGGCACATGGATGAAGTGGGCTTTATGGTTACACAAATTACGAAAAATGGGATGATTCGATTTCAACCATTAGGCGGTTGGTGGGACCAAGTCATGCTCGCCCAGCGCGTGCAAATACTAACAGATCAAGGGCCTGTTATTGGTGTGATTGGTTCAATTCCTCCGCACAACTTAACACCAGAACAGCGTCAGAAACCAATGGAAATGAAAAATATGTTAATTGATATTGGAGCTGATGATGAAGCTGATGCGAAAAAAATCGGAATAAAACCAGGTCAATCAATTTTACCGGTGATGCCGTTTACACCAATGGCCAATGAGAAGAAAATCTTAGCAAAAGCGTGGGATAACCGTTATGGCTGTGGACTCGCGATTGACTTATTAAAAGAGTTAAAGAATGAAACATTGCCAAATACTTTATACTCTGGTGCAACTGTTCAAGAAGAGGTTGGTTTACGCGGAGCACAAGTTGCCGCTAACATGATTGACCCTGATATTTTCTATGCCTTAGATGCGTCACCTGCGAATGATATGTCGGGTGACGATAAGGAATTTGGTCAATTAGGTAAGGGAGCGCTATTACGTATTTTTGATAAGAGCATGATTACCCATCATGGATTGCGTGACTTTGTCTTAGATACAGCTGAATCTAATGATATTCCCTACCAATACTTTATTTCACAAGGTGGAACGGATGCAGGACGGGTACACTTGGCTAATAAAGGAGTACCATCAGCTGTTGTTGGCATTTGCTCACGTTATATTCATACCCATGGTTCTATTATTCATGTAGATGATTATGCGGCAGCAAAAGAACTGATCACGACTTTAGTGAAAAATACGGATCAAACAACCATTGATACGTTAACGACGTACTAACCTTAAAAGAGTAGGCAGCCCTACTCTTTTTCGCATGATAAAAATCATTACATAGCGAGGAGCAATTATATGGAGATCGTGTTAGGATCAAAAAATAAAGCAAAACAACAGGCCGTCATCAAAGTTTTTAAGAATGAGACAATTCACACAATGGATGCACCTTCTGATGTGAGCGCGCAACCTTTTTCAGACCAAGAAACTTTAACTGGGGCCATCAATCGGTCAATTCATGCTCGCAACACACTTGAGAAGGGCATCGGCATTGGTTTAGAGGGTGGCGTAATGGAAATAGAGGGTCAATTGTTTTTAACGAACTGGGGCGCTTTAACAGATGAATCACACCATACTTACGTTGCTAGTGGTGCACGCGTTCCACTCCCGCCATCGATTGCTCAAGGATTAAAACCTGGTGTGGAATTAGGCGATGTGATGGCAGACTTTACAAAGGATAAGCACATCCGTCACCATCAAGGAGCGATTGGGATTTTTACTCATGGTCTTATCACGCGTGATACCATGTTTGAACATGTGCTGCTTCAGTTGAAAGGGCAATACTTATCACAATTAATCAAATGAAAACATTGACAGATATTACTGTAAATATGACAAATTAATAACAAATGTGTGTAAATACCGCTGCTTCTCTTGACCTCGATAGAATTCACGGTATAGTAGACTGTGGTTAACGTTAGTGTGGTGTGAACAAAACGCTTAACCACAATACTAATTATATGAGGAGATACATTTTATGAAACGCATGTTATATATTGTTTTAATCGGGCTGTCGCTAATACTTGCTGCTTGTGGCCCGTCAGAAACAGAAGTCATCACTGAACTGGAACAAGAAGCAAAAGCTCAATTTGACCAACAAGCACAGGAGCCAAATCAAACGTTGACACATTTTTCACTCTATTTACCGGAAGGCTATAAAATTGACAGCAATGATGAAACAAATGTTGTGATTCGACAAACCGATCAAATCTATTTATTGTTTCATAATCCGTTTGAAGATAAACAAAGTCAAACATATTATGAATCACTTGAGATGCTAGAAGACACAACATATCTACAATCATTTCAAGGTGAAGACTACTTTGGTTATATTTATTTGCGACCGTTAGAGACAGATTATGAGTTACAGGTCGGCATTGGTGGTACAAAAATAACGACCCAAACGACATTAGATCAAGTTCAAGCGGAAGCAAGTCAATTGATTACAATCTTAACGTCGCTGGATTTAAACGAAACAAATGAATCAACTGAAACAAAAACGACAGACTAACAACTGTCGTTTTTTTGTGCTTTTTTTAAAAGTTCAGTTATGAGAATTTCCTAACTTTTGAAAATCGTTATACCTTTTATGATTAATATTTGATAATCACATACAATAAGTGTCTTGTCAACTGTATAAACTTAAGGTAAGATAGGCTGTAAAGATGATAAAATAAAGTAGGATTCGGGGAGGCAGTTATATGCGTGCATTTTTAGAGAAAAAACAGATTGAGATCTCATTTCATCAGTATTTTATTAAAGCCCTCAGCTTTATGGCTTTAGGTTTATTTAGTTCATTGATCATTGGACTCATTTTAAATACGTTGGGTCAACAGCTAGCAAATTTTGCAGGTACATCGGTCATTAGTGAGAGTCTAATGGAGATGGGGACTTTTGCGATGGACGGGAAAGTTGTAGGTGGGGCGATTGGGATTGCCATTAGTTATAGCTTACAAGCCCCCCCTCTCGTATTATTTTCAACTTTATTTGCGGGCGCGTATGGCTATCAACTAGCAGGACCGGTTGGGGCCTATATTAGTGCTTTATTTGCGAGTGAGTTTGGGAAGCTCATTTATAAAGAGACAAAAATTGATATTATTTTAACACCCTTTATAACAATTCTTATTGGGTTTATTGTCGGGAGTTTTATTGGCCCACCTGTTGATCGTATGATGACAGGGTTAGGTGAAATTATTAACTGGTCGACGGCACAACAACCGTTTATCATGGGAATCATCGTGGCGGTCGTGATGGGTTGGGCGCTAACTGCACCCATTTCCAGTGTCGCCATTGCTTTAATGTTATCGCTAGACGGGTTAGCAGCAGGCGCGAGTGTCATCGGTTGCTCTGCGCAAATGGTTGGCTTTGCGGTAAGTAGTTACCGTGAGAATGGCTTTGGGGGCTTTATTGCCCAAGGAATTGGAACATCAATGTTACAAATTGCGAATATCTTAAAGAAACCACTGATCTTAATTCCGCCAACTGTGGCAGGTATCCTGATGGCCCCACTTGGAACGGTCGTCTTCAATATGACAAACAATGCTTCAGGTGCCGGTATGGGCACGAGTGGACTCGTCGGTCAAATTATGAGTTTTCAAACCATGGGATTTGAAATGTCAGTCCTCTTTATGGTACTCTTTGTTCATATCATTGGACCGATGGTTATTTCGTTCTTGTTGTCCGAATGGATGCGGAAAAAAGGCTGGATTCAGTTTGGTGATATGAAAATTAATTATGAGTAAGTCGGAGGGATTATCTGTGGAAAAACTACAAACAGAAGCACAGTTTCACGAATTAAAACAACAAGGAAAACAAGTCTTTTTATTTTCAGCTAATTGGTGCCCGGATTGCCGAGTGATTGAACCATTCATCCCTGAATTAGAGACCAAATACGAAGACATAAACTTCACCTATGTCGACCGGGATGAGTTTATAGATATTTGTATCGCACATGATATTTTTGGTATTCCAAGCTTCTTAGCTTATAAAGAGGGTGAAGAAGTCGAACGCTTTGTCAGTAAGGACCGAAAGACGCGTGAACAAATTGAGGAATTTCTCGATCGGATTTAAGACATACGAGAGTCATATAGGTAAGACAACAGGAAAGTACTAAGTACTTTCTTTTTGTTTGGCTTTTGAGTCATGGTACAATAAAAGGTGGCCCCGCGCTGAAAGGATGAGTAGAATGTCACAAAAAAGTTTTGAAATAAAAAGAAAGCTTGATCAAGCCTTCGAAGAAACGCCTTATCAAACACAGTTTGACCGGGAAACGGATCAATACCGTGTTGTTGACCAAGAGACAAATCAAGGCGTCACCATTCACCTAACAAAAGTTATGGAAAAATACGAAAAAGTTGGAGATGAGGCACTCGCTCCCCTTGTAGAAAAAGTAACGCAATCTCTAAATAAATTAAAGACCAATCATCAGTTAGTAGGCAATGAAAACCACGTCTTTCCTGTGATTCGCGCAGAAAGCTTTAATACGACTCATGGCTCGGATAAACAACTCATCTCAACACCACATACAGCTGAGACAGCGATTTTTTATGCGCTTGACTTAGAGACGAGTTATCAATTAATTGATGAAGCGATGCTTCAGGAAAGTGGCTGGACGAAGGCACAATTACATGATTATGCGATGGTGAATCTTAAAGCTTTACCTATCGACTTAAATAAACAAACCGTTGCGGGAAATGATTTTTACTTCGTTAAAAATCAAGACGGCTATACGGCGAGTCGGATTCTTCATGAGGATTTTCTGTCTGATCAAAAAGTGCATGCAACAGGTGAATTATCTTTTTGTGTGCCTCATCAAGATGCTTTTATTGTCGCAGATATTCACAATCCGAAAGGATATGATATACTACAACAGATGGCTATGCAATTCTTCTCAGAAGGGCAAGTGCCGATTACTGCTTTGTCATTTTTATATGAAGACGATACGCTTACGCCGATTTTCATTATGGCAAAGAAGAAACCAACAGATTAATTAGAAAAGGAATGAGTCAAACATGAACGTGTATTACAATCAGACAGGTATTGGTGACGTGCTAATGTTACCACTTAAAACAGGAAATCGTTACGAGACTAGCTTTCGTCGTTTTGGAGATGTGGTAGAAATTTTTGATACGACAGATGAAACGCTTCTTGGGTATAATATTTTTAACGCGTCTAAGTATTTTTCGTTAGAAGACGGTCAGTTTGGATTAGATGAGGCTTTCTTAGACAAGTTTAACGACGTATTAAAAAACAACGGCCTAGATAAACCGCTTAAAGTTGATCTTTCACCTAAGTTTGTGGTTGGCTTCGTCAAAGATATTCGTAAACATGAGAACGCAGATAAACTCAATGTCTGCCAAGTTGATTTAGGAACCGAGACTGTTCAAATCGTTTGCGGTGCGCCTAATGTAGATAAGGACCAACATGTTGTTGTGGCGAAAGTTGGTGCCATTATGCCAGGCGGTATGGAAATTAAAGAAGCGAATTTACGTGGGGAAGATTCCTTTGGGATGATTTGTTCACAACGCGAATTAGGCTTGCCAAATGCACCAGAGGAAAAAGGCATCTATGTCTTAGGTGATGACGTGAAAGCCGGCGATGAATTTACATTTTAATGACGCTATGCGCAAAAGACCTTGTTCTTTTGCGCATTTTTTTCAGGA
>JBNJFJ010000072.1:0-10142 GCA_051746745.1 Bacillota bacterium | reverse complement strand
ACCGCTTCGCCTTTTAGACGTTCAACGATAATCGAACCTTCAAGACCGGCGTTAATCGCTATTTGACGTACAGGTGCTTCAAGTGAGCGAAGAACAATGCTTGCGCCTGTTGCTTCATCACCGACTAAGTCAAGTGCTTTCACACTGTTGTAGACGTTCATAAGCGCTGTACCACCACCGGCAACAATACCTTCTTCTACTGCTGCACGAGTTGAGTTTAAGGCATCTTCGATGCGTAATTTGCGTTCTTTAAGTTCTGTTTCTGTCGCCGCTCCGACTTTAACGACAGCGACACCACCTGCTAATTTCGCTAGGCGTTCTTGTAGTTTTTCACGATCAAATTCAGAGGTTGTTTCTTCAATTTGACCACGGATTTGTTGAACACGTGAGCTAATCACTTCTGGATTACCCGCACCTTCAACGACCGTTGTATTCTCTTTAGTGACAACAACTTTAGATGCGCGACCTAATTGCTCGATTGTTGTGCTCTTAAGGTCAAGACCTAAATCTTCTGTGATTACTTCAGCACCTGTCAGGGTCGCAATATCTTCAAGCATCGCCTTACGACGGTCACCAAAGCCTGGTGCTTTAACGGCAACAGCGTTAAAAGTACCGCGTAATTTATTGACTACTAATGTCGCAAGTGCTTCGCCTTCAACATCTTCAGAAATAAGTAAGAGTGGTTTACCTTGTTGAACCACTTGTTCTAACACTGGTAACACATCTTGGATTGTATTAATCTTCTTATCTGTCACTAAGATATAAGGATCTTCTAAGACAGCTTCCATCTTATCTTGGTCTGATACCATGTAAGGCGATTGGTAACCACGATCAAACTGCATACCTTCAACGACTTCAAGTTCGGTTGAGAAGCCTTTTGATTCTTCAATCGTAATGACACCATCGTTACCCACACGTTCCATCGCTTCCGCGATTAACTGACCAACTTCCTCGTCAGCTGCAGAAATTGACGCGACTTGAGCAATCGAATCTTTGCCTTCAATTGGCTTAGAAATCGCTTGTAATTCTTCAATCGCGACTTTCACGGCTTTTTCAATCCCGCGACGTACACCTACTGGATTTGCACCTGAGGCCACATTTTTAAGTCCTTCTTGAATCATTGATTGCGCAAGTACGGTCGCGGTTGTTGTACCGTCACCAGCCACATCATTTGTTTGTGACGCGACTTCTTGTACAAGTTGCGCACCCATGTTTTCAAACTTATCTTCTAATTCAATTTCTTTTGCGATGGTGACCCCGTCATTGGTAATAAGCGGTGCACCAAATTTTTTATCTAAAACAACGTTACGCCCTTTAGGTCCAAGCGTTACTTTCACTGCGTTTGCTAATGTATCAACACCACGCATCATTGAGCGACGTGCGTCTTCACTAAATTTAATTTCTTTTGCCATCGTAAAATTCCTCCCTAATTGTTTCTTATGTGCTTCTTTTCGACTTGTTTATTAACCAATAATCGCTAAGATATCGTCTTCACGTAAAATCAGATAGTCTTTGCCTTCATGCTTTAATTCAGTACCGGCATACTTTTGGAAGACCACTTTATCATTTTCTTTCACATCTAATGTAATCACGCTGCCGTTATCCGCAACACGTCCCTTACCTACCGCAACAACACGTCCTTGTTGGGGCTTTTCTTTCGCTGATTCAGGTACAATAATACCACTCGCTGTTTTTTCTTCCTCTTCAATACGTTCGATAATGACACGATCTCCTAATGGTTTAAGCATTTAGAAATCCTCCTCCATTTATTTAAAAAGTAATTTAAGTTATTTTTAGCACTCGACGTTTTAGAGTGCTAACACAATTCTTATAATAATGAAATCGCGTTCTTTTTTCAAGTATTCTGATTAACTTTTTTTAAAATATTTTTTAGTCTTTTGTTTTAAAAGACATCAGTTAAGGTTCTCACGAAAATATGATAGAATACGTATATTGGTCTTATGAAGGAGTGAAAAATTATGCCGAAACGTTATATAGGCATTATGGTAACCTATATCATTGCGCAGTTTTCTGCTTATTTTGTCTTAGCTATTGCTGAGTTACAAAATTTTAGTGATAGTTTTACGCAACAATTATTAATCTATTGGCAAGTCTTTAGTTTTGTTGTGGCACTGATTATTTCATTGTTATTACTGAAACGCGAACGTCATTTACCACGGCACCCAGCAACAACTGATTTACCGATCACCATCATCTGGTCCATTGCCGGTGTCTTCTTAGCTTTTTTAGGTCAAGCTTTTGCCAACATTATTCAACAGCTTGTTTTTGGTATTACGGAACAATCACAGAATACGATGGAAATTATGGCGATTGCGTTTAATTTTCCGATTTTTATTATTGTTGTCAGTGTGATTGGTCCGATTCTTGAAGAATTGATTTTTAGAAAGATTATCTTTGGGGAAATGAATAAACGGACGAACTTTTTAGTCGCTGCTTTTATTTCATCGTTTATTTTTGCGATTGTACATGCCGACTTTACACATTTACTTGTTTATTTTATTATGGGGCTTGTGTTTAGTTTCTTGTATGTCCAAACAAAACGTATTATCGTTCCAATCTTTGCTCATGTGGCGATGAACAGTATTGTCGTGCTTATTCAGCTGTCGTTCCAACCAGCCGAACTACAAGAGCTAATCGAGCAATTTGAACAACTACAGATTATTATATTTGGGGGGTAACATCATGCGTATTTCACCACTCATGCATGCATATTTATATTTATTTATCGGTTTACTATTCGTCTTTTTTGCATTTGAGGCGATTGAAGACACCGTTCTTAATCCATTGACCATCTTCTTAACCGTGCTTGCCACCTTTGACTTAGGTGCGAGTTATCGCTTATTTAAATTACATGTGAAGATTAAAAACAAGAAAAAAGATCAAAAAAAATAGACGGTATTCCATCTGATGGTAGCGTCAATATGATTAAAACAAAAAGAACAGCCTCGCTTGGGTTGTTCTTTTCGTTTCTCTATTATTGAATAATAGATTTTCTTATCCGTCTTATACCCGCATTAAGCATTGGGGTAGTGCTTCATAAAGTAAATCAATGATTGTAATTCGACCGATAAATCAATGTGGTGTACACGCACCTCATCTGGTACGGTGATACGTGCTGGTGTAAAGTTTAAAATACCAGTAATACCAGAAGCCACAAGACGCTCAGCAATATTTTGAGCAACCGCACCAGGGACGGTTAAAATCGCTGCTTGTACATCTTCTAAATGATCTTCCATATTATCGATTGAATAAATCGGCACACCACCTGCCTCAGTGCCAACTTTATTTGGATCAAGATCAAAGGCCATTTCGATTTTCGTATTATTATTTTTAGTAAAGTTATAATGTAAGAAAGCTGTTCCTAAATTACCTACCCCAATCAACGCCACTTTTGTGGTCTCATCTTGATCGAGTGTCTTTCTAAAGAAACCGAGTAAGTATTCAACATTGTAGCCATACCCTTTTTTACCGAGAGCGCCAAAGTATGAAAAGTCACGACGAATCGTCGCTGAATCAACTTTGACAGCCTCAGATAACTCTTTAGAAGATACACGTGATTTTCCTTGTAAATGTAAATTGTTTAAGAACCGGTAATACAGTGGCAACCGTTTCGCGGTTGCTTGTGGAATTTTGTTTTGTGATGCCATTGTCATTCTCCTCTTTTACTAATATCTATCCCTATTCGCTGTAAGTATATATCAAGCACTTATTGATGTTTGTTATCTTCTCTTATCTCTACCCTTAGTGTACCAAAAAAAACATAGGTTGTCTTTTTTCTGAATACGATACCTAGTATATACAATTATATCATAAACCCCTAGTAATTTGCTTGCAACATCTCTGTCTGTTGCGATACACTAGCTTAGATGAGGTGAAAGAAATGATATTAATGCAAATAAATCAACTAGTTAAGCGTTTTGGCGCTGAAACCATTCTAGACAATATTAAACTAGAAATCCAAACGAAAGACCGAATTGCCGTTGTTGGACGTAACGGTGCGGGAAAATCAACATTACTAAAAATTATGGCGAGTGAGTGGTCTTACGATGAAGGTGAGATTCACCGGGCAAAAGAAGTCTCGCTCGGTTATTTGTCACAACATACCGGACTTGAGTCAACAGAAACCATCTATAATGAAATGCTTACGGTATTTGAATCGTTAATTAATGAAGAACGGGCATTACGCCAAATGGAACAAAAAATGGGTGACCCTGACTTTATGGAAGATCAACCGAAGTATCAACAACTGTTAAATCAGTATGACCAACGTCAAACAGATTTTAAACATAATGGGGGATATCAGTATCAATCAGATATTCGCAGTGTGTTACATGGGATGAACTTTTTTGAATCAGACTTTGATACACCCATCCATACACTCAGTGGCGGCCAAAAAACAAGACTGGCTCTCGCAAAATTATTACTACAAAAACCCGATATTCTCATATTAGATGAACCGACGAATCACTTGGACATCGAAACATTAACGTGGCTTGAAAACTTTCTAAATAACTACCCCGGGGCCATTGTGATTGTGTCGCACGACCGTTATTTCTTAGACAAAACGGTTAACACGGTCTATGAACTCTCACGCACGCAGTCTAAAAAATATCACGGGAATTATTCTTACTACTTAGACCAAAAAGCGCGTGACTATGAACAAGAATTAAAGTTATTTGAAAAACAACAAACAGAGATTAAAAAATTAGAAGACTTCGTACAGAAGAATCTCGCCAGAGCATCAACAACCAAACGTGCCCAAAGCAGGCGTAAACAACTTGAAAAAATGGATAAGATGGATTCACCAAAAGGAGATGAAAAAAGCGCACACTTCTCATTTGATGTGAAAAGGCGCAGTGGCAATGATGTGTTAAAAATTGATGCCCTTAATTTTTCCTATCCTGATGATCCTACGCCTATTTTTGAAGACATCTCTTTTCATATTAATAGAGGCGATCGAGTTGCGCTCGTTGGTCCTAATGGGGTTGGAAAAACAACGCTACTAAAAATCCTTGTCGGGAAACTAGCGGCTTCTAGCGGAGACATTCAATACGGGGCAAAGTTAGACATTGGATATTATGATCAGGAGCAAACGGAACTTAATCCAAGGAAAACAGTATTAAACGAACTTTGGGATGATTACCCGATGATGAACGAAAAAGATATTCGGACGATTCTGGGTAACTTTTTATTTAGTGGCGATGACGTGTTAAAACCAGTCCACGCCTTAAGTGGGGGCGAAAAAGCACGATTATCACTGGCTAAATTAATGATGCAAGAAGCAAACCTATTAATCCTTGATGAGCCGACGAATCACTTAGATTTAGATAGTAAAGAAATCCTTGAAGCTGCTTTACTCGACTACCCAGGGACGATTATTTTCGTTTCGCACGACCGTTATTTTATTAATGAAATAGCCACGACCGTTGTTGAACAATCGAGAAACGGGGCAACGGTTTATCTAGGTGACTATGATTACTATATCGAAAAAAAACAAGAAATAGCCGAGATAAACGCACTCACTAATAAAGAAAAGACAGACACCGCCGCAAAGGAAAAATCAAGCTTTGAAGAAGAAAAACAAAAGAAGCAACAAGATCGTAAAAGAATCCGTCGGATTGAAGAAATCGAACAATTAATCAGTGAACATGAAAGAACGATTGAGGAAAATGAAGCGTTATTATGTGAACCAGACGTCTTTCAAGATCATGAACGTGCGCTCATTTTAACTGAAGAAAATCAATCATTAAACAGTACCATTGAAGCACTGATGGAGGAATGGGAAGCGTTACATCAAGAAGAATCTTAATCACAGAAAAAATCATTTGTCATTATTGGCAAATGATTTTTGTTTTTTATATAAACATATCATGCGAATGTTATCCACATTCAAAAAAAGCGCCAGAATAGTTTTTAACTTACTTATACACATTATCCACAGTTTTTTATCTAGTTATCCACTTTTTTGTGCACAAGTTTATTATTGATATACCGTCTATTGAAAAAGTTACCCACATTTCACTAATGACCTGTGGGTAACTTTTTTTATCTTTTTCCGTATTGTTCTAAATCTAATCCTGGATTCGCATTTAAATCAAGACCACGAAACGCTTGTTTTTGATAATCGTTGTAGGCGGCTGCCCCGATCATGGCGGCATTATCAGTACATAATGGTAATGGTGGAATCGATAATGTTACCTCCGGGTCATTAAACCGCTCACGAAGTGCCTCTCTTAAACGACTGTTAGCGGCCACACCACCTGCGACAATGACCTGTTTCACACCATATTCAACACTCGCCCGATATGTCTTGTCAACAAGTACTTCCACAACACTTTCTTGGAAGCTACAAGCGATGTCTTCTTTCTTTAATTCAATTCCTTTTTGTTTCGCATTATGGACCGTATTTATGACCGCAGATTTCAATCCACTGAAACTAAAATCATAGCTGTCTTCTTCTAGGTAAATACGTGGAAGATTGAGCGTATCACTCCCAAGTTTTGCGAGTTTATCCACATGTGGACCACCAGGATAAGGAACGTCGAGTACTCTCGCAACTTTGTCATAGGCTTCTCCGCACGCATCATCTCTTGTTTCACCAATGACCTCATACGACCCATGTTCTTTCATTAACACAAGCTCAGTGTGTCCGCCTGAGACGACGAGACATAGTAGTGGAAATTGAAAGGGTTCTACGAGCTGATTGGCATAAATATGACCAGCGATGTGATGGACACCAATCAGCGGTAGCTGATGACTAAAAGCTAACGCTTTTGCGGTTGCTACACCAACTAATAAGGCCCCCACTAATCCAGGACCCTCTGTCACAGCCACAGCATCAATCTCCTCCATCGTGAGTGACGCTTTTGTTAAGGTCTCTTCTAATACTTGCGTCATTTGTTCGACATGGTGTCTTGAAGCGATCTCAGGTACCACGCCACCAAAACGTTTATGACTGTCTATTTGTGTCGCGACAACTTCACTAACAATCGTATGACCATTTTGAATAACTGCCGCGGCTGTTTCATCACAGCTTGTTTCAATTGCTAATATATTCACTTGATTCGTCTTTTTCATAATTCCACCCACATAACAATGGCATCTTCATTATTATCGGTATAATACCGTTTTCTTATGCCAGCTTTTTTTAGTCCAAATGATTGATACAACTTTTGTGCAGCTACATTACTTTCTCGTACTTCTAAGGACATTAATCGCCCACCTTTTAGTAAGGCTTTATTGATTAAATATTGAAACAGCATATGGCCATAGCCTTGTTTTCTCTCACTCGGTAACACGGCGAAATTCGTCACCTGAATTTCATCAAAAATAATCCAAGCCCCGATAAAGCCGACAATACCTTGATCATTTTCAATGACATAGTAATGCGCAAAATTATTCTCTGTGAGCTCTTCTCTGTAGATTTCAAGTGACCAAGGGGTCGGAAATGATATCTTTTCAATCTCAGCTACAACATCAAGGTCTTCCTCACGCATCAGTCTCATATTAACGGTCATATTGATCGGCCTTTTGTTTTTCTAACCATTTTGCTTCGGCTTCTACTAAACGTAAATAGTTTGGTACAAGTAAATGCGGGTCAGTTGGTGCTAAGTCTTTTCCGAATTCAGCTAGTAATCCGGCACGCATTAAATGATGCCCATTTGGGTTAAATAGCGCTTTTTCACCTAAACGCTCTTCGACTAGTGATTGAAACTTATTTAAGTCTGGGCTAACAAAAGTCACTGGCTTGTCGAGGGCTACTAATTTTTCAAGCCACTCGTCAATCATGATATTCACTTCAGGTAATACCTCGTTGCCATCTTTATCATAAAGTCCCGCGTAAACAAGACCTCGTCTGGCATCAAGAAAACTGCAAACATAACCCTCGCCTGCTGCTTGTAAGCTGAGTACACGTAAGCTTGATACGCCAATGACAGGAATATTTAATGTCCAGGCCATTGTTTTAGCTGTAGATAACGCTATTCTTACTCCTGTATATGAACCAGGTCCCATACCAACGACAATTTTCGTTAAATCTTGTGGTGTGACGTTTGCTTCTTTCATGATGCGATCAATCGCTGGCATTAATCGCGTTGAATGTTTATTTTTGTTTTTCGAACTGTATTCTTCAATAATCTCATGATTGTTGTGTAAACTTACACTCAACACATCAGTTGATGTATCCATAGCTAAAATCATATGTGAGGGATCTCCTTTATAACATAATCAAAATAGTCACTTGTTGATGTTAATGTAATAACACGCTTGTCGCTATCATCTACCTTGTTAATGGTGATATCTAGTCGTTCATCTGGTAAAAATGAGGCAATATATTGCGGCCATTCAACAACGGTCACACCCTCACCATAAAAATAATCATCAAAACCTATGTCCTCTTCTTCATCTTCTAAGCGGTAAGCATCGATATGATACAATGTTTTTTCACCTTGATACACTTTCACAATCGTGAAGGTTGGGCTATTAATCGTCCGTTTGACACCAAGTCCAATACCTAGTCCCTTTGTAAAAGTTGTTTTACCGGCACCTAAGTCCCCACTTAACGTTAGGCAATCATTTGGTCTGAGTAGTAAGGCGATTTTTTCAGCTAACCGTTTTGTTTCTTCTGGTGTAGATACGTGATATGTTTTTTCTGTCATTTATTTCACCTAATTTTTATGGGTATAACCCGATTTTTTTAATCGCTTCAGTGTATCGTGCTTTTTTAGATACACCTGTCCATTTGTTTGTTTATGATCTTTCACATGCCCAATCTGACGAAGGGGTAAATGATGAAGACGCGCCGCCTCAACGACAAAAGGAAAGTCTTGCTTTGAAACAGTTCCTAATAGCTCGAAGTCCTCACCACCCGAATATTTATAATCGTGAATAAGTTCATCAGGTAGAATATTGATATCCTGATGTACCGGTACTTGATCATCATCAATAATTAGTGTCACTTGTGAAGCTTTAGCAATTTCATGTGCTTCACTTGCAATTCCATCGCTGACATCATTTAATGCTACGCGTTTTAACGGTGTTAGGCTCCTTGCGAAATCCACCCTTGGCGTTGGTTGTTGATGCCGATTAATGAAAAAATCACGATTAATTTTATCCAGTTGATCATAATAAGGTTGATCTTTATATTCATCTAATAATAAGCCAAGACCAAAACGACTGTCACCTAGCGTGCCTGTCACAAAGACGATATCGCCATCTCTCGCATGACTTCTTAGTCTGGCCTTATCTTTGCCTACTATACCGTGTATCGTCACTGAGACGACTAATTGATCGCCTGTGACGGTGTCTCCACCGATTAAATCCATATGATACTGACGACTTAACTGATCCATCCCTTGATATATTTCTTGAAGTTCATTATCTGAATAATCTTTTGGAACAACAAGAGAGATCATATAAGACGTAGGTATAGCCCCCATAGCGGCAATATCACTCATGTTTGCCGCTAACGTCCGATAACCAATATAAAAAGGCGGTACCGTTTCTTTTGAAAAATGAACCCCATCAACCATCGTATCAACAGCAGTCACAAGATCATGGTACGGATGTCTAATGACAGCAGCATCATCACCAATACCTTTAATGACACTGCTCTGCCGGTAATAACCTTGTGTAATTGAATCAATAAATTCAAATTCATCCATCGTAAACCGTCCTTTAATTACATATTTACTACAACCATCATAGCAAATATTCGAACAGAAATCGAAGATTTCTCCTACTTTTATCTTAAAAAAGACATTAAAAAAACCATATCATTATTCATTACTGAATAAGATACAGTTACCTTTTAAAAAAATGGCGGTCCGGACGGGACTCGAACCCGCGACCTCCTGCGTGACAGGCAGGCATTCTAACCAACTGAACTACCGGACCATATTTGGTTGCGGGGATAGGATTTGAACCTATGACCTTCGGGTTATGAGCCCGACGAGCTACCAGACTGCTCCACCCCGCGACGATATGAATATATTCATTATAAACGATAAATTGCCTTTTGGCAAGGCTTAGCGACGTCCTACTCTCGCGGGGCTTAAGCCCAACTACCATCGGCGCTGAAGAGCTTAACTACTGTGTTCGGCATGGGAACAGGTGTGACCTCT
>JBNJFJ010000071.1:0-10239 GCA_051746745.1 Bacillota bacterium | reverse complement strand
TTAGTAGATGAATTGTCTAACGTTTAATGGCCGCCTGTCGAAGCTGAAAAAACACGAAGAAACCCACCAAAAGGGTCAAAGTGTCGGAGATTATCCGAATGTAGACCTTTGTATTGGTGGGTTTCTTTTTTTGTTTCACTTTAAAAGATTGGCGCGTATTATGATGTTAGTGACAACTAACGAATCGGATACTCGTAATTGATTTCTTCATCAAACGTAATGTAATCAAGGTAAATGGTTAATAATAAGTAACGCATGTCTGTTTCGACATCACTTAAAATAATATGATCGCGCCCTGCGGCTTCCACAATGCCTTTAAATACTTTGGCATTCCAACGATCGTTGTTTTCAAATGTCATATAAACAGTCGCAACTTTCCCGCGGTTCAGTCGCAAGATGTTTTCAATATACGATTCTTCAATTCTTAGTTGGCCGTCAGGTTGTGGCCATTGTGGGAAGTGTGGCCACATTTGTTGCGGTGGTGTTGGTTGTGACCAAGACCAAGGTTGTGGTTGAGGCTGTGGTTGCCACTGGCCCCCTGGCCACTGACCACTAGGCATTTGTGGGTCTTGCCATCCTGGAGCTGGTTGAAACGGCATCGGTTGTTTCATTCCTGGCATAAAGGGGCTCGGCATTTGTTGACGCATTTCTTCAGACATAGATAAAACACTCCTTTTAATTTAGTTAAACACGAGGGCAAACACTTGCGAGTGGTGCGAAGAAACAGTGAGACTTATACCTTCCGGTATTCCACTGACCATACCATTGGGCCGGGCAATCACCCTCTGGCATAAAGAACCAGAGTGATCGGTCAGCTGGATGGAAACGTTCGCCATTAATGATGCGTCTGGCGAGCGCTTTATCTTGTTCTCTCGCACGTTGATAAAAGTAGCCTTTTTGTGTAGCTTCGAATCCACCCGGCGATTGATAGACCATATCGCGGATTGAACGCAGTTGTCTAAAATCTAAACAGTCACTAATGACACGATTAACGCCTGTATTACCTACCATCAACATGCCCAATTTACCGTCACCCTCAGCTTCAGCGCGCATCAGACGAGCCAGTAAATTGACATCTTCTTCTGTATAATTGACGACAGCCATTTGTTCACCTCACTTTAGTCGTGTGTCATTATTTATCTATATGCGAATGACTTAAAAACATGTCTGACTGAATGAAAATAATTACGAGGGAAATCTTTTAACTTCACTTAAGAATCAACGTCTGTTTTGGTATTTTTCGGCGCAATTGTGAACAATCTTTTACGTAAATAAAAAGAATTTTAAGAAATAAGCCGAAACACTTTAAAATGTAACAAAAAAGGCGTATTATATATAACAGAATACTAGTTGGAGGGAATACACATGAGCAACTTATTTGATACATTGCAAGATCAATTGGCAGGGAGTGCTAAGAAAATCGTCTTTCCTGAAGGTTCTGACGACCGAATTCTTGAAGCGGCAAGTAAATTAGCAGCGGAAGGAATTATCACACCTGTATTAGTAGGTAAACGTGAAGAACTAGAACAGCAAGCGGCAGATTTAAACTCAACATTAAACAATGTTGAAGTCGTTAATCCGGAAGATTACGCAGATTTTGATGCGATGGTTGACAGCTTTGTGGAACGTCGTAAAGGCAAAGCAACTGTGGAACAAGCGCGTGACATGTTGAAAGATGAAAATTACTTCGGTACGATGCTTGTCTATATGGGGAAAGCAGATGGTTTAGTCAGTGGGGCAGCGCACTCAACGGCAGATACCGTGCGTCCGGCTCTACAAATCATTAAAACAAAACCAGGTATTAAGAAAACCTCAGGTGTCTTTGTCATGGTACGTGAAGAAGAGAAGTATGTGTTCGCAGACTGTGCGATCAATATTGCGCCAAACAGCCAAGACTTAGCGGAAATTGCCATTGCTTCAGCTGAAACAGCTGAACTGTTTGACATTGACCCACGTGTTGCGATGTTAAGCTTCTCTACTAAAGGTTCAGCAAAATCAGAAGAAACAGAAAAAGTATCAGAAGCAGTGAAAATTGCCAAAGACTTAGCGCCTAACCTTGTCTTAGACGGGGAATTCCAATTTGATGCGGCGTTTGTACCAAGTGTTGCTCAGAAAAAAGCACCGGATTCAGAAATCCAAGGTGATGCAAACGTATTTGTATTCCCTAGCTTAGAAGCAGGTAACATTGGTTACAAGATTGCGCAACGTCTCGGTAATTACGATGCGGTTGGTCCGATCTTACAAGGATTAAATGCACCGGTAAATGATTTATCACGTGGCTGTAACGCCGATGACGTGTATAAGTTAGCGATTATTACGGCAGCCCAAGCGTTATAAAAATACAAGAAGTAAAGTCGGCTACTTTGCTTCTCATTTGATGAATTTCTCTTGAAAGTTCTAAATAACACAAAGAAAAAGCACTGGGACTAAAATAATGGTCCCAGTGCTTTTTTGTTGCGATCAATCATTTGTTGTTCTCGTCTTTTAAAGATCTGTTGTTCTTCTTCTGTGAGTGGTGTGTCACTGATCGTGAAATGTTCACTGAGCACCGTTTTAATTCGGGCGACTAACCGATCGGTGTCGAGTGATTCACCTACGAGCGTTGTCAGTGATTCCATCGTGTCAGGGTTGACCTCAGGATAAGTAAACCGTGTCTCTTCCCCTTGTTTGGCGCGCTGGTAAAACTGTTGAATGAGTGTTGCCCGTGATTGGTTATCCGCTGTTAAGGCTAAGTAAATTTGGACACTGAGTCCATTTTTCACCCGGCGTTGTGAGATACCGGCAAATTTTTTACCGCCAATACTTAAATCATAGTCACCTGGGCAATACGAACCGATAACTTCAAATGCTTCAATGTTGTCTGTCCACGGTTTAAGTAATTCCCGTACAAAAGCGACCATTTTCTCATAGCCTTCATTGATTGAGGTTGTCTTTGCTTCAGGTAAGATCAGTGAGACACTTAACACGCCATCATCGGCAACAACCGCTAAGCCGCCGGAATTTCTAACGACAACATCATAGTCATTGTCATTTAAAAACGTTACCCCGTCGGTTAGGTAAGGCAGTTTTGTATCAGCGATGCCTAAAATAACATACGGATGATGACGCCATAACCTGATCACGGGTTGTGAATGATCGATTGTTTCAATTAAGGCATCATCAACGGCGAAAGATTGATACGGTTTTAGCTCGTTGTGGGTATCATCGAGAAACCGCACGGTTTCTGATGGGAAAATTGTTGTCCAATGCTTCATTTTATCACCTCTAAATTCATCTGTTTCATTATACGAAAAAACAACAAAATAAGCGACCGGTTCGCTTTGTTTTCGCGCAAAAGTGGCGGGGTATGCTATAATTAAGGAATATCTCCCATCAATTTTTAAATTCTCTTAACACAAGTGAGAGGGAAAACAGGTATAGTAGAGGTGTGAATATAACATTCAGCATAAGACAAAACGAATAGATATAAAGGACTGAAAAAAAGGAGGCAACAAAGATGAGTTATCGCTGTGAACAACTACCGGAAGAAAAAGTGTTCAAAGACCCGGTCCATCGCTATATCCATGTTAGGTATAAAGTGATTTGGGATTTAATCGGAACGAAAGAGTTTCAACGCCTGCGCCGAATTAAACAACTTGGAACGAGTTACTTAACATTTCACGGCGCGGAACATTCCCGGTTCAATCATTCCCTTGGGGTGTATGAACTTGTCCGCCGAATCACCGAGAATTTTACTGGAAGAGAGGCGTGGAGTGAAGATCAGCGCTTATTAGCACTTACGGCCAGCTTACTGCATGATTTAGGTCACGGTCCGTTTTCGCATTCGTTTGAAAAGGTGTTTGATTTAGACCATGAAGCTTTCACAAAAGCGATTATTTTAGGTGACACACAAGTGAATACGATTTTAAGGAAAGTGTCTGATACCTTCCCAGAAGAAGTCGCAGCGGTCATTAATAAAACCCATGAGGATCAATTAGTTGTGAGTTTAATTTCTAGCCAGATTGATGCGGATCGGATGGATTATCTCTTGCGTGATGCGTATTTTACCGGTGTGAGCTACGGTCAGTTTGACTTAGAACGCCTGCTGCGTGTGATGCGACCGAAAAAAGAACAAGTCGTTATTAAACAAACCGGGATGCATGCGGTCGAGGACTATATTCTGAGCCGTTATCAAATGCACTGGCAAGTGTATTTCCACCCGGTCAGTCGTTCGGCTGAAGTGATTTTATCGCGGATCTTGCACCGGGTAAAAGAATTGTATCAAGCCGGGTATCACTTTAAACAAACACCGGATCATTTCTTATCCTTTTTTAAAGGCGAGGTGTCCTTAACAGACTATATTCGTTTAGATGAAACCATCGTGATGTATTACTTCCAACAATGGATGGAAGAAACAGACGACGTGTTAAGTGATTTATGTGACCGATTTGTGAACCGGCGCTTATTTAAATTTGTGTCTCACCACACCGACTTTGATGCGAAAGATTGGCAAGCATTGTATGGCGCTTTTCAAGCTGTTGGACTTGACCCAACCTATTACTTAGTTGAAGACTCAACGTCTGATTTACCGTATGATTTCTATCGTCCCGGTGAAATGAACGAACGGGTACCGATTTACTTGTTGACCCCAGATGATGAATTGGTCGAGCTGTCACGGCTATCGACGATTGTAGATGCAATATCAGGTAAAACCCGGTCGGACCATAAACTGTTTTATCCGCGAGATATGATTGAGGCACTGCCTGAATCTAAAGCGAAAGAACACATCATCTCGATTTTAAAAATGGCAGAACGTACAGGAAAAAATATTATTTAATCTGAATAATGACATGAGATGAAAATGAAAAATAGCACCGAGTGAAGCATGAAGCTTTCACTCGGTGCTATTTTAAATGGATTGATGATCTTATCAGCTAGTTATTTTTAGATAAACCCAGGTGATTTATAAGCATTATCGAAGTAATGACTGAATTCACTTTCATCTTCGTATAGTTTATGCCATTGTTTCGTTGGGGCTAAAATGTGTTCATCAATCATCGGATTCACAAGGCTGAGTGCTTTGGTATCAATAATCTCGACAATCCGTTTGTGTTGTTTTAACGCATTTTCAAAACTAAATTCAATCTCTGACAATAACCGAATCCGGTTGTAGTGGGTGCTTAGTCGCGTAATCGCGCCCCAGACATGTTCTTTTTTAACCCCTTTAAAGATTAAATAGTGGAACTCTTTATCAAGTTCATGAAATTGTTGTTCAGTGCCTTGTTGCTTAAATAATTGTTCTTGGCGCATGAGACTAATTTTTAATTCCGTTAAAATATCTTCTGGAAAGTCCTCGCAAGCAAGCTTTAGTAATTCACGTTCAAGCGTCGCCCGGGTAAAGACCGCCTCTTCAACGAGTTGCGGTTGAATTTTGGACACATACGTCCCTACTTGCGGTGTCACCTCAACGAGATATTCTTCTTTAAGTTTAGCAATGACTTCCCGAATCGGTGTGCGAGAAATCCCGAGTTGTTCAGCGATGTCGATTTCACTGATCGGTTGGCCTGGCTCTAGTTCTAAGGTCATGATTGCTTGTTTAACGGTACGGTAAGCAAAATCCCGGTTGTTTTCCCCTGTATGACGTTCTAGGATGGTCATCATATTATTTTCCTCTTTTCTATTAGCTAGTATACAAATTGATAGTGTTAATTAGATTTAACGGTAATACTAGTATTCTATGATGTTTCTTCAAATTAATCAACCCGCTTACCGATTTATATAATCGGTTAATCTTTCCAAACTACTGTCACAAAAGCAGGTTAAACAGTGAATCCTATCACTCTTGCGGTGATAGGATTCAGATATCAATGTCCCTCTAATCATAAAGTCAAATGCATATTTTTATTAGATAGATGGAAAATTAAACCAATTTTTGTTGGTTCAGAAGAACGCCTTCATATGCGTGAGGGCGAAGCAGATAAAAGTATCACACTTATAAAAGATACGTAAGTGAACTTAACGATTAGTCCAGATACCCATAAACAAGTGCGCCTTTATTTGTTGGAAGGTGAAAAAGAAGGCATTTAATCTACTGGGACACATACAGGTGACGCAGTTAAAGCGGAGCTAGAAAAACGAGGATAGGGGGTCACTATGAATGACGGCATAAACAGAGTGAAAGGTTAAACACTCACATACCCTGATGAAGTCGACCTTGCACTCGTAATTGCGAACGTGATCGGCTACGTTGCATAAATCAACTACCGCATCCAGTGTAAGACGAGAATGTTGAACGAGGTGCCATGGTATGTATATGAAGTACCAACAATCTTCTCTTAACTTTACGACCCACTTACATGATGCAACGATGGTGATAACCTTCATGGATAAGTACCATGAAAATGGAGAAAATATCAAATAACTGTTCGATAAGTTAGAAGGTAAATTAACCTTTAAGGGTGAGCTTAATATAAATATTTGGGCGACTAAATGGCAAGCTAAATTGTAAATAGTAAAACATTCCGCTCTAGTTATATATTGAATAACAGGCGGGATTGCTATATAGAGGTATGTGAGGCGTTCAGAGTACAACGTGAAAAGGTTAAGTATTATTTCCTTTGGCAGACACTTTAGTTTTTTAAGAAAAAAGTAAAGCGAACCTATTGAAAACAATCTACATGTACGCTAGCATACAAGTATAAACAGCGAATATAATCAAACGCAATAAATTCCAGTGAAGAGAGGTCAAATAAATGGTCTTAACAAAACATGAAACATTGAAACAAATGCATGACGCGTATCTCGTTGCGGTCGTTCGCGGCAAATCAGCAGACGATGCGATTGCGATCGGGAAGAAAGTCTATGAAGGTGGGATTAAGTCACTAGAGATTACCTTCTCGACACCAGGTGCTGAACGCGCGATTGAAGCGTTAAGCGATTTAGGTGTCGCAGACATGATCGTCGGTGCCGGAACGGTCCTTGACGGTGAAACAGCCCGGATTGCGATTTTACACGGTGCGAAGTATGTGGTCAGTCCACACTTCAATAAAGATATCGCAACCGTGTGTAATCGCTACAGTATTCCTTACTTACCAGGTTGTGGATCTATCACCGAAATTATGTGCGCATTAGAGTCAGGTGTCGATGTTGTGAAGCTCTTCCCTGGATCGTTGCTTGGACCTGGCTTCATTAAAGACGTAAAAGGACCCATTCCACACGCTGAAATGATGCCATCAGGTGGTGTATCGATCGATAACTTACACGAATGGGTTGAAAAAGGCGCCTATGCGGTCGGGATCGGGAGTGCCCTTACAAAAGGCGTGAAAGATGGTAACTATGACAGCGTCGCGGACGTCGCCAGTCAATTCGTTGCTCGTTTAAATGAAGTAAGGTAACAAAGTAATTAAACGATAAGAGAGTATAAATAGATTAAGCTAAGTAGAAAGGATGAGACCGATGGCGTTTATCCATGACGGCTTTATGTTAAATAATGACACCGCAAAACGGTTGTATCACGAATTTGCGAAAGATTTACCGATTATTGATTATCACTGCCATCTTCCACCAGCGGAGATCGCAGAAGATAAACAATTTAAAAATATTACCGAACTTTGGCTTGCAGGTGACCACTATAAGTGGCGTGCCTTACGAGCGAGCGGGGTTGATGAGTATTATATTACCGGTGCGGCGACGGATAAAGAGAAGTTCTTAAAATGGGCGGAAGTTGTCCCGCAAACACTTGGTAATCCGCTATACCACTGGACCCATTTAGAACTGAAGAAATATTTCGGGATTGAGGATTTGCTTGGACCTGATACCGCCGAAGCGATTTGGGAACAAGCGAATAAGCTACTAAGTCAACCGGACTACAGTGCGAAAAACCTAATTAAACGTTCAAACGTGGTCCTCATTAATACGACGGATGATCCAACCGATGACCTTAGGTACCACAAAAAGCTACAAACAGAAGGGTTCGACGTAACGGTGCTGCCAACCTTCCGGCCGGATAAAGGGGTAGAAATAAATAAACCTACCTTCCTTCCGTTTGTCGCACTGCTTGGTGAGGTCACCAGGAAAGAGATTAACAGTTATGACGTCTTCATTGACGCGTTACTTGAACGTGTCGCTTACTTCCATGACATTGGTGGTCGCTTAGCTGATCATGGTCTCGGTGAAGTCCCATACGCAGAATATACGAAAGCAGCGGTTGATGCGGCATTCGCTAAAGCATTAGCGGGTGAAGCGGTCTCACCACTGGAAGAAGAACAATTTAAAACAGCGGTAATCAACGTCCTCGCCAAAGAATACACCGAGCGTGGCTGGGTGATGCAAATTCACTTCGGTGCGATTCGCAACAATAACACGAAGATGTTTGAACAACTCGGTCCAGATAGTGGTTTTGACTCGATCAATGACCAAGCAAACGTCGCCGCGAAGTTAAACGGTTTACTTAACAGTTGTGAAGTAACCGGTAACTTACCAAAAACGATTCTTTATAACTTAAACCCAACGTACAACGATATTGTTGGGACAACGATGCAAAACTTCCAAACCGAAGCCGGTGTGAAAGGGAAAATTCAATTCGGTTCAGGTTGGTGGTTTAATGACACGAAATACGGGATGGATCGACAATTAAAATCACTCAGTGAAGCAGGGCTCTTAATGCACTTTGTCGGGATGTTGACCGATTCACGTAGTTTTATCTCATATAGTCGCCATGAGTACTTCCGCCGCATTCTTTGTAACTTAGTCGGAGAATGGGTTGAAGACGGTGAAGTACCAAATGATGATACACTCGTGCAACCATTAATTGAAAACATTTGTTACTACAATGCGAAGCGGTATTTTAATTTATAAATTGTAAAAAAGACACACTTAACTTATAAAACAAAGGGGTAAATGATAATGGAAATGACATTTCGTTGGTACGGTAAAGAAGATCCAGTTACTTTAGAGAAGATTCGCCAAATTCCAGGTATGAAAGGGATTGTCACAGCTATTTATGACATTCCAGTTGGAGAAGCATGGCCGCTTGATAAAATCAAGGCGTTAAAAGCAGAAATCGAAAAGCATGGCTTAGAATTATCTGTGATTGAAAGTGTACCGGTCCATGAAGATATTAAAATCGGTTTACCGACACGTGATGAGTATATTGAAAACTATAAAACAACACTTAAGAACTTAGGTGAAGCAGGTATTCCGGTTGTTTGTTACAACTTCATGCCAGTCTTAGACTGGACCCGTTCATCACTTGATTATGAATTAGAAGACGGTTCAACCGCCCTTATCTTTGAAGAAGACGTTGTTGACAAGATGGATCCATTAACAGGTGAATTATCACTTCCAGGCTGGGATTCAAGCTACGCAAAAGAAGAACTACAAACATTATTTGATCACTATAAACAAGTCGATCATGAAAAACTTTGGGAAAACCTTGGTTACTTTATTAAAGAAATCATGCCCGTCGCAGAAGCAAGCGGCGTGAAGATGGCGATTCACCCGGATGACCCACCGTTTGATATCTTTGGGCTACCACGGATTATCACAAATAAAGAAAACTTAGAGCGTTTCATCAACTTGTATGATTCACCGAACAATGGTCTCACAATGTGTAGTGGGTCACTTGGTGCAGTTCCTGAAAATGACTTCCCAGAAATGTTACGTTACTTCGGTAAAAAAGACCGCGTGAACTTTGTCCATGCGCGTAACGTGAAGTTATCAGGCACACGTTCATTCCAAGAATCACCTCACCTGTCTGAAACAGGTTCAATTGATATGTACGAAGTGATTCGTGCAATGAAAGACTTTGATTATACTGGCCCGATCCGTCCAGACCATGGTCGAATGATTTGGGGCGAAACAGGTAAACCAGGTTACGGCTTATATGACCGCGCTTTAGGTGCAACATACTTAAACGGTCTATGGGAAGCTGAAAATAAGCGTCGTAACTACTAAACAATGTGTACATGCATGAACGTAAGGGGTGCTTCCTAATGCAATCAAGTGAACAACCTAAAACTAAAACATACCCATTCTGGCTGTTTTGCGCATACCACTTTCCTTAAATAATTTAGTATAAAAAAGACAAACCCGATCTGTTTAGGAAAGCATCACTTACGGTCATGCTGTCTATAAATTTAACCATTCTTATTCACAAGTAAGTTGAACTACCCCCACCTAACATTCTCACGAATGTTTGAGGAAGGGGATTCCATAAGGACACCCTAAAGGCGACCCATGCTCGTTCAACTAAGCATAGGT
>JBNJFJ010000070.1:0-10259 GCA_051746745.1 Bacillota bacterium | reverse complement strand
AAAAAGCTTTGGGGGAAATAATGAAGACAATTTTAACAAGAGGTTTACATAAAGGGCTGAGTGTCACGTGGACATTGAGTAAGGTGATTTTTCCTATTACATTAATTATCACATTACTGCAATATACACCGGTCTTACCTTATTTTATTGATTTGATTGAGCCACTTATGAGTGGTATTGGTTTACCGGGAGAAGCAAGTGTGCCGCTGGTGTTAGGGTTTTCACTGAATTTATATGCCGGTATCGCGGCGATTATTTCTTTTGACTTTACTGTGAAACAAGTGTTTATTTTAGCTGTGATGTTAAGTTTTGCGCATAACTTGTTTGTCGAATCGATGGTGGCGGTGAAGGTGGGCGTAAGATGGTACATTGTGATTCTTATTCGATTGAGTTTAGCTTTTATTTCAGCCCTTGTGATTCATCACTTGGTGCCATTTGAGCAAACACTCGCGCAGTATTCATTTGAAGAAGTACAAGAAGAAGCGGTATCAGGTGTCGCTAATATTGTTATCCATGCTTTAACGACCGCGTTTGATAGTGTTTTAGGGTTAGCGATCATTGTTGTGCCATTGATGGTCGTCATGCAACTGTTTCGTGACTTAGGCTGGCTCGATGTGCTGACAGAATGGCTTTCGCCATTCACACGGTTACTAGGAATTAAAAACAACGCGGCGATGACGTTAGTTGCTGGACTCACGATTGGTCTTGCTTTTGGTGCAGGCGTGATGGTTGAGGCCATTAAAGATGATCAAGTAGAGAAAAAAGACATGTATTTAAGTTTTATCTTTCTTGTCAGTTGTCATGCCGTCGTAGAGGATACGTTGATATTTATTCCACTTGGGATTCCCGTACTGCCACTGTTTTTCATTCGCTTGTTGACAGCGGTCATTCTAACTCGTATTGTAAGTATTATCTGGACAAGATTTGAAAAAAATAAACAAAATATTAAGCGGAGGGTATTATGATTAACACATTATTATTTGATTTAGACGGAACATTAATTGATACGAATGCTTTAATTATCGCATCATTTGCACACACATTAAAAAAACACACAGGGAAAGATTATACAAAAGAAGAAATCTTACCATTTATCGGGCCACCATTAATTGAAAGTTTAACAAGTGTAGACGCGACACAAGCAGAGGCGATGATGGATACGTATCGTGAACATAACATTGGTGAACACGAAACCTATGTTAAAGCGTATCCTACGGTAGTAGATACAATCAAACGTCTCCATGAGTTAGGATATAAAATGGCGATTGTGACAACGAAAATGACTGATACAGCAAAGCTTGGTTTAGAAATAACAGGTCTTGCGCCTTATTTTGATGTCGTCATTGGTTTAAATGAAGTCGAGCATGCTAAGCCGCATCCAGAGCCTGTATTAAAAGCGCTAGACGCACTTGGTGAAACCCCTATGCATGCGCTCATGGTAGGCGATAATTCACATGATATTGAAGCAGGTCAAAATGCTGGAACGAAAACAGCCGGTGTGGCCTGGACAATAAAAGGGAGAGATTTTTTAGAGAGTTTCAAGCCTGACTATATGTTAGAAGAGTTGAAAGATCTGTTAACCATTCTTGAGGTGGAATCATGCGACAAACAGAACGATTTGAAGTAGAAGGACCTAATAGTTTATGGCAACTGTATCAAACAGTCTCGTTTTTTAAGGTGATGAAGAATTTTGTGGTCATCCAACTCGCAAGATACACGCCAATTTTATCAGTGAAGAATTGGTTGTATCGGACATTACTAGGAATGCGTGTGGGTAAAGAAACGTCTTTTGCGTTAATGGTGATGGTCGACCTTATGTTTCCTGAACGGATTACCGTAGGTCGTAACACTATTATTGGTTACAATACAACGATTCTTACCCATGAATACCTCATTAGAGAATACCGACTAGGTCATGTCACTATTGGTGACGAGGTGATGATTGGTGCAAATTGTACGATCTTACCAGGTGTGACGATTGGTGACGGAGCTACTGTTGCGGCGGGGACAGTTGTTTCTAAAGATATACCCGCTTATGCCTTCGCGAAAGGGAATCCAGTTATAATTACTGAAACAAAATAGATGGAGAGTAAAGAAGGGATTGCGGTGAAGTTAACAAATACAAATCGAGAAGAGTCGATGCGGCAACTGCTTGAGACATCATATGATGTGGTTGTCATAGGTGGTGGATTGACAGGTGCGAGTATTTTATTTGACTTACAAATGCGGGGGTTAAAGACGCTATTAATTGAAAAAAACGATTATGCATCTGGGGCATCTGAAAGTTTTGATTTACTCGTCTATGATAAAGATACTTTTCAAACATTGCCTAAACAAAAGAAACAAGAATTACACCAGTTAAATCAAAACCTAGGAGAGGCATTTCAATTTTTCCCAGCCATTGAACTGATGGCGACAGATGTGCCTGTTACTTCGGAAATTAAAAAAAGGTTATGGCCGCTATTAAAAAAGCGTTCGTTGGATAAGCCGGTGGCATCAGTGAAATTGTCACTAGCGCAAAAACAGCAATTTGAAACCGTTGGGACCTTCACGCATACGACTGTCCCGTTTGTCGATACGGCGAGATTAACAATTGATTTAATTAAAGCTAGTGTGGCCCTAAACGCAGATGCGATTAATTATCAGATGGTGACTGATGTGTACCTATCAGGTAACGACTTACGCGGTGTCTTTGTAGAAGATCAAATCACAGGAGAAACACATGTCATTTATACTAAAAAAGTTGTGAATGCGACTGGTTTAGCTAGCTTAGAACTACACAACCGTCTGAAAAAGAAAGAAAGCTCTTCCTTTTCATTGACACCTCGTCGAAAATATCAATGGCTTGTGCCTTCATCGGTATTATCTTTAGATTTTCCGGTTATCATTAAACGAGGTTTATATCCTTACACAGTGTCGCTTATTCCAAAAGACCAAGGCGTATTGGTGAGTACGGTTCGACCTAATGGTGCGATGCTGTCTACTAAAGCTGTCTTTTTAGAAGTAAAACAAGAAATCGAGCGTGTATTTCCGGAGATCACTCTTGATAGCAATCATATGTTTACGTTTAAAACAACCAAAGAAGTCGATACAAATGCCGAAAAAACCTCGTTTAATTTATACAAGTCAAGTCAAGATGTACTGACAGCGATTGGTAGTCCGGTTTCAAATTACCGTCAATATGCTGAAAAAGTTGGTAATGAGATTACGAAGCAATTTAAAGCCGAGTCAGCAATTTTGTATGAACGTTCTGATACGAAAACAAGAATTGTATCAACAGATGTGACGAAAGAACTGACCGTCACTTTAAATGAAGAAGTTAAATTGATGCAGCTGATGAATAAATATCAAATGGACCGCCCACATTTTGAGCGGTTAAGTCGCGATGTGGATCGATTAATGATTAAGTATCCAATCCCTAGTCGCTTGTTTATTGAGCTTCTTTATGCAGTTGAATCTGAAGGGGTATATAAAGCATCAGATTTTATTCAGCGTCGTCTACGTTTAAATGTTTTTGATTACACGATACATGCAGCGATTATGTTTCAAATTCTCCGGTTTCTCGAGTATCGTCTTGCCTGGACAAAAGAGGAGCGGTCCTATTATGAAAGAGAAGCTAGGCAATTCATGACGGAGCGTCATCAATTTGATTGATGAGAAATGGTGTGAGAATACCGCTGTCTGTGCTATACTTACGGTGAAAGAACATTATGTTTAGAAGGGGTATTAAATGACTGTGGAAAATAAAATGTCAAACCCAACCTTACCTACAAAAGTAATTCCATTTATTCATGATGGAGATTTTTTCTTTACAAAAGGCGTGGACGCTTTTTACAAAAGGAAGTTTGATTTAGCCTTAAAATTTTTAAAAAAAGCCAAAGATATTGACCCGTCAGAAGCGTTGTATCCGTCACAAATGTCAATCATTTATACGGAAATTGGCGCGTACCATGCGGCTAATCAAATTCTGAGCGATGTGATCAAGACACATGGTGATGATTATGTCGATAGCTATTATTTAATTGCCAATAATTATGCTCATTTAGGTTTATTAAATGAGGCACAAAAATATGCCACACTTTATATGGAGAAAGACCCTGAGGGTGAATTTCATTCTGAAGCTGAACAACTGATCACCGTCCTTGATTTAGCGTTAGAAGAAGAAATGGATGATTTTGAAGATGAAGATGATTTACTGATGTATCAAGAAACCGCCTTTTATTATCTTCAGCAGGAAGATTATTTGAAAGCAGCGGCAATATTAGAAGAAGCGCTAGAGTTATTCCCAGACTATGATCTGTTTCATTTTCAATCGCGTTTTGCTCGCTTTTTTAATGGCGAAAAAGAGACAGTTTTAACAGAAGAAGAGTCAGTTCTTATCGCGGAACCAGACCAACTATACGCCCGCTTTAATTTAATGTTTTTCTATTACGCTCTAGGTAAAAAAGACAAAGTAAAAGATATTGTAGCGAGTTTTGAAGGGGTCTATCCGATGCAACAAGAACAAGCGCTAAAAGTAGCGATTGGTTATACCTTAGCGGGGGCCGATGATGAGGCCATCAACCGCTTTAACCGCCTGCATCAACGGACGGTAAAACATCATGTTGACTACTTTACGTACTACGCATTAGCTCTTTACCGGAATGGGAAAGTACTTGAAGCCGAAGCTTTATTTGAAGAGGCAAAACGGCGTCATAATCAGCTTATTAATAAGCCAGCGCCATGGTTAGAACAAGACATGAGCAAATCAGTGGACGAAAGAAAGTAAATATACCATAATGGGTATATGAAAGTTAACTCAGAATCATTACGATTTAAACTTTAAACAAGAAAGGATTGACGATGTAAATGACTGAAGAACGTATTTATGATGTAATTATTATTGGTGCAGGACCAGCTGGTATGACAGCAGCTGTATACGCTTCTCGTGCTGATTTAGATACTTTAATGATTGAACGTGGTATTCCAGGGGGACAAATGGCCAATACTGAAGATGTTGAGAACTATCCAGGTTATGAAAGTATTTTAGGTCCGGATCTATCAAATAAAATGTTTGAACACGCGAAAAAATTTGGTGCAGAATATGCTTATGGTGATATTACGAGCATCATTGATGGTCACCGTTATAAAACGGTAAAAGCTGGCGATAAAGAGTACAAAACGAAAACAATCATTATCGCAACGGGTGCAAAATATAAAAAATTAGGCATTCCTGGTGAAGAAGAATTAGCAGGACGTGGGGTATCTTACTGCGCGGTATGTGACGGGGCTTTCTTTAAAGATAAAGAACTGATCGTCATCGGTGGCGGTGACTCAGCCGTTGAAGAGGGCGTTTACTTGACGCGTTATGCGAAGAAAGTAACCGTTGTTCACCGTCGTGATGAGTTACGTGCTCAAAAAATCTTACAAGATCGCGCATTTAAAAATGAAAAAGTCGACTTCATTTGGGATACGATTGTGACAGATATTAATGAAAAAGATGGAAAAGTCGGGTCAGTGACGTTGAAAAATGTTCATACCGACCAAGTAACAGAGAAAACAGCGGATGGTGTATTTATTTATATCGGTCTTGAACCACTTAGTGCGCCATTTGAACCGCTGGGCATTACCAATGAAGAAGGTTATATCCCAACCAACGATCAAATGGAAACAGATATTCCAGGGATTTTTGCGGTTGGAGATATTCGTGAAAAAACACTCCGTCAAATTGTCACAGCGACAGGTGATGGTAGTATTGCTGGACAAAACGCTCAGCACTATATTGAAGAACTTGAAGAAGAATTAGAAAAACAAGTCCAGTAAACTTTACCTGTTCTTAATCTCACTGTAATCAAACTGCAAAGGAAGTGGGGTATACTATAAGTAAGTAATTAACCCCCCTTTTTAATATACGAAAATGATTTGCGCAGTATATGAGCATTGGCTTATGTACTGCGTCTTTTTTTGTCTAGATGTATGGGTATTATCTACCTAAATATTTTGTAATGTTATAATAGAGGAAAAAACATACAAACTTATTTTAAAGTCAGGTAAAGAGAGAATTAAAAATTTTAAGTGGAAACAATCGATTGGAACTGTAAGTTTTGCTATAATGGGGAAAGAGTGTTAAAAGGAAGCGAGTGAACAATATGCAACGAGTCACTAATTGTTTAATCATAGATCATGATAAAGTGCTCTTATTAAAGAAACCACGTCATGGCTGGTATGCCATGCCAGGTGGGAAAATGGAACCGAATGAAACCGTACAAGAATCGGTTATTAGAGAAGTGTATGAAGAGACAGGTCTTAAAATAACAGACCCGAAAATTATTAGTATTGCCAACATAAATAAGCCATCCGCTAAGTCACCGAAAGATGATTGGATGATGTTTACATTTGTCGTAAATGGCTTTGAAGGAACGCTTGTAGAAGAGTGTCCAGAGGGGGAGTTAGAATGGATTGATCTTCATGACGTATCAACCATTCCTACAGCACCGAGCGATCGGATTATTCATGATTATGCGCTGAAACAAGACCGTATTCTTTATGCGCAGTTTGAGCTGGATGAGGACGATCAATTAATCAGCTATAAAACGCAAGATCATTAAAGGAGGTAAAAAAATGACCCATTTAAAAGAAACATCGCTTGTTATTATTACAGGTATGAGTGGTGCCGGTAAAACTGTCGCGGTTCAAAGTTTTGAAGATTTAGGCTACTACTGTGTCGATAATTTGCCACCTGCTTTATTACCTAAGTTTTTAGAATTAATGAAGGATGCCTCGAATAATATCAACAAGGTTGCGCTGGTCATCGATTTACGTGGGCGTGAATTTTTTGATACGTTGTTTGAAAGCTTGGATGTACTTTCTGACTTAACTTGGATTGAAGAACATATTTTATTTTTAGATGCCCAAGACCAAACATTAGTGTCGCGATATAAAGAAACGAGACGTTCTCATCCACTTGCCCCAAATGGATTACCATTAGAGGGTATAAAAAAAGAACGTCAATTGTTAAGTGAACTACGTGGACGTGCGCAACATTTTATTGAAACGACGAACTTAAAGCCTAAAGAATTACGCGAGAAAATTGTGCAAAAATATGGAGAACGTGAGCAAAAAATCTTCTCTGTTCACGCGATGTCGTTTGGATTTAAATATGGTATGCCGATAGATGCCGATTTAGTTTTTGATGTACGCTTTTTACCGAATCCACATTATGTGGAACATCTCCAGCCACAGACCGGGTTAAATCCAGAAGTAAGGGACTACGTGTTTAAATGGGCAGAAACGCAAAAATTTGTCGATAAATGGTTAGACTTACTCAGTTTTATGCTTCCCCAATATAAAAAAGAAGGTAAATCTCAACTTGTTATAGCGATTGGCTGTACCGGAGGTCAACACCGATCGGTAGCTCTAGCGGAACATGTCGCAAAATATTTCTCGAATCAATATACCACACATGTCTCACACCGTGATATTGATAAACGGAAAGGGCATTAAGGATGGAGGAAAATCTAAAGAAAGTAACGGTCCTTGGTGGTGGTACTGGTATGCCGGTTATTTTGCGTGGCCTAAAGAAATACCCAATCGATTTATCAGCCATTGTCACTGTGGCCGATGATGGGGGATCATCAGGACGGTTACGAACAGAAATGTCAATGCCTGCACCAGGAGACATTAGAAATGTCATTGCTGCCTTATCCGAGGTAGAACCGATGATGGAGGCTTTACTTCAACACCGATTTGATCTCGGTGAAGAGGGCTTAAAAGGTCATTCGATGGGGAATTTGATTCTAGCCGCAATGACTGCTGTTACAGGAGACTTTTATTTGGGGATTAAAGAGATTGAAAAAGTTTTTAATGTGAAAGGTCAGATATATCCGGTTGCTAATCAAAACCTGTTCCTGAGTGCAGAGATGAAAGACGGTGAGATTGTTGTGGGAGAGTCAAATATCCCTAAGGCTAATAAGCCGATACACCGAGTCTTTTTAGAACCAGAAACAGCCGAACCGTTACCGGAAGCAGTCGATGCGATTCTTGCTTCAGATCTTATTGTTATTTCACCAGGTAGCCTATATACGAGTACACTACCAAATTTGATTGTTCCTCAAATCGCTAATGCTTTAAGACAAACCGACGCAGAAGTCGTCTATGTCTGTAATGTAATGACACAAAATGGTGAGACCGATGGTTTCACCGCGTATGACCATGCCAGGGTTATTTTAGAACATGTTGGTGAAGGTGTGATTGATACGATTCTTGTTCATAGTGAAGGGTTTAGTCAAGATATACTGGATCGTTACTTAGAAGAACAAGCGAAGCCTGTCGTGTATGATAAAGAACGATTAGAAACACTTGGTCTAGAAATAGTTGAAGGAAATATTATTACCGATCACGATCATGTCCTGCGACATGATAAAGATAAAGTCGCTAAAATATTATGCGGCCTTATTTGCATGTGTGATCCAATAGAAAGGTGAATGTCTTATGTCTTTTGCATCAGAAATTAAAAAAGAGCTGACGCAAATTGATAACAATGATTGCTGTAAAGAAGCTGAACTTGCGGCTTTGATTCGTATGAATGGTGCAGTCTCTATCGCCAGAATGACCTATGTCCTTGATGTGCAAACAGAGAACGCGGCAATCGCAAGACGAATTTACACATTAATAAAATCATTGTATCCACATCCAATCAAATTGCTTGTGCGTAAAAAAATGAAATTAAAGAAAAACAATGTTTACATTGTTCGAATAGAAGAAGGCGCAAAAGATATGCTATTGGATTTAGCCATTTTAGAAGAACCGTTTACGTTTGTCAGAACAATTTCTGAGCAGTATTTAAAGAAAACGTGTTGTAAACGTGCTTATTTGCGTGGAGCCTTTCTTGCGGGAGGTTCGATTAACAATCCAGAAACATCTTCCTATCACTTAGAAATAGCCAACAGTTATGAGGAGCACAATGATGCCCTGCAAAAACTAATGAACGGTTTTGATTTACACGCGCGTACGCTCGAGCGTCGAAACGGCTTTATCACCTATATTAAAGAAGCTGAAAAAATAACCGAGTTTTTAAACTATATTGGCGCCCATCATGCCTTATTTAAGTTTGAAGATGTGCGAATTATTCGTGATATGCGTAATTCAGTGAACCGACTGGTTAACTGTGAGACAGCTAACTTGAATAAAACGATCGGGGCGGCCTTTAGACAAGTTGAAAACATTCGCTTTATTGAAAAAACGGTTGGACTTGAATCTTTACCAGATAAGTTACAAGAAATCGCAAGATTAAGAGTTGATCACCAAGAAGTATCTTTGAAAGAATTAGGGGAACTAGTTAGTGGCTCACCTATTAGTAAATCTGGTGTTAATCACCGATTAAAGAAAATTGATCAATTTGCTGATCAAATACGTGGAGAGTATCCTATACAAAAACAGTCCGAAATTCACTAACATATATCTCAAAAATCAGCGTATAATGAAACTGTTGTAAAAATAATTGATTCTTTGTCAAAAGGAGCGAGTGGTTATGAAATGTATCGTCAATCTAGACCCTGGTCTTCAAGCGGGCCCAGCATCCAGCTTTGTTCAAACAGCGAATCGGTTTTCAGCAGAAATTTATGTAACAAAAGGTGAGCGTCGTGTGAATGCCAAAAGTATTATGGGTCTGTTAAGTTTAGCCATTGCTAGAGGAGATTCTATTGATTTAACTGCAACAGGTAGTGACAGTGATGAAGCTACCCAGACACTCGGAGATTTTTTACAACAAGACAACTAGCCCGAAGATTAAAAGCAACAATACCACTAGAGGTACTGTTGCTTTTTCAATGAATGGAAAGTAGAGGAGGAAATAAGATGGCATTATATATCAACAATGTAACAAAGCGGTTTGGGTCATTTACCGCAGTAGATGATTTATCCATTACCATTAATGAAAATCAAATTTTCGGTTTTCTAGGTGCCAATGGTGCCGGTAAAACAACGACATTTAGAATGATTTTAGGACTCATCGATGAGACAGAAGGTCAAATTCGTTGGAATGATCGAAAAATTGATTACAGTGTGACTGATTCGATTGGATATTTACCAGAAGAACGAGGTTTGTATCCGAAAATGAAAGTAAAAGAACAAATGATTTATCTCGGTAGTTTAAGAGGGATGGAAAAAAGTGCGATTATTAAAGCATTAGATTATTGGTTAGATCGGTTTAAGATTCCTGATTATAAAGATAAAAAAGTAGAAGAATTGTCTAAAGGGAATCAGCAGAAGATTCAATTCAT
>JBNJFJ010000069.1:3782-10333 GCA_051746745.1 Bacillota bacterium | reverse complement strand
AGTGGGGCGCTAAATACGGGTTACATCCAGATTGGATTGATCATAAAGAAGACTACCCGCATTTTGATTTGTTTCCCCCATTTCAAAAAGAGATTCTTGAAAAAGAGGGCTACACCGACCAGATTGAACGGTTTCATTTATAATTAAAAACAAGCAGGCAAAGCGGAGAATGCGCTTGCCTGCTTGTTTTTTGTGTGCGTCTGTTTGGTCATTGTCATACATATACCTTTAGTTATCGGCATGATCATGATGCGTGTGGGTTTCTTCATTCTTTAATGGCACGGGGTCAAAGCCACCTGGGTGAAAAGGATGACACTTTAATACCCGTTTAATTGTCATGTACCCGCCTTTTAGGGCACCAAATCGCTCAATCGCTTCTAAACCATAGCTCGAACATGTCGGTTGGAACCGACAACTTGGTGGTTTTGTTGGACTAATATATTTACGGTAGAAGCGGATCAGTGACAGCAAGATTTTTTTCATCATCGATTTTCCACTCGTTTATCGTAAGTGATCGATGCGATGGCATCGTGTAAATGGATTGATTCTTCATTACGACACGTTACCTTAAAAGCAACAACGTCCTCTCGTTCGTATAAATCAGCACTCACTAATCGCACCATATCTTCAACGAAGCGAGGGTTTTCATAAGCGTGTTCGGTTACCACTTTTTCATCTGTTCGTTTTAATACGGGATGAATTTTTGCGCTCGCATTAGATTCCGCCATCTCTAACAACCACTTTTTCCAGTCACCCGTTGTTTCATCAAATGAAGGCTCAAGTTCGGTGGTAATCGAGACAATGCCGCGTTGATTATGCGCGCTGTACTCGCTAATTTCTTTTGAACACGGGCATAGCGTTGTAATTGTCGCATTTAAACCAACGAAAATGGTAAAACCAGACGACGTATCATACGTCACTTTAATTGTGAGATCGACATGGTTTAATCCTTGTAGCTGCGAATAAGGCCCGCGTTGTTCATAAAAATAGGGCACGGTTATGTCAATTGTCGCATCGGTTGTTTTAAGTCGGGTACTCAATTCTTTTGTAAAAGCCTTTAAATCTTCTAAGTTCGTCGTTAAGCGCTGTTGTTGATAGTACGCTTCTAATTGTTCAGTAAATCGCGACATATTTGTTCCCTTACTCTGTTGAACAATCGACGATGTCATTGTAAACTTTGCAACGGACGTTTGTGTGGTTGGTTCAATGTCACCATGAATCGTAATCGGGTGGGTCACATTCGTAATGCCTACAGCATCTATGTGAAATAGAAAATCATTTTGCGTATTTTGTAGGTCTGCCATCTCGTCTTTCTCTGTTGGTTTTGTCCGCTTTCCAGGTGTGACGGAACCAAATAACCGGTGGCGTTCTTGTTTTTCTGGTAACTGCTTTTTATATTGGGTCATAGGTCGTGCATCCCCTTTCGGTTCTCTTTCTTATTTAAAGAGTATACTAAGAGTCTAGGCGAGTTTCAATCTATTTAACTTAAGTTTCTTTATTTGTGAACCAGTAGGCAACAAAAAAGCGCACGTATAAACGTGCGCATGGCTATTACATCCAGGTGATTTTAGGTTCTGTCTTATTCATGAGACGTTTAATGTTGGGAATGTGACGATAGACGATAAACGTTAACAGCACCGACGTTAAAATGAGTAAATCAAACCGTGACATCACAAGCGCTGTGATCACCGCGATAAAACTGGTGACAATTGATGATAATGATACGTATTTGGTGATATACAGTAATACGAAAAAGCTTGCTAGAATAATGAAAAACAGTAATGGACTTAGTCCTAAGACAAGACCACCGGATGTAGCGACAGCTTTACCGCCTTTAAAACCGGCAAAGAGCGGATACATATGACCGATGACACTAAAAACACCAATGATGAGTAAGTTTACTTCGATTGGGCTAAAGTAAAAGGGAATGGCAATACTTAAGGTCCCTTTAAGGACATCACTCATCGTAACAGCAATGCCGGCTTTTTTTCCTAGGACACGGAATGTATTCGTCCCACCAAGGTTGCCACTGCCGTGTTCCCTTATATCGGTTTGATAAAAGATCTTACCTACAATTAACCCCGAAGGGATTGAGCCAAGTAAATAGGCTAAGATAATAAATAACGCATAATAGAGCATATTAAGTTCCTCATTTCATACAGATTCATCGCTTTATTGTAACATGATTTCAATCAGAGTGAAAGCATTTTAAGACCAGGTGCTAATTATAAAACCTAAGTCACATGCATAAGTGTACGTCAAGCGCGGACAAAAAAGCAGGTGAATTTAATTTGATCTTATACAACGATTTGACCAAATGCTTTAAAAAGGCTTAAACTAGGGAAGAGATGAATGATGAAGCTAAAATAATCTATGAGAGGTGACGATATGTACCACGAACAAACATCAAACCAAACATTTAAACGTCTATTAACAGATAGTAAAACAATTGCTGTTGTTGGGTTATCAAATAAACCCCACCGCACATCATATCAAGTCAGTAAATTAATGCAGCAACAAGGCTATAAAATTATTCCAGTCAATCCAACGATTGATGAAGCACTCGGTGAGAAGAGTGTGCCATCACTATCAGACATTGATGAGCCGGTTGACATTGTCAATGTTTTTAGAAAAGCCATTTTTCTAGATGATATTGTAACAGAAGCCATCGCAATTGAAGCACCTGTTGTTTGGGCCCAGCTCGGCATTTACGATGAAGATGTTTTTAAGCGCTATCATAACCAAGTGAAACTTATTATGGATACTTGTATTAAAGTAAAGTATTATGAGGTGATGGATTAAAGGGACGCTTGTCTTTTTTAAAACAGTCATGCTATACTTTATGAGCTTATTCAAACAACAGTTCGTTATGTGATCGCCTTAGGGCAATCACTTGGAAGGGGAAAAGAACGTTGACACGAACAAATAATTATACCGATGATTCAATTCAAGTATTAGAAGGATTAGAAGCCGTTAGAAAAAGACCAGGGATGTATATCGGTTCAACCGATGCCCGCGGCTTACACCATCTCGTTTATGAGATTGTCGATAATGCCGTCGATGAAGCCCTTGCTGGTTTTGGTGAGAAAATAACCGTCACAATAGAAGCAGATAACAGTATTACCGTGACCGATGAAGCGCGCGGAATGCCGATTGGTATGCATAAATCAGGAAAATCTACGCCAGAAGTTATTTTAACTGTCTTACATGCCGGCGGTAAGTTCGGTCAAGGTGGGTATAAAACGTCTGGAGGTCTCCACGGTGTCGGGGCGTCTGTTGTCAATGCTTTATCCGAACATCTAACGGTTACAATTAAACGTGATGGAAAAATCATGCGACAGTCATTCTCCAATGGCGGAAAGTCAGATGGCGATTTAACTGAGATTGGAAAGACAAAACAAAGTGGGACGACGATTCACTTTAAGCCAGACCCGACCATCTTTTCAACCACAACATTTCAGTTTGAGATTCTATCCGAACGTCTACGGGAATCTGCCTTTTTACTAAAAGGCATTAACATTACCCTCATTGACAAACGTCATGATGTGACGGAAGAATATGTTTATCCGGAAGGTTTAAAAGCTTTTGTTACATATTTAAACGAAGATAAAGACGTCTTACATGACGTCGTTGCTTTTGAAGGTGAACATAATGGGATTGAAGTCGACTTTAGTTTTCAGTTCAATGATGGCTACACTGAAAGTATTTTAAGCTTTGTTAATAATGTTCGGACGAGAGACGGTGGGACGCATGAAGCAGGAGCAAAAGCTGGTGTGACGCGCGTCTTTAACGAATACGCCCGTAAAATTAATTTACTGAAGGACAAAGATAAAAACCTTGATGGCAATGATATTCGTGAAGGTTTTACGAGTATTGTGAGTGTCAGAATTCCGGAAGAAAAACTACAATTTGAAGGTCAAACAAAAGGTAAACTCGGAACGAGTGAAGCACGTACAGCCGTTGACACCGTCATTAGTGAACAATTAAGCTATTTCTTAGAGGAAAATGCAGAACTGGCTCAGTCCTTACTAAAAAAAGCGATTCGTGCTAAAGAAGCTCGAGAAGCTGCTCGACGGGCTCGTGACGATGCCAGAACCGGGAAAAAGAAAAAACGAAAAGATGCGTTGCTAAGTGGAAAATTAACGCCGGCACAGTCGCGCAACCCAAAAAAGAATGAGTTGTACCTCGTTGAGGGGGACTCGGCTGGTGGGTCAGCCAAACAAGGACGTGACCGGAAATTCCAAGCGGTTTTACCGCTGCGCGGTAAAGTCGTTAATACCGAAAAGACGAAATTAGAAGATGTCTTTAAAAACGAAGAAATCTCCACAATTATTCACACCATCGGTGCTGGGGTTGGCGCTGACTTTGATGTGGATGATGCCCAGTATGATAAAGTCATCATTATGACCGATGCTGATACCGATGGCGCGCATATTCAAGTCTTACTGTTGACGTTTTTCTATCGTTACATGCGCCCACTTATTGATGCTGGTAAAATATACATTGCTTTACCACCGCTATACAAGATTTCAAAAGGTAAAGGAAAGAAAGAAACGATTCGTTACGCATGGAGTGACGAAGAAATGAAGGAAGCGATTAAAGAATTGAAATCCGGTTATATCTTACAGCGTTATAAAGGTTTAGGTGAGATGAATGCTGATCAGCTTTGGGAGACGACGATGAATCCTGAGTCTCGTACCTTGATTCGCGTGACGATCGATGACTTAGCCCGCGCTGAGCGCCGGGTAACGACGCTTATGGGTGATAAAGTCGCGCCACGTCGGAAATGGATTGAATCACACGTTCAATTTGGATTAGATGAGGAAACAAATATTATTGAGAATGAGAATATTCATACCGAATCATAAGTAAGGATCGAGTTAAGGAGGAAGAACTTTGTCACAACGTGAGCAATATTTAGATTTACCATTAGAAGAAGTGATTGGCGACCGATTTGGTCGCTATAGTAAATATATTATTCAAGACCGCGCGTTACCAGATGCACGGGATGGATTAAAACCAGTCCAGCGCCGGATTCTTTATGCGATGCATAAAGAAGGAAATACCCATGAAAAAGGCTTTCGAAAATCCGCCAAAACTGTCGGTACCGTAATTGGTAACTATCACCCGCACGGGGATAGTTCTGTCTATGAAGCGATGGTCCGATTATCTCAAGATTGGAAAGTGCGTAATGTGCTTGTCGAAATGCACGGTAACAACGGGAGTGTTGACGGTGACCCACCTGCTGCAATGCGTTACACCGAAGCACGCCTAGCGCCAATTGCGGGTGAATTACTGCGTGATATCGACAAAGAAACGGTGGAATTCATTCCAAACTTTGATGATACGAATCATGAACCGGTGGTATTACCAGCTAGGTTCCCTAATTTACTCGTCAACGGTTCAACCGGGATATCAGCGGGGTATGCAACAGATATTCCGCCCCACAACTTAAATGAGGTCATTGATGCTGTCATTAAGAAAATTGACGCACCAGATGTGACGATAGATGAACTGATTGAGCTCATTCCTGGCCCGGACTTTCCAACGGGCGGGATTATTCAAGGTGCAGATGGGATTAAACAAGCTTACCGCACCGGTAAAGGTAAGGTTGTTGTTAGAGGTCGCTGTGAGATTGAAACGTTACGCAGTAAGCGAGAACAAATCGTCATCACGGAAATCCCTTATGAAGTCAATAAGGCTAACCTTGTTAAACGGATGGATGAATTAAAACTCGACCGCAAAGTCGAAGGTGTGGCTGAAATTCGTGACGAAACGGACCGGACGGGTATGCGAATTGTTATCGAACTGAAAAAAGAAGCCGATAGTGAAGGCATTTTAAATTTCTTTTATAAAAATACAGATTTACAAGTGACGTACAACTTTAATATGGTGGCGATCGTCGATAAGACGCCTAAACTTATGTCATTAGTCGATATGTTGGAGGCTTACATTAAGCACCAGCGCCATGTGATTAAACGAGCGGCAACATTTGATTTAAATAAAGCCAAAACCCGCCATCATATCGTTGAAGGTTTAATAAAAGCCATTTCGGTATTAGATGAATTGATTCAAAAAATACGTCAAAGTAAAGATAAAAAAGATGCAAAAACCCGGATTAAAGAAGCGTATCAATTTACTGAAGAACAAGCAGAGGCGATTGTTAATTTACAACTCTACCGTCTGACGAATACCGATATTACCGCCCTTCAACAAGAGCTTGATGCGTTGACAAAAGAAATGGCTCGATTAGAAAAAATCGTCACCGATAACAAAACATTAGATAATGTCATTAAAAAAGATTTAAAAGACTTAAAGAAACGCTTTAACACCGTAAGGTTAACGACGATTGAAGAAGAAGTAGAAGAACTTAAAATCAATCTTGAAGTCATGATCGCGAGTGAAGATGTCTTAGTGTCGGTAACACATGATGGCTACATTAAACGCACCAGTCTAAGGTCGTATCAAGCCTCCAATGGTGAAGATTTGGCGATGAAGGAAGAAGATCGGTTAATTGGCCTCTATGAAGTGAATACAACAGATACGATGCT
>JBNJFJ010000069.1:0-3682 GCA_051746745.1 Bacillota bacterium | reverse complement strand
CTAAGCGTTCGCTAATATAAAGCAGAACGTCAAATAGAAAACAACCAAGAACGACAGACGTCATTCTTGGTTGTTTTCTTTTCTCTTCATGCGTTAGTCAATAAACTCTATTTGAAACGCGCGGCCAACGTCAGCTGCTTGATGGGCATCTGATCCTAACTTTAAGGGGATCTGCTTTTCTTTTGCCCGTTGTAACAAGTCTGGGTTTGGATAAATGGTTTGACAATCTGGTTTAAATAACCCCGCGGTATTCACATCTAGTTGGTATCCCTCACTTTTTATAAGCGTTAATACCTGATCTACCTGCTTAAGTAATGCCTCAGAATACGTATAAGGATAGACGCGTTTAAACTTCTCAACGAGCGTCATATGACCGATTCGCATCGGTTTAAATCGACCTAAATCACTGCGAACCGATTTCTCAAGGGTTTGAAAGTAGGTCCGGTACACGTTTTCTACTGAGCCTAAGGCTGTCACTAAGTCACCAAAAGCGGCTTGACTAAAATCTAGACAATGAAAAGTGCCCGTGTCGTCCTTTAACATATGCACCGATAAAATCGCATCCTCTATCACGTCACCATACGTATTAAGAAAATCAGTTGTCGCTTGTTCAAATCCTTCAATGTAATCAACTTCAAATCCTACTTGAATTTTCAGGTCTTTTTTATACATAGCTTTCACTTTTTGAGCGGCTTTAATATAAGCATCGACTTGATCCCGTCTCATCCCGCTATCACGGTCTGGGGTAGGGTCAATAAACCCTTCAGGAAGCGGGGCATGTTCGGTGAAACTAATTTCTTTTAATCCTAACTGGATGGCCTGTTCTGCGTAGGCTGCCAAAGTATCCGTCGTACCATGAGGGCAAAACGGGGTATGAATATGATAATCTCCTAAAATAGGCATTTAAAAACCTCCTTCTTTCCTTTATGATATAATTAACTGAACAATTAGAAAAGAGAAAATTGTTGACCAACTCAACAAATGATGTTAAATTAGTAACACTATCAATACTTTATCACACTAAAGCGGTAGAGTAATAAAGAAACGGATGTGACAGAATGTTTTTACCAGATGGCAGTCAAGATCAAATCGGCAAGATCCTACTAAAAAAACAACAGGTGTATCAAATTTTTAATGATGTCGCGGTTTCACGCGGATTTAAAGCGATTGAAACACCGGTCATTGAATACGCGGATACCTTTACCAATCCCCATGTCGGGATGCCTTTTCAGCAGTTATTAAAATGGTTTGACCGCGAAGGGGAGATTGAGGTCCTCCGTCCAGATTGGACGACAGCGATTGCGAGAGCATTAATGAAACTAAATCCAAAAGAATCTAAGTGGTTCTATCAAGGTTCTGTGTTCACGCAAGATAAAGACGGCATTGAAAGTAGACAAGCAGGCATTGAAATGATTCGCACAGCGCCAAATGAAGGCGAAATTGAAACGCTTTGTTTTGCGATTGATTACTTGTCCGCTGTCGATGTATCAGATTATGTGATTGAATTAGGGCATACCGGTATTTACGAAACGATTATCGCCCCCCTCGCGCTTACACCGGATGAAGAAGCGAAACTGCGCCTGGCGATGCATGATAAACGCCAAGATGTTGTTAAAGCCTTAACAGAAATAAATCCAAAGGTTCAAGAGCAACTGTTAGACTTGATTGATGCTTATGGTGATGTCTCCATTCTTGAGCGCTATAAAGCGAAATATCAAGATGATGAAACGATTGTGACCATCGTAAACGAGTTAATTCAATTAGTCAATGTCTTAAAACAACTCGGTATTGATCAAACGATTGTTGACCTCGGTCGAGTGAAGCAATTGCCTTACTATAGTGGGACGATGTTTAGAGGATACCTTACGACAAGTGGGGAAGAATGTTTTTCTGGGGGACGATATGATAAATTGTATCAACAATTCAATCAGTCGATTTCGGCGATTGGTTTAGCTTTTGATGTCGACGTGCTTGCGAGCGCTGTTGAGATGGACGAGCGAGGACGCGTCGCTATCCTCGCCTCATCTGACACACATGTCCTCGCCGAACTGAAACGTCGCACCATCACAGACAAAATCGTCGATGTGCTCTACAGCGAACCGAATGAAACGGATTATGAACAAATCATCGATTTAAGAAATGAGGGAGCAAAGTGAAACCAGTTATCGCGCTAACAAAAGGACGCTTAGAAAAGCAATTTTTAGACTACTATCAATCATTAGGCTATGATATTGAGCCGTTAACGGATAAAGGGAGAAAATTACGCGTCGATACTAACGACTTTCAATTCATTTTCGCTAAAGGCCCTGATGTGGCGACCTATGTCCAATACGGGATTGCCGACTTAGGCATTGTTGGTGGTGACATTTTAGCTGAATTTCAGCCAGATGTCTTTGACTTGTTTCCGCTCCCATTTGGTGCCTGCCGAATGGCTGTGGCAACTGAAGCCGGTAAAGTCTGGTCGAATGGGAAAAAACGTATTGCGAGTAAATACACCGGAATCACGAAAGCTTTTTATAAAGAAAAGGGCGAATCGGTTGATATTATCAAATTAGAAGGTTCTGTTGAACTGGCACCCATTTTAGGACTATCAGATGCGATTGTCGATATTGTCGAAACAGGCAATACACTAAGAGAAAACGGCTTAGTCGTTGAAGAAGAGTTTATGCATTTTAGTGCCAGACTCATTGCGAATCGTTCGGCTTTAAAGATTAAACGTGAAGCACTAAAATCTGTGATTGCCAAACTGAATCCGAATGGGGGAACCACACATGATTAACATTTTAGATCAAGACAGTTTTCTTGCCCAACTAGAGCATCAACAAGCGCCTAGTGAACACAAAGAACAGATTGAGCAAGTCGCTAAAGATGTGATCAAAAACATTCGCCGGGATAAAGATGAGGCACTGTTTTACTACATTGAAAAATTTGATGGCAAACTTGAAGGGGACTTAAAAGTATCGAGTGAAGAGCGTCAAGCCGCTTGGAACCAAGTCGACCAAAGTGTCATTGATGCATTGACGCGTGCGGCGGGTAATATTCGAACCTTCCACCAAAAACAACTAAAAGAATCACGGTTTATGCAACATGATCAAGATATCGTTTCAGGGCAACTGTATACCCCAATAGAAAATGTTGGCGTTTACGTGCCAGGTGGCACGGCCTGTTACCCGTCATCGGTGTTGATGAATGCGATTCCGGCTGTTTTAGCGGGCGTAACCAATGTTGTTATGGTAACACCTGAACGTTTTGGAGAGAAGATTAACCCGATTCTCCTTGTGGCCGCTGACATTGCCGGTGTGACTGACATATATAAAGTCGGTGGTATTCAAGCAATCGCCGGTCTAAGCTACGGGACAGAATCATTACCAAAAGTCGATAAAATTGTTGGACCAGGAAATGCGTATGTCGCCGCAGCTAAATCACTCGTGTTTGGTGATGTCGGGATTGATATGGTCGCTGGACCTTCAGAAGTAGCGATTATTGCTGATGAAACAGCTCAAGCTAAACACATTGCCAGTGACTTAATTGCACAAGCCGAGCATGACACGCTTGCACGTGCGTATTTATTCTCGACATCTAAAACACTGATTGATGAAACGACGCTCGAACTTGAAAAACAGCTTAGCGTTTTGCCGCGAGTTGAGATTGCAGAAAAAGCGTTAAGAGATTTTGGTGGGCT
>JBNJFJ010000068.1:0-10347 GCA_051746745.1 Bacillota bacterium | reverse complement strand
GAAATACCGTCGGCTCAAGCGATACTGGCGACTAATGTTAAAACCAAGCGAAGACCTTTCAAGTACAGAATATAAGCACTATACCATGTTCGGGCAACTCCCATCTAAATCTGTTGTGGATACTATGTTAGAGTATTCTGATGAACTAAAAGCAAACCATGACTTACTCCAACGCTTCTTTAAAGCTTTTGATGATAGGAATTATGACGATCTCGAAGAGATCGTGAAAGGAAAACTCGATGATAATATTTCTAGTTATATGAAAACGAGTATAAAGACGTTAAAAGCACATTTACCACACATTCAAAATAGCTTTGATTATACGTACAATAACGGTCGCATTGAAGGTATTAATAACAAAATCAAAGTCTTAAATCGCGTCGCATACGGCTATCGTAATTTCAAAAACTACAAGAACAGAATTCTTTTACATTTTGCGTACAAACCAGTTGAACCACAGAAGAAAAAAACACAAAATAAAACACATGTTTCAGCTGCATAAAAAGAGCCGAAACATGTGAAATATAAACTTGAAATTATTGGTTAAAACTTCTCACCAACACCATTTGACAAAGAACCATTCTTTCATAAATCAGCACCTGATGACTGTTTACTTAAGAAAGAGAAAGCCACTTACGTATCTTTATTTTACCTCGGTGATACGCACACGCATGTCGCCACCAGGTGTTGGTACATTAACTTCTTGGCCGACTTCACAGCCGAGTAAACTCTTTGCAATTGGTGAATCATTTGAAATCTTACCTTCAAATGGATCTGCTTCTGCACTACCGACAATGGTATACTCTTCCTCATCACCATCTGGTAATTCAATAAAGGTAACCGTACGTCCCATTTGAACGGTTGATTGATCACTATCATTATTTTCAATAATAACAGCGTTACGAATCATTGTTTCGACTTGCGTAATACGCGATTCAACAAAGGCTTGATCATCTTTTGCTGCATCGTACTCTGAGTTCTCAGATAAGTCACCAAAATCACGTGCGATTTTAATACGTTCAACAACTTCTGGGCGTCGAACGGTTTTTAAATGTTCTAATTCGTGTTCTAATTTCACTTTTCCTTCTTCGGTCATATAATAACTTTTTTCTGTAGCCATGACTAACTCTCCTTTTAATACCATTCACTTATTTGTCTCTATAACGTTATGCTAGCCTTTTATCAAATATGAAGAAAAGACTATTAAAAATCATACTAACGGATTCCGGTTGATATTTCAATAGGTTTTTACATTTCTTTCATAACTTTTGAAAGCGCTCAGCATTATTTTTGTTGTTTTGTTAGAATTGTTTCAATTTTTGTCGCCATAATATCAATCGCGACATGGTTTTCCCCACCTTCTGGGATAATTAAATCTGCATAGCGTTTTGTTGGTTCAGTAAATTGAAGATGCATCGGTCTTACAACCGATAAGTACTGTTCAATGACAGAATCGATTGTACGCCCGCGTTCATTAATATCACGCAGTAACCGTCGAATAATGCGTAAATCTGCATCTGTGTCGACAAAGACTTTAATGTCCATTAAGTTTCTTAACCGTTCATCTTCTAGAACAAGAATACCTTCTAAAATAATGACTTCCTTAGGCTCAACGAGCATCGTATCGCTTGATCGGGTGTGACGCTTAAAGTCATAGATCGGTTTTTCAACCGGTTTATGCTCAAGCAATTGATGTAAATGCTCAACTAATAAATCGTTGTCAAACGCAAACGGATGATCATAGTTTGTTTTCAGACGTTCCTCAAACGGTAAATCTGATTGATCTTTATAATAAAAATCTTGTTCAATAACTAAAACGGACTTATCTTCAAACCGATCGCAAATCGATCGGGTGACCGATGTCTTACCTGAACCCGACCCTCCAGATACCCCAATGACAATCGGTTTACTTCGTTCATTCTCCATATGTTTAGACCCCTTTATTGATATATTTTCTCTGCTGTTTTATTTATTATTATGTCGCGTTGTGATCGCGACGCCATCGCCAACTGGAACGATCACCGTCTCAAAACCTTCTAGCTCCGTTAACCACTGGTTATAACGATCAATCTTTTGAGACAGTTTAGCTAAACGTTTGCTTGCCTCACTTGCATCTGAAACATAACCTTTAAATAAGACATTGTCCGTAATAATCATGGCGTGATCGGTCAGATTTGTCGAAAACGTTTCAAAGAAACGTTGGTATTGCCCTTTAGCCGCATCAATAAAAACAACATCATACGGTCCTTTACTATTTAACTCATCCGCAAGGTCAAACGCATCTCCGTGTAAAACTTCAACTTGTTGATGTTGGTCATACCGGTTTAAATTATCTACCGCTGCCTTAAACCGCTCATCATCTCGTTCCACAGTGACCACGCGAATATTTGTATCTATACTGGCCATCTGTAATGCCGAATAGCCAATCGCCGCACCAATTTCTAATATGCGTACCGGTCGATGGAGGCGGATCAATTGTTTTAAAAAGGCCATCCCATCTCGCTCCATAATCGGAATATGTTGTTCGCTCGCTTCACGTTCCATCACGTCAAACGGGAAGCTTGAGGGTGTTGTTAATCGTTTAATATAGTCAAAGACATGCGCATCCATAAATTTTCACCTTCCTTTTAACACAGAGAAAATCAGGGAACGCACCTCCCTGATTCTCTTTTTAAATATCACGATCTAAATATTCATTTGCTTTTCGTCGATGCTCTTCGAACGTTTCGGAGTAATAAATCTCTCCATCAGCCGCGACAAAGAATAGATAATTCGTCTCGCTTGGGTTAATGACGGCTTCTAGTGAACTTTCACCAAAATTGGAGATAGGTCCAATAGGGAGACCATAAACTTGATACGTGTTATAAGGTGAGTCTGTTTCTAAATCAGAGAATAACACGCGATCTTTGTGCTCCCCTAGCGCATAAAGCACCGTCGGGTCTGTTTCAAGGCGCATTCCTTCTGCTAAACGGTTATAAAAAACACCGGCAATCATTTTACGTTCTTCTTCATTTCCCGCTTCACGTTCAACAAGTGAACTAAAGGTAAAGATTTCATGAATCGTAAATTGTTCAAGTCCATCAATTTCTGCGAAATAATTAAGTAGCACGTCTTCTGTTTTATCAAGCATTTGTTCGATAATCGTTTCCACTGACGGTTCGTCATCATACATCGGATACGTTGCTGCAAATAAATACCCTTCCAGTGGGTAACGAATATCCTCATCTAAAATGGTATCTGATAAAATACTCGGGTATTTTTCAATTAATGATTGGATGTAAGCTTCATCTGTCATTAATTCTAGGAAAGCTTCTTCATCAATATTTGCTTTGTTACTAAGTAATTCAGCAATTTCTTCAATGGTACGTCCTTCTGGGATGGTCACAAAGTATTTCGCTTCTTCTACGATTCGACCAGATTGTAAGGTGTTTGACACCTCTGCTAGCGTCATACTTGGGGATAATGTATAGTCACCGGCTTGAAAATCGGTCACATTATTAACTTTGATATAAATACGATACATCAACGCGTTATTTATGACCCCGTTTTCTTCTAAAAGATCGGCAATGGTTGATGATGACGATCCTAAAGGAATGGTGACTTCTACTGTCTCAGTACTTGACTCATCAACCGGGCTTAAGCCATTCGTAATATAATCATAGGTAAACTTCCCACCGAAACCGATGAGAATTATGAGTATAACTATCGCAATCACAACAATCCGGCGCGTAATACTCGCCTCTTTCGCTCGATTTAGAAAATTATGTTGCATTTTTTGTTTTGTTTCTTCAAATGTATTCGTCTCACTTTTATGTTCATCACTAAGTTTGTCTTGGTTATTTTTATTATCGTTCGTCACGTGCGTCCCTCCTCATCTGATACATTATACTAAAAGCCGACGTATTTTTCCACAGCTTTCTCGTATTTAGCTGATGAAACCATCACCTTGTTATAATACTACCCTTACTGTAGACGCACAGATGACGCCCCATGTTACATTTCACAGAGAAAATCCTTTCATAAACAGCGAAAAACATACAAAGTCGGCGAACCGGCTCTGTATGTTTTAATCTGTTCCCTCTATTAGAGATCCATTTGATCAACAAGGGTATTAAATGTTTCTTCTACGATATCCCATTCTTCATCTGATTCGATTGAGAATAACATTAAATCGTCTTGATTGTCTTTTTCTTCATAACGGAAGACAAATACTTCTTGCTCCTCATCTTCTGCTTGTTCAACAGGAACAACCGCGACGTATGATTGCTCATTTTCCTCGATGTCAAAAGTGAAAATCACCTCGTAAAGATTTTCTTCACCATTTTCTCCAGGAATGATAATGCGCTCTTCTTCAATTAAAGCCATATGCTTTGACCTCCTTTATATTCATTCATTGTTACTTTGAGTCAAGGTAACCTTGTAGAATCATCACGGCCGCCATTTTATCAATGACTTTTTTCCGCTTCTTGCGACTGACATCAGCTTCTAATAAGACCCGTTCGGCTGCCATCGTTGATAAACGCTCGTCCCACATTACCGTTGGTAATTGAAACGTCGCCTCAATGTGTTTTTGATAGTGAAGGGCTTTTTCACCACGGTCACCAATATCATTGTTCATATGTTTTGGCAGACCAATCACAACTTCAGAAATCTCATGTTCATTTATTATTTGTCTTAACTCGTCATCGGCTGAGGTAATGTCTTCCTCATCCCACCGAATCGTTTTAATTCCTTGTGCTGTCCACCCCAACATGTCACTTACCGCGACACCAATGGTTTTCGAGCCGACATCTAAACCCATTTTTTTCATATTATACCTCTTTATGTTGATCGATAAAATCTTTGACTAATACTTCGATGAGCTCATCACGGTCGAGGCGACGAATAAGGTTTCGCGCATCCTTATATCGCGGAATGTAGGCCGGATCACCTGAGAGTAAATAACCAACAATCTGATTAATCGGGTGATAACCTTTTTCCTCTAATGCGTGATAGACAGTTAATAAGACGTCTTTAACGTTTGTTTCAACTGGCTCCTCTGAGAAATTAAATTTCATCGTCTGATCCATATTATCCATACTAACACCTCGTCCTTAACTGAAGTTTTCTAAATGGCGTAAATCTCACTTACGACCATTATACCGTTAATGTGGACTATTTAACAAGTGAAGAAATCATTGTTTTTACTTCTTCTAAGGCATGTTGTACTTTTTCAGGCTCTTTCCCACCTGCTTGAGCCATGTCTGGACGACCGCCACCGCCGCCACCGCAAACAGTCGCTGCTTGTTTAATTAACTTACCTGCATGGTAACCTTGTTCGACAAGATCTTTTGAAACCCCACTCGCAAATTGCACTTTTCCATCATTGACAGCGGCTAAAAGAATAATACCTGATGGTAGTTTTTGTTTTAAATCATCTACCATAGAGCGAAGTTGATTCATATCTGAGACATTGACTTGTTCTATTAAACAAGCAACGCCGTTAATGCGTTCAACTTTATCTAAAATATTCTTCGCTTCATAGCTTGATAATTTTTGTTGTAAGGCATCGTTGTCTTTTTGTAGTTGTTTCATGTCTATAAACAATTGATCAAGCTTTTCAGGCACGTTTAATGGATTGGCTTTTAACTTTTCAGCTGATTGTTTTAAAGCCACCTCTTGATTATTGACGAATTGATAAGCACCTTTTGCGGTCACAGCTTCAATCCGGCGTGTACCTGCCCCGATGCCAGACTCTGAAACAATTTTAAAGAGGCCAATTTCTGCTGTATTCGATACGTGACACCCACCACAAAGCTCTAAGCTATAGTCACCAACCTTAACGACACGGACAACATCACCATACTTCTCACCAAATAGGGCCATTGCGCCCATTTGTTTCGCTTCCTCAATTGAACGGTTCGTAATCTCAACCGGAATCGTAGCCCACACCTGCTCATTTACTTTTGTTTCAATTGCTTGCAGTTCTTCAGTTGATACCGCACTAAAATGCGAGAAGTCAAAACGTAAACGACCATCACCGACAAGTGACCCTGCTTGATTCACGTGCGTACCTAAGACATCTTTTAGTGCTTGATGCAAAAGGTGAGTCGCAGTATGATTTTTTTCAATCAACAAACGGCGCTCACGGTCAATTTGTGCCGTTACCGTCTCATCTAATTGAAGCTCACCTTCAGTGATTTCAATGCGGTGCAAGTGTTGCCCTTTTGGCGCTTTTTTCACTTCTTTAACATGCGCTTTAAAGTGATCATTATAGATCACACCTAAGTCTGACTGTTGCCCACCACTTTCTGCGTAAAACGGTGTTTCAGCTAAAATGACAAACGCCTCTTGACCGGTTAGTTTTTCGACAAAGGTTTGATTTTCAATCATCGCCACAACCATCGTATTGACTTCATGCGTTGTATAACCAACAAACGTACTATCTTTTGTTAGTTCACTAAAGACACTGTCTTGGACTTGCATAGAATCTACTTTTTGACGCGCATTACGCGCACGCGCTTTTTGTTTTTCCATTTCCGTTAAGAAGCCAGCTTCATCAATCGTAAAACCTTGTTCATGTGCATATTCTTCCGTGAGTTCTTTAGGGAAACCATACGTATCATACAGTTTAAACACATACTCACCTGGCACAACGGTTTCATTTTTTTTCGTTTGCTGGTCAATAATATCAGAAAGAATAACTAACCCCTCATGTAATGTTTCATGGAACCGTTCTTCTTCTGTTTGAATGACATTCATAATAAAGTCTTGTTTTTGTTTTACTTCTGGATAGAAAGCTTCCATTATAGAAGCCACTGTTGGCACGAGTGACGCCATAAAGGCTTTGTCGATGCCAAGTTGCTTACTAAAACGAACGGCTCTTCTTAACAATCGTCTTAACACATATCCGCGGCCCTCGTTAGAAGGTAAGGCCCCATCGCCGACCGCAAAACTGACGGTACGAATATGGTCACTAATCACTTTAAAGGCTGTATCTGTTTCTTTGTTGTCACCATAATTAACGGTGGTGAGCTTTTCTACTTCTTTAATGATTGGTAAGAATAAATCTGTTTCGAAGTTTGTGTCTGTTCCTTGAATCACAGACACAATCCGTTCTAGCCCCATCCCTGTATCAATGTTTTTCTTTGGGAGGGGGGTGTATGTGTCATCAGGATTATGGTTGTATTGAGAAAAGACTAAATTCCAAATTTCTAAATAGCGATCATTTTCACCGCCAGGATAAAGTTCCGGGTCATTTAAATCATTACCATACGCTTCCCCGCGATCATAAAAGATTTCCGTATTAGGACCACTTGGACCTTCACCAATATCCCAGAAGTTTTCTTCTAAACGAATAATGCGCTCTTCTGGTAGTTTAATCGTATCTTTCCAGTAGTGGAACGCTTCATCATCTTCTGGATGGACCGTTACTGAAATTTTTTCTGGGTCAAACCCAATCCATTTGTCACTCGTGAGGAATTCCCATGCGTACGCAATCGCTTCTCCTTTAAAGTAGTCACCAATCGAAAAGTTTCCTAACATCTCAAAAAATGTATGGTGACGCGGGGTGTAACCGACATTTTCAATATCGTTTGTTCGAATCGATTTTTGTGCATTGGCAAGGCGCGGGTTATCTGGCACGACGCGGCCATCAAAATATTTTTTTAATGTTGCTACCCCAGAATTAATCCATAGTAAGGTTGGATCTTCTTGGGGAATCAGTGAGGCACTCGGTTCAATCCGGTGACCTTTCGATTCAAAGAAATCTAAAAACATTTGTCTAACTTCACTTGAGGTTAATGCTTTCATCTGTGTTCGCTCCTTTATTCATCATTACTTATATACAGACATTTATTACTAACGATAGGCAATATAAAAACTCCCATCCCTGCAATATCTTGCAGGGACGAGAGTTATCTTCGCGGTACCACCCTGATTATAGCTAACGCTATCACCTTTAGTGAATGATAACGGCATTCAACCGGTAAATGGTTAATTTACACTCAAAACGAGCTTCCATACCTCTTCATTTCGCTCACCTTACAGCCTAGGGGTAAGCGTCTCTTTAAATGGGCTGATATGTACTCCTGTTTCTCGACGTTTTTTCTATCGTTTCACCCGATATTATAGAGAAACTTTCTGCTAAAGTCAATCAATAGTCTGATGAATGGTGCCAGCTGGTGACACTGTCATTTCTGATGAAACCTCTAGGTGAAGGTCCCCTTCTTCATCAATCACATAACCATACCAGTGATGATCCACGACTTTAAATTCTAAACAACATTCCATACAATAATAATGTTTAGAGGAAATTTCTCCTAAACTTAAGTGATGGCAGTAAAAACACCGCATTCACGTCACCTCTTTTTTGACTCAGTGTAACCAAATTGAGGCGGCGTTTATACATACATTTATCATGTTTAACTAACTTACATAAAATCAAACGGCGATACATCTTCATCACCTAGCGATTGTTCTTCTAAATCTTCTTCTAAACGTTCACGGTAGCCTTCATCGGTAAAGACACCGGTTAATCGTTCAATAAGCGTCGTATAGCGTTCATTCGTATCAATCGTCATGACCCCTTCTAAAAAGGCAGACTGATCGCCACAAATAATCAAAGATTGTTTCGCCCGGGTCATCGCGGTATACAGCAAGTTTTTCCTAAGCATCCGCCGATATGCCCGGTCAACAGGCATGACGACAATCGGAAACTCACTCCCTTGTGACTTATGGATGGAAATACAATACGCATGGGTAATATTCAATAAATCCTGTCGGGTATAGGTCACATCATCTTCTTCAAACGTGACAATCACTTGGTCTTCACCATCCACATTTTCATTTTCCCAAAAAATAGCGGTGATTTTACCAATGTCCCCGTTAAACACATTGTCTTCTGGTTGATTAACGAGCTGAATCACCTTATCACCAAGCCGAAAGACGGTATCTTTCGTATGGAGTTCACGCGCACCTTTACGTTTAGGATTAACGACCGACTGGATGCGGGCATTGATTTCATTAATGCCGACATCTGTCTTATACATCGGCGCTAAAATTTGAATATCTTGAATATCAAAGCCCCTAGCAATCGCCCGAGTCACAATGGTTTCAATGGAATGCAACAGCTGGTGGCGCTGGCACGGGATAAAGTTGAAATCACTCGCTTTAGTTAAATCTGCTGCCGTTAATTCATCATGTTTAATTTGGTGTGCCAATGTAATAATTTTCGATCCTTCTTTTTGCCGGTACACTTCATCAAGTTTAATTTGTGTCACTTGATGACTATGTAATAAATCACTCAACACTTGTCCCGGTCCTACAGACGGCAACTGGTCCTCATCTCCAACCAATAACACTTGCATCGAAGACGGGATTGCTTTAAATAATTGATTGGCTAGAAACACATCGACCATTGAGAATTCATCAATGATAATCATTTTGCCTTCCAACTGATTGTCTTGTGTTTTCTCAAAATGTTGATGGCCATCCCATCCGAGTAAGCGGTGAATCGTATAAGCAGGTAAACCCGTCGATTCGGTGATTCTTTTCGCTGCTCTTCCGGTAGGGGCTGTCAGTATATACGGAAACTCACTACGTTTCCCGTAATCTTGTAACTTCATACTGACATCATTCAATTCACTATACGCTTTTAAAATTCCTTTAATCACGGTTGTTTTCCCGGTACCAGGTCCACCGGTTAAAATCATGACTTTCGTCATGAGTGCTTGTTTAATCGCGTCGTATTGAACTTTTCCGTAGGTCAAGTGTTCCTCCTCTTCGACTTCACCGACGACTTTAAGTAAATCCGCTTCAACAATCGTTTCTTCGACTTCCAGTTCACTGATGCGCTTCAGTTGTGTCGTTAGTCCTGCTTCAGCATAATAACTGACGGGCAGGTAGATTCGCTCATTTTCTTCAACTAAATACTCTTCTTCTGCCATTTCCATCAATTCTTTCGTCAACATCTCATCGGTAATGTCATACCTACGCGCTTCCAGTAAGCGATTGACCTTATCCTTCACCATATCCATTGGTAAGAAGACATGGCCCTCGTTTAACGATTCATTGAGTACATAAAGAATACCGGCTCGAATTCTTGACGGGTGATTTAAGCTAATGCCATGGTCTGTCGCAATTAAATCCGCCCGGTGAAAGCCGAAGCCTTCAATATCAAAGACGTATTGATATGGATTTTCTTCTAGGATATTAATCGCTTCATCTTGATAATGTTGATAAATCTTTTGTGCAAGCTTTAGACCGATCCCGACTTTTTGCAAGGCAACGACAATTGTGTCAAACCCTTGATATGTCTTTAATCGCTCGACTAAAATCGTCCGACGTTCATCGTTTAATCCTTTAATA
>JBNJFJ010000067.1:0-10400 GCA_051746745.1 Bacillota bacterium | reverse complement strand
TCGGTGTCATCACTGATATTGACATATGCTGGTGTATCATTGGTGACATTATTGAAATTAAAGGTAATACCATTTAAGGTTGTTTGGTTTGTTTTTGAGTTTAACTCAACACCATTGTACATAAAGGTTGCATCCGTGCCACCTTGTTCTTTTTCTACATCCATTCCGAATAAATTCGCCATACCAGAACCATTTTCAAAAAATATCTCTTTCTCTCCTGGACGATTATCACCAGCAACTTCGCTCTCCATTATAACTTTGTCCTGTGTCGTGTCATAAAAAGCACGAACACCGTTATCTTCATTTGTAATTTTAGTTAAAATGCTTTCTAGCGTATCATCTTCAGTTAAAGTGTGAGTAAACTCACCTTTGTGTGTTGTAAATTTAATGTCTTTAACTTCATCAAATGTACTAACGCCATTCCATCGACCAGCAGCAATCTGTGATTGAATGGTCTCTGACGTACTGATTTCCTCACCTGCGGCAGAAAGTCCATTTTGACTCACATTAATCGCTGACCTCGCAAGCTCTGTTACCTCCATTTTGTAACTACCATTGGAAGCATTAGACGTTGCCTTTGCGGTTACCGCATTATTCGATGTTGATGTCTCTTTCGTCATTAATGAACTCGATAAACGCATGTCGAGTAGTGAGTCATCTAATTCTTTTAATTTAACGTTAAAGTCACGGTAAGCATCACGTGTCCACTCAAGACGTGTTTTATCTGCTTCAACACGTTCAAGTGGCATTCGTTCTGCTTTCATTAAGTCCTTAACCGTTTGGTCTATATCCATACCTGATGCGAATCCTGAAATACGCATAACATCACCTTCTTTTATATTTTTTCATCGACGAGAAAGCCCATAAATTCCGCCATCTGTGCGTACATATCGAGCATTTTTTCTGGCGGGATTTCTCGTACAAGTTCTTTTGTTTCACTATCAACTAATTTGACATAATACCGATCGAGCTTATCATGCAGTTCAAATTGAATGGTTGTTTTTGAAGGTTCTAAAAACTTATTCATCCCATCAACCATACTTTCCATTTCAACTCTTGCTAATGGTTTCTCTTCTTTATCTTTTGTATGTTTAGCTGTCTCCTGATGTGTAGTTGTCTCAATCACAAATGATTGTTCAACATGACGTGTTTGATGATTTTCGTTAGGTTGAACAGTACGTGGAGGACTCGATTGTAATCGACTGACTTCCATTGATATGTCAACTCCTTTTTTATTAGCTGTCATACATATGTATGCAGAAATTTGTAAACATCCTTAACTCATTTAATTACACGAACGCGTCTCAACCATTATATCGGCATCGTTGGTCAAATCTTAAATGACTCCTATGCAAAAAGTTGTTAAAAGAAAAGATGAGAGCATAGCCCTCATCCGTTTGTCTTACTTATCTTCAATTAGGTGATGGTCTTTCATGCGAAAGACCCGGTCACAGTAAGTGAGTAAGCTTTCATCATGCGTCACCATAATGGCTGCTTTATCTTTCGCTTTTACTTCTTGCTTAATAAGTGACACAATCTCGTGACTCCTGTCTTCATCAAGACTCGCCGTTGGTTCATCGGCGAGAATAAGGGCCGGATCGTTCATGAAGGCTCTAGCGACAGCTACCCGCTGTTTTTCCCCACCAGACAACTGATGCGGATAATGCTTGCGTCTTTTTTCTAATCCTACATCTGTAAGCAATGCTTTTGCCCGCTCTTTACGTTCTTTCTTCTCCATCTTATTCAGCTTTGCGACCAAGTCTAGTTGATCTTCGGCATGAAGGTATGGTAAGAGTTCGGCAGTCTGAAAGATAAAGCCAATATCATTCAGCCTCACCTCACTTCTTTGTCCGTCGTCTAAGTTTTTGACGCTTTTTCCGCTTATTAATACATCCCCATCATCTGTTGAAAGGAGTGCACCAATGATGGAAAGAAGTGTACTTTTACCTGAACCTGATGGACCAACAATGGCGACAAATTCACCTTTCTTGATTGAGAAGTCGATGTCTTTTAGTACATCGATATACGTCTCACCGTCTTTAAAACGTTTATTGATCTGTTTAACTTCTAATGGCAATGTCATTATTCAGCTCCTCCCATCGCTTGTTGTGGATCAACCTTTACGATACGGCGACTTGATAGTAAAGCACCTAGAATCGACACTAAAAACATCAAACCGCTATAAATGCCAATGGTCGTTAAGTTGAAATCAAATGGCATACCTTCTGGTAAGATAAAGGTCATGGAGTACGTAAACAATACTGCGATACCAAGACTAAATACAGAAAGAATCACCACTTGCATTAAAGTTGAACCGATAAGGAAACGGTTCTTCGCTCCAATGGCTTTTAAAATCCCGAACTGTTTTAATTTCTGAATCGTAATGATGTAGAAAAAGGCGGCTAACACAAAGACCGAAATAACAATTAAGAAGAAAATCATCATATTCAGTGACATTTGTTCTGAAGAATGTCCTGGCACCGCATCAATCACCGCACTTTTATCAACCCATTCCCCTTCTTCTAACACGCTATCAATTGAAGCTTTTAACGTATCATTTTCTTCAAATATAACGACTGTGTTGGCCACTTGTTGCGGACTGATCTCTTCAGCGTAAAATGCTGTTTCTGATACGTAAACAACAGGCGTATGTCGGTATGTTTGTCCTTCTGTAAAACCTACAACAGTAAATGTTAAATCTGTTTCCTCATCATAAAGGGTATCGTTTAATGACACCCCATCAGCCCTCATCGTTTGATCAACAATAATGTTTAGTGAGGCGTCGTTTGATAAATCTTCTCCATCGGTCACACCTGGATACAATTTAGCGTCTCTATCAACTGGAATCATTGTAGCCGCTAACTTTTCATCTACTTTCCCCTCATGGACAAAGCGAACCGGATGAGTAATAAGCGGTTGCCAGCCTTCTTCTGTCGGCACGTCATTAACTAAATCTTCAATTAGAAAACCGGACTGGTCTAACTGATTTTCACTGTCTGTACTTACATAAAATTCTGTTGCTTCAGATTCAACTAGCATGGCAATATTTTGATCAGATAGCCCTCTGGCTAATCCACTGACAATTAAGACAAGTGACGCTATTAAAAATAAAATAAAAGCAATCAAACCGTATTTTACTTTAGAAAAGCGCATGTCTTTTATCGCTATGTGAAACATAAAAATCTTCCTCCCTTAAAACCATTTTGTGTGTTATTGAGCAATGATACGTCAAGTCTATTTTAACCTTTCGGTTGGTAAAGTGCAATTATAAACCCTTAGTCACTTATCTAGACAGATTCACCCTTCGCCTTGATCTAATCATACCCTTAGTGAACTGCTTTCGTAAATGTTTTGTCTTGAGAAGATCATCGTTTCATTCTAACCAGAAAAAATCCGAACATGGCTATTTTTTCGTCATGTTCGGATGTGCGCATTGTTTTATTAGTGATGTCTTTTCATCTATAACTTTCTCGATACTTTTTGACTTCCCATTTGTGTTGATACATTTTCTTATCTGCCTCTCTTAATAACTGATCCACAGAAATCTTATCTGCTAATTGATCTTTTTGAGCTCGTGTGATGCGTGTCATCCCATATGAGAGGGTTACAATATCCGTTTGTTGCTTAAACGCTTTATTAATGGACTCTAAATGTTGATAGATCGTTGCTTCATCTTTATCTAGGGAAACAATCACAAACTCATCGCCACCAAACCGAAAACCTTTATGACAATGTTTTTTTATCATATCCGCAAAGTTAATCAATAAGGTATCGCCAGCCTTATGACCAAACTCATCATTGACTTGTTTAAAATCATTAAAATCCACCATGATCAACGTTACAGCTTGCCATGTTGTTTCTTTAACTAAATCCTCAAGGTATTCATAAAAATATTGTCTATTATATAATTTCGTTAAAGGATCGGTAATACTCACCGTTTTCAGTTCATTTACTTTTATTTTCAATTCCATCTCTAAGCTCAGTTTCTCTTCGAATAATCGGGTCAATTCTGAATTCGCATCCAACATATTTTCTACCATTTTTCCGTATTGATCCGGGTAAGGAATAAAAATAAGCCAGTAACCATGATCATTTTTTACGTACTTTAAAAAGTAGGCTCGTGCTTGTTCACCCGGTACTTTCAAATAGATATCTGTCGTCCCTAATGATTTATTTTCATCAAGGATATTATTAAGCCGCTTCTTAGAATAACTATCGACACTATCAAATACCAATGTTTGATTTGGTGTGACTTTTATGTCTTTGCCAAACTCATAAAGAATCTCACCACTCGTATTAACACAGATTCCCGTCACATCTACAGTGCTTATCGCTTGTAAAAAGCTCTCTTGTTCTCTTCCCCCCATTGGTTACACCACCTAACAATCCATTAAATTACGTAAATTACTTTTATTTCATTCACTTACTGTTCGCCCCACTCTTCACAAAGAGAAAAACTTACGCTGTTGTATTTTTCATAAATTCTTTTCCTTCTTCTAACCAACCACTTAAGTCTTTAATGGTTTTAAAATAATGATCGTAAAACACTTGCTTGAGTAATGTTTCATCGCGATGAAACGCATACCCTCCTACAATAATAACAGGGCGTGTATGAGGGTCTAACCTTTTTAAGGTGTCACTCAATTCTACCGCTTTATCGATATGTTCCGGCATCGTGACTGAATAAGCGACGACATCGACATTAAGCGCTTCAATTCGTTTAATAATATCACTATTAGGTACGTTTGGTCCGAAGTCGAACGTTTGTATTTGGTAAACATTAAATAGATTTTTAATCATTTGTATCCCGAGGTAATGTGTATTTGATTCAACCGAAAATACAGCCGCTTTCTTCCCCTCAATCTGAAAGGTTTTGACAGATTCCGCACTGATTTGCGTTAGAACAAATTGGGTAATCGCTGTGGCTGCATGTTCTTGCGCAATCGAAATATCATTTGTCTCCCACAAGTCACCGATGCTATACATCACATCTGCAATCACTGTGTAGACATCAATCAGCGAATATTGATTATTTAATGCTTCTTTAATGATGTCATAAGCTTCACGCGTATGTCCATTCAACAAGGCGTCAGTATAATTTCCTTTTACCATTTCTAACGTGGGCATGTTTGTCACCTTCTTCTGTAAACTGTCTCCTTCTATTATCTCCCAAATACGCGATTATTTCAATCTTCTTAGTAAATATGTCATATTATTTAAAGCTATTCCCTATTTTTGTTTGAATAAAACGAAATGACTAGACATGTTTAAATTAAAAAAGTACTCCAAGTGATAGTTTTTAACCACTTGGAGTACTTCTGAAGTCTTAATCATCTCTACCTGCAAAAATCATGATGAATTTGAGTAGTTGTAATACCGCAATGGCAGCTGAAGCAACATACGTTAATGCTGCGGCATTCAGTACCTTACCGACGCCTACTTTTTCTTGCGGTGAAACGAAGTTCAATTCTTCTAACTCAACTTTTGCACGGTGAGAGGCATCATACTCTACCGGTAACGTCACGAGTTGGAATAGGACTGCGGCTGAAAATAAGCCAATACCAACACCAATCAGCGGATCAAAGGAAGCAAATAAACCAAGGATCAATAACCATGGTGCCATTCTTGAGCCGATATTTGCCGCTGGGAATAAGGCTGAACGAAACTTCAACATACTATAACTTTCCGCATGCTGAATCGCATGGCCAACCTCGTGTGCTGCAATCGATAATGAAGAAACAGAAGCACCGCTATATACGGGACCAGATAGCCTCACCGTTTTAGAACGGGGATCGTAATGGTCTGATAAATCGCCACGATTAGATCGTTCAATTGTGACATCGTATAAACCATGCTTATCTAAAATACGTCGAGCGACTTGAACACCGGTTAATTGGGCGGATGCTTGCACCCGACTATATTTATGAAAGTTCCCTTTCACTTTCGATTGTGCCCACATCGCAATACCAAAAGCGATGAATATTAAGAAATCCATGGGATGGAAGAAAAACATTATTTGTCACGTCCTTTTGCTTTATTTTTATATGTTACAATCTCTGCTTTTACGCCTAATGTCTTTAATTGATGCATCAAACGTTCTAATTTTGATGGCTGAATCGTAAAGCCTCTTAATAATTGTGTTTGTTGAATCGTATCGTCACACATCTGGCATCTTCCTTTCATCGTTACTAAGGATAGTATACCGCGTCAATGTGAACTGAATATGAACACATTAATATTTTTTGAGTCGCACAAAAAATGTTGTGCCTTGATTTTTCTCACTGACGACTTGAACATCTCCGTCGTGGAGATGAATAATCTTTTTCACAATGGAAAGCCCCAGTCCACTTCCTGAACTTTTTTCTGAGCGGGCATCATCTACTTTGTAAAAACGATCAAAAATATACGGGAGCTTGTCTTCAGGAATCCCGCACCCGGTATCATGAATACGAATCACACGGCGGTCATGTTCTAAATAATAGTTAATATCGATTGAGCCACCCACATCAGTAAACTTAATCGCATTCGTTATTAAATTGATCCAAACCAACTCCATAAGGTCTTCATCTAGCTCCAAACTGAGCGGCTCTAAATCAACGTTAATCACTAAGTCTTTGGCTTGCCATAAAGGAGCAGTTGTTAAGACAATCGACCTTATTTGTTCATCCAGTCGATACGTTTGTTTATTTAAAGTGAAATGATCGTCATCTAAACTTTGTAACTTTAATAAATGCGTTGATAGGCGTGAGAGACGATCCGCCTCTTGATAGATAATCGCTAAATATTTCGCCTCATCTTCTGGGTGAATAACCCCATCTTGAATAGCTTTTGTGTAACCCTTAATTGATGTTAAAGGTGATTGGATTTCATGAGAGACATTAGAAACAAAAGCTTTTCTAGATTCATCGGTTGATTTCAATGTCTGGATCATTTCATCAAACGAGTGCATTAATTGACCAATTTCATCTTCTCTATCTGTTTTTAAGTCAACATCAAAATTTCCTCGGGTCACTTCTTTTGCGGCGACTGTTAACTTTTTAATACTCTTCACAAAGTAACGAGAAGCAAATAGGATAAAAATACTGCCGATTGCTAGTACAAACATAAGTGTCCGAATCATGAGTTGGCGCCGGTTTGCTAAATCATCTGATAAGTCAATCTGGACTTGTAGCACTTCTCCTACTTCAGGGTCAATCATCAAGTACATGTCTTTTGTTAACCTTTGGATATCCTTTATGACGTAATGAGCGTCCTTTGTTTCCGTAAGCAATTGGTTGATCTCTGATGCTGTTAAAGCATGTGATAAATCATCTACACTCTGTACGGTGGAATCGATTCCTAGGTCAGTTAGGATTGGAATGATTTTTTCCTTTTCCTCATCACCGGCTAATTGATACACATGAATAACCCCTTGCTTTATTTCCGTTAACTCATCATCATAATCAGCAGCATCTCCTGCGATTCTTGTTGTGATATAGTATGACAAGATTAAACTACCTAATACACCGATGAGAAACGTTAAGACAAATTTCCAATAGAGATGTTCGCGCATTAGGAACCATCCTTTAGTTGATAACCGAGTCCTCTGACCGTCAGAATTTCAAACGCATGAAGGTTGTATAATTTCTCTCTTAACCGTTTAATATGAACGTCTACAGTGCGCTCATCCCCTTCATAATCATATCCCCAGACCTTATCAAGCAGCTGTTGTCGCGTTAAAATGCGTCCTTTTTCTTCTGCCAAAGTGAAAAGTAACGCCATTTCTTTTTTCTTCAACCGAATGACAGATTGTTCTGTCGTTACAGTCAGTTGCTCTAAATCTAATGAGGTCTTATTAATCTCTAACTTTTTATCATGAAGAACATGATGTCTTTTGAGCAAAGCTTTTACGCGTAAGACAAGTTCTATGGGATCAAATGGCTTCACTAAATAATCATCTGTCCCCGCTTCAAACCCAATCACTTTATCATCTGATTCACCTTTAGCTGTCACTAGTAGTATAGGTAAGTCACTGAACAGACGAATGGACTCAATAAGTTCTATCCCATTCACCCGCGGCATCATCACATCGATGACGGCGAGGTCAACACGATTTTTTTCAAGTACTTCAAGTGCCTCTTCACCATCACTTGCTTCAATGACATAAAAATTTTCTTTTTCTAAATATAATCGAATCAATTGCCTAATGTGTTGATCATCATCGGCCGCAAGAATCGTTATCATGCTAAAATTCCTTTCTTCACTGTCAAAATAGTGTCATTTTGATTGTATACTTTTAATTTTTACACATAACCTAGTATAGCGGATACGATCTCAACCTGTCACTTAAAAACACTAACGCACCTTTCATCGCAAAAATGAATAAAAGTCATACAAAGAAAGTATGACTAAGACACTAAACATCCGCATATGTTTGTGCTACACTAATAACGACTAAAAATTAAGGGGGCATTTCTTTTGGGAACTGAATTGGCACCGAAGGGAAAATCTTGTCGAATTGTAACAACAAAAGAACTGGAAGATGACATTGCGATTGCTTGTCTTGATCATGATAAAGGTTTTATCTATTTTAATCTATCTGACATTGACAACCAACCTCAAAATATAAAAAGCTATGTCACACCGCTGATTGACCAAATCAAAGCCGGTGACTTTGAAACACCTCTTGTTGATATGAATGATGAAGAAGTTTGTTGCTAGAGTAATTAGCTTACTATAAACAGATAAAAAGCATGCGCTCGTTGCGCATGCTTTTATCTGTTGTCTTTGTGTATAACCGTCTTACTTTTTTAAACGCTTTATTTAGACGCTTTTTAATGCTTTTGTAATCGGTGTCTTACCACTAATGACTTGAAACTCTCGTCCGATTAAATGATTGTTTTGAACCGTCTCAACGAGGACAGACGCCACATCTTCTCGAGGAACCTCTCCTGCATCGACAGATTCCTCAACCTGCACTTGATTTGTTCCTTCATCATTTGTGAGTCGACCAGGATGGACAATTGTATAGTCTAAGCCACTTTTGCGTAGCCAATCATCGGCATAGTGTTTTGCCACGACATATGGTTTAAATCCTTCTGGAGCTGACTGAATTGCGTCACGGGTCGTATCAAATGAACTGACCATCACGTAACGTTTGACTCCTGCTTGTTTTGCGGCTTCGATTGTCTTGACCGCACCATCTAAATCAATCGTCATCGTTTTATCTGCGCCGGTATTTGGACCTGAACCAGCCGTAAAGATGACCGCATCAATATCTTGATAGGCGCGTTTAATATTTGGCATATCGTCTTCTAAATCAATACACACGGCATCAATACCGCGTTGTAATAATGCTTTTTGTTGGTCTTCTTTTCTCACCATCGCTCTGACAGAGACCCCTGGTGCCTCGTGTAACTGATCAACAACGTGTTGACCGACTTGACCGTTTGCTCCTACTACTAGTACTTTCATCGAATCATCCTTTCTTCTAAAGTCATCGTCTAATATGTACTATTACCGTTACAGGGAGGATTAAAACATCCTTACCCAAAGCGTTTACGATACCCACACTTACGACATAGCTCTTCAACTGCTTCGCGCCTCGAAAAACCCTCAATGATATTTGTACTGCGTTCATTGGTGATAATCTCACCAAAAGCTGTGTCATCCACATTCCCTAAATTAATCACACCTTCTCCATCTAAGCAACAAGGTATCACGGTCCCGTCAGTTAAAATACCAACTTGATTACGTAAACCGTGACAGAAACCAACTCCATCATCTTCTGCTTCATCGAGTGATGGCCAGGTAAATTGATAGTCTTGATTTAAATAGATCCCTTCTGCTAGTTTAATCCCTTGTGTCGGTGATAATCGGTCAATTAAAGGCTCAGTCACGTTAAATGTCTCTTCTAGACGACGAAGAATATTTGCGTTGGACAGACGAATTACTTCTGTTTCTTCATCTTTTTTTAAGTTCCAAAGCCGAAACGAGACAATCGTCTCACTTGTTTCTCTTAACGTTGTCACAAACGTTAAAATATCCTCTAAATACTTGTCCCCATCAATCTTAAACGGTTGGCCTTCAAAGCTATGTAATGAAAAATTAAGCTGTCTGAGTGCCGGTTGATTAAGCAAATGTTTTTGTTTCTTTTTAATTAATGTGCCGTTGGTCGTAATATTGACTTTAAAACCGTACTGATGACTGAGTTGTAATAACTCATTTAGTTTGGGGTGAAGAAGCGGTTCCCCTTTCACATGAAAATTCAAATAGTCCGTGTAAGGTCTTATAGCTTTTAAACGTTGTTTAAATGTATCCGTGGTAATAAACGCTTTAGGACGTAATGTTTCTGGACAAAACGTACATGCTAAATTACACACACTCGTAATTTCTAAGTAAAACTTTTTAAACCGTGGCAA
>JBNJFJ010000066.1:0-10771 GCA_051746745.1 Bacillota bacterium | reverse complement strand
TTATATGCACGCTGTCGGTCGCGTAATGAGGCGCCACTTTCAGTCGCGCCGGTATAACAGCTCACCGCAAAGAGTTGGGCGGTTTTCCCTGAGATACGTGACAGATAACTTTTCACGCTCTTTGGCGGGGTAAAGCGTGACTCTAATTGATTAAGTTCCCCGATTAACACTTTTTCCATACTACGGGCATTATAATTGAGTAAGTTTAATTCTTCGGTGTATTTCGACAACATGTTAAAGCAAATAGAAAAGAGATAGTCTCCGGCATAAATCGCATAGCGATTATCTTTTACTGTGTGTAACGTTGGGATTTGTCGTCTAGTATCCGCTTGGTCAATCACATCATCATGGATCAGTGTGGCCATATGGAGTGTTTCTAATGCTGCCGCAAAGGCAATTGACTTCTCGCGGTCGTATCGATCTCCCATTTGGCTTGTGAGTAAGACAAAGACGGGACGCAACATCTTTCCATGTTTGTTGGTTACTTTTTTTATTTGTGCTTCTATTTGTTTGTTTTTTATTCGTATATGTTGACTAATCGTCGTTTCAACAGCCCGCAGGTCATCGATGAGCGTCTTGTCATTTTGCCAAATCTGATAGGTAGTCATAATCTAACCTCTTTCATATCGTCTATTTCAAGTGTTTTTAAGTCCATATAATAGTGCAGACGTTCGACGTGGTGTAATAAGTAGTGGGCAGCAATTCCCGTAGCAATGCCGGTTAGAATACCAATCAGCGATAAGACAGGTAAATACAACATCACACTAAAGGTATTGGCGACAAGACTCGCGACAATTAACTGACCAACGTTATGAAGCACTGCCCCGGTCGCACTCACACCAATAATACTGACCTTTGGTAAATGTTTAACAAATAACATCCCTAAAAAGCTTGCCAGTGCCCCCATCCCGCTATAGAGGAAGGTGGAGACCGTTCCTGCTAGAAGGGTTTGAAGTAATAAACGGATCACGATGACTTTCATCGTATCTTTCACAGGTAACGTGTATAACGCCATACACGTAATAATATTCGCAAGACCAAGTTTTGCGCCAGGCGCAAAGAAAAATGGCGAAGGAATCATACGCTCAACTAAGCCGATAATGACAGCTTGGCTAGCGAGCAGGGCAATATAGACAAGTCGTTGATTGTTACTCATAGTGTAACCCCTTCATGAAAATAAATGAGCTAATAATATCAATCTCTTGGTCATTGGTGTTATCTTTTGTCGTTATTTCAACAATGACTTTATGCGGGAGACAAACAATCGTCTCACCTGGTGAGTCGATGGCTCCTGAGCGGACACAGACTTGATCGTTACAATTGGCGTCATGCATATGCACCTCACCATTTGATATTTCAATCGTATTATAGTGCCCATCGTCAGAATCAATCGTGACCTGTTCAATCTCGTCTATATCTGACAAGGCGATTTCATGTAATACCGCTTGGTCTTTCGTAATGACGACAAAGCGTTCGCCACTTGATGATTGTTGGGCGTAAAAAACAGCAAAAGGAAGAAAAGAAATCCCAATCAGTACGAGAATAACAAGGACATCGCTGACTGTTGCGAGTTTTAAAAATCGTTTCATTTCTATCCTTCCTTTCATTGTTTTATCACTCTTCATTGTATAGGCGAAACTCAGATGTTTCAATCATTTCTACTTAATACCATAAAGGTGATAAAAGTAGAGTGCGATGGCCCTCTATGAAGAAAGCCATCGCAATTACTTCTAACTATTTAAGTGAGCGTTATTTCTTATGATCGGAGTAGATGGATTTCGGTTCCCCGTACCAGAACTTGCTAAGTTTTGTTTGGATAAATGGAATCACCCAGTAGTCTAAACCAAACGTACGACCTGAGCCGTTTAGTAAGGCAATTGATGCTGGAAGTGCCCACACTTTATCCCAACCGAGCATAGCGGTTAAGGTAAACATGACAAGAAAAGCAGCACTTGCTGCTGACGCTAACCAGGCGAATAGACCAGCAATTAAAGCTAAACCAATCGCAAGCTCAACGAAGACCATTGATTTTTGCGCGAATAAGGCAATCTCTTGCGTTGGTACAAAAATCTTCATAATCCATTCAAACCAAAACGGCATTTCAGATAGAATAGGCTCTGCCCATTCACCACTAGCACCGGCATCTGATGCCGCTGATGTTGCATCTTGTAACCAACCGAAGTTGATGTTTAACGTATCAGAGACTAACCATGAATCTTCACCAAGACCAGTGAATAATTCACCGACTTTAGAGAAACTAGATGTCGCTTCGTCCCACTTCGTTTTACCCCAAAGTTTAGAACCAGCTTCAACAATCCAGAAACCACCGACGAATATACGCAGTGGTATGCTCCAAAGGACATTACCATAACGCGTTAAGAAGTCACGGAAGATATTACGCTTGTCTTTCGTGTGGAAGAATTCGTGTTCAACATACTTGAACATATAGTAACCACTACCAATGCCGAAGAAGTAGTAAAGGTTAACTAAGTGCTTTACTAAGTTAGCAAACCAACCGCTTAAGTGTAAGCCCATTAAGTCAGCGACACCGTAACGTGCACCAATCGATACCATCAAACCGTGGTATTTACCTTCATAGCCAACTTTTTCGCCGCCAGTCATTTCAGCGATAATATTTTTCGCTGCGGTTGTTCCTGCTTGTTCAGCAGCTTCAACGATTTGTGGTGTTGGTTTACCTGGTTCTTCTTCGAAGTACGCTAAGTCACCAACAACATAGACGTTTTTATGTGCTTCTGATTGCATATATTTATTTACTTTTAAGCGGCCTGCGCGCGCTTGTTCTAAATCAAATGATTCTGTATCTGTATTAGCTTTAACCCCAGCTGTCCATGCTAATGTATAAGTTGGGATCACTTCACCGCTTTGAAGCACGATTTCTGTTTCACGAACTTCAACAATTGGTGAGTCTTTCAAAATACGTACACCATGTTTTTGCAAGTAGTGTTCTGCTTTATCTGCATCACGACGCTCTAACATGTTGAGAATCGTTGGTGCCGCTTCAATCACGTAAATCGTGATTTCTTCAGGATCAAGTTTATGGTCTTTAGCAAGACGATCTTTCCATTCAAGCAATTCACCTGCAAGTTCGATCCCAGTAAATCCAGAACCACAAACGGTGAATGTTAACATCGCACGACGTGTTTTTTCATCATGCTCGTTTGCTGCACGGTTTACCATTGTTTCAATCTGTTCACGCATTTTAACAGCGTCTTCCCATGACCAAAGGGTAAAGCCGTGTTCTTTCACACCTGGTGTACCAAAATCATTTGGTTCCCCGCCCATACCTAAGATAAGGTAGTCAAAGTTAAATTCACCTGTTTCAGTGATGACTTTCTTCTTGTCATGATCAACATGTGTCACGTTGTCTGTGACAAGATTCACTTTCGTGCGGTTAAATAAACGACGTAAGTCGAATTGAATCGCATCAGGTTCCACGCGGTGTGCCGCAACCTCGTGTAATTCAGTCATCATTGTGTGGTACGAGTGACGGTCGATTAGTGTAATTGTCACATCGTCGTCTTTTTTAAACTTCTTAGCTAACTTTTTCGCCGCATGAACACCCGCATACCCAGCGCCAATCAAGACGATATCTTTTTTAGCCATACGCTCACTCTCCTAATATATATATTTGTCTCAAATTAAAAATTTGTTGTGAATTCTTGAACAACCGTTTCTTATTCTAACGTCATTTTTGTCGGATGTCTAGGGCTTTTGAAAGATTTTATAAGAAAATATATAAAAAGTATAGATTTTCACATACTTATATACATATATTGAAATATGTCGCCTAAAGAAGTGAAAACCTTCATTAAATTGTCATTTTTTTAAAAATGGTATTTGTCCATTTCATTTAGTAAAGAGACGAGAGGCTGTAAAAAATGAACGCGTCATGATAAAATCATGACAGTCGAAGGATCACAATTAAAGCAATTATTTATACAAAATAGTTGTCAAAGTATTCACATTGACAAGAAAAACAGCTAGAATAGTAAAGGAAAATAAATCACCTAGTGCAGGGCCGTAGATTGTTTTAGTTTTGACACATTTATATAGAAAGAAAGTGACTGGCACGTGTGCAGTCCATTCATTAAGATGTATTTTTGTGATAATGTTCACAGAAATAATAGAGACTTGAAAGAGGGATGAAGATGATGCAGTGGAGAGATCATAAGTGGTTGAGTGTGTTACTGTTTGCCGTTTTATTGTTATCGGCTTGTGGTGATGATAATGGCTTATTAGATAGCCCGATTAAAGAAACGGGTTTTGTGTTAGGGACGGTCGTTAATATATCGGTATACGATGAAGGAAAAGAAGCGGTGGTATCAGGCGCTTTTGACTTGATTTCGGACTGGGAAGCAGTGTTAAGCGATGAAGTCGCATCATCTGAAGTCAGTGCGATCAATAAAAATGCAGGTGAAGCGCCGGTCAAAGTCTCAGAGCCTGTGTTTAACTTAGTGAAAGAAGCCGTGCATTATGGTGAGTTATCTATCGGTGGGTTTGATGTGACAACGGGTCCGTTAACGAATTTATGGCGGATCGGTTATGACGATGCTAGAAAGCCGTCGCAAGAAGAGATTGATGAGACGCTACCAATCGTGGACTATACAAAGATTGAACTGGATGAAACAAACCAAACGGTGTATTTACCATCAGAAAATATGGAACTTGACCTTGGTGGGATCGCGAAAGGTTTTATCGCTGATGAGGTGGTCGCGTATTTCGACGCGGAAGGCGTAACCACGGCGATTATTGACCTTGGTGGTAATGTCTATGTAAAAGGTAACCGACCATCAGGTGAAGCGTGGACGGTCGGAGTTCAAAATCCTTATTTAGGACGGGGACAATTGCTTGGTCGGATTCGGGCGAGTGACTTGTCCGTCGTAACGTCAGGTATCTATGAGCGTTATCTAGAAGTCGATGGCGAGCGGTATCACCATATCCTTGATCCGAAAACAGGTTACCCATACGATAATGACATCGCAGGGGTGACAATCGTGAGTGAGACGTCAGTGGCTGGTGATGCGTTATCAACATCAGTGTTTAGTTTAGGTTTAGATGACGGCCTTCGGCTCATTGAAACATTAGACGATGTTGAAGCGGTGTTTGTCACAAAAGATAAACGGATTGTGCTATCCAGTGGATTGACCGATCAGTTTGAGGTATTAAATGAAAATTTTGAAACAGATGCGTCATAAGACAAGAAGGAGCGCGAAATATGTCGATACCTACGTTTTTAAAACTAGTTGAAATCCAAACAAAAATTGCGAGTGTGTTTCCGTTTTTAATTGGAATCTTATTCGTATGGCTACGCTTTGATAGCTTTAATGTGGTGAATACCCTTATTTTCTTTGCCGCGATGTTATTATTTGATTTAACAACAACGGCAATCAATAATTTTATGGATTATTTAAAAGCAACCTCAGATCAGTACCGAAAAGAACGCAACATTATCGGTCAAGAAAACATTCCAACAACGCTTGTCTTTAAAACCATCGTGACCATGCTCGTGGTGGCGAGTGGCTTAGGCATTTGGCTGACGGTGAGAACCGATTTATTCGTCTTAGTTATTGGGGCTATTTGTTTTGCGATTGGTGTTTTTTATACATTTGGTCCAATTCCTTTATCACGCATGCCACTTGGGGAGGTCTTCTCCGGCTTTACGATGGGTTTTGGTATTATCTTTTTAGCTGTGTATATTAATGCGTATGACCAAGGTATTGTCCATTTAGGTTTTGACGGTGCGACGTTACAATTTGAAGCAAACTTGATTTATTTATTAGAAATTCTCTTGATTAGCTTGCCGAGTGTCTTAACAATTGCGAACCTTATGCTTGCGAATAACATTTGTGATTTAGAAGAAGATATCCGTAATTATCGGTTCACGCTACCTTACTATATCGGTAAGGGTGCTGCGGTAAAATTATTCAATGTACTTTATCTGTTAAGCTTTGTCGCGATTATTGCGGCCGTAGTCCTACAAATTGTACCGATTGTTGTGCTCATTAGTCTTGTTAGTTTTTATCCTGTGTTAAAACATGTACAGTTATTTAATAAAAAACAAATTAAGCAAGAAACCTTTGTCGTATCGGTGAAAAACTTAGTGATCGTCAACGGCGCGCTTGTCGCGAGCTTCTTACTCGCGATCTTTATATAATTCGTTTAATATCATAGTTTAAAGAGAAACATCAATGAAGAAATTAAGCCCTACGCATAGTTAATGGAAAAGAGGTGAGGCATCTTGAGAAAGACAGTATTAAAAGTGACGAACGGTTATTACCGTTATGATAAACGTTATGAGGACTATCAGTTAGAAGCTATCAATTTAGCACTCTATGAGGGCGAATGGATCAGTTTGATTGGTGATAATGGGTCGGGTAAATCCACCCTTGCCAAAGTATTATCCGGACTTTATCGCTTAGACTACGGAGAGGTATTTCTCAACGGTGTCTTGCTCATAGAAGAGACGTTACCCTTGTTTAGAAAATCGGTCGGTGTCGTGTTTCAAAATCCGGATTATCAGTTTATCGGCACGTCAGTTGAAGATGATGTGGCATTTAGTTTAGAAAACCAACAGATTGCCAGGCCTGAAATGAAGCGACGCGTAGAAAAGGCATTAAAAGCCGTTGGTATGTGGGACTTGAAAACTGAGGACCCGACCAGTCTTTCTGGGGGGCAAAAACAGCGAGTACAAATCGCTGGGCTATTAGCGATGCAACCGGATGTGATGATCTTTGATGAAGCGTTTGTCATGCTGGACCCGTACAGCCGGCGTGAATTATTAAGCTTACTACGCGATTTAAAAAAGACGTATCCACTCACCATTATCTCAATTACCCATGACCCAGAAGAAGTCGAATACAGTGATCGTGTCATTGTGATGGGAGAAGCCAAGCTGAAAGATGACGGGACAGTGGCGGATATTTATCAACGTAACCACAGTCTAACGCCACCGCCGAGCGAGGCGCTACACCGGTTGTTGATTGAGAAAGATCATGCATTAAAAGAAGGGTTTATGTCACAAACGGACATGGTGAAGCACTTATGCACATAACCTTTAACCGTGTCAGTGCCAATTATCAACTAGGCCCGATTAAACGAGCGAATATTTTGAAGGATTTAACGACAGAAGTCACTCAGGGGTCATTTACCGCGGTGGTGGGGCCAACAGGTGCCGGGAAATCAAGCTTACTCAAACTCATTAACGGCTTATTGCTACCAAGTGTGGGTGAAGTCAGTGTCGGTGAAGTTGTGTTTACCAATAAAGTATCAAAACAAGCATTAAAAGAAGTGCGAAAGCGCGTCGGGATGGCGTTTCAATTTCCGGAGCACCAATTGTTTGCCGATACGGTCTATGAAGACTTAGCTTTTGGTCCGCGTAACTTTAATAGGCCAGAAAGTGAGATTGATGCAACCATCAAGCATGTGTGTCAGTTAACAGGGATTGATGCCTCACTCCTTGAGCGGTCGCCTTTTAGTCTCTCGGGTGGTCAACAGCGCCGTGTGGCGATTGCAGGGATTCTTGCGACCAAGCCAGATATTATGGTGTTAGATGAACCAGCCGCCGGGCTAGACCCGGAAGCAAAAAAGCAGATCTTAGAGATGTTATCTAACTTACACAAAAAAGAACAATTAACGACCATCATGGTAACGCATGATATGGATGATGTTGTTCATTATGCCGATGACGTCATTGTGATGGCAGAGGGTCAAATTAAAGCCCACTTAGACGTGCGGTCATTATTTGCTGATCAAGCGTTACTGGACCGCTATCAATTAGATGTCCCTACAGCTTTATCTCTCCAACAACAATTGGAACAGGCGAAGGGTGAGCGGTTAAGTCATCGGTCACTAACATTAACAGAGCTGGCTGATCAGTTAATCGAGGAGGAATGGGTATGAATCGATTAATCATCGGGCGTTATTTCCCGGGAAATTCACTGATTCATCAACTTGATCCGCGGTTTAAGCTCATCTTTGTGCTCTATTTTATCGGTTTATTGTTCTTTCTGGACGGTATACTTCTGCAAGCCCTCTTTTTTATTCTCACTCTCGTGATTATGGTATCAACGGGCGTCTCGCTTAAAACGTATGTACGCGGGGTCAGACCACTCATTTGGCTCATTTTGTTTGCGACCGTCTTACGGATCATAACGACACGAGGCGGAGAAATTTATTATGAAGCAGGATTCTTAACGCTATCAGAATTCGGTCTTGTGAGCGGGGCGTATACATTCTTGCGGTTTGTTGAGATGATTTTTATTTCGACCGTCCTCACATTAACGACCAAACCGATTGATTTAACGGATGCGATTTACTTCTTGTTAAAACCACTTCGATATCTGTATGTGCCTGTCGAGGAGTTAAGTTTGATGCTGTCGATTGCCCTTCGATTTATACCGAACTTATTGGACGAGACAGAAAAGGTGATGAATGCGCAAAAAGCACGCGGCATGGTGTTCGGTGAAGGGAATTTACTAGAACAAATGAAAGCTCTCACCCCGCTCGTCTTGCCCCTCTTTGCCCACTCATTAAAACGAGCAGAAGATATGGCTGATGTACTTGAGGTGAAAGGTTATAAAAGCGGGGCCAAACGGACCCATTACCGCGCCTTAACGTGGCAACTAAAAGATACGCTAGGTGTTGGCTTGTTACTTGTCTTAACCGCCGTTGTCGTGATAATCAATGGCTTTGGATAATCAATGAAAAGCGAGAGAAGTGAACAGGTAAGTGAGCTTCTCAATCGCTTTTTTCTTTTTTAAAGCGATTGGATTGATATTGTTATAAGAGACATGATATAACTAGATAGAAAAACGAACGCACGACAGTTAAGTAACATGTCGTGCGTCTTGAATAGAAAGGGTTTTAACATGAAAGAAAATTTTTGGCGGGAGTTACCGCGACCATTTTTTATATTAGCACCAATGGAAGATGTGACCGATGTTGTGTTTCGACATGTCGTGAGTGAAGCGGCACGACCGGATGTCTTCTTCACTGAGTTCACTAATACGGTGAGTTATTGTCATCCAGAAGGAAAAGAAAGTGTGAGAGGTCGGTTAACATTTACGGAAGATGAACAACCGATGGTCGCCCATATTTGGGGCGATGAACCGAAATACTTTGAACAAATGAGTAAAGGGTTAGCTGAGGCTGGCTTTAAGGGTATCGATATTAATATGGGGTGTCCGGTCGCAAATGTTGCGACGAAAGGAAAAGGCTCTGGACTCATTAATCATCCTGAGACAGCTGCCGCCATTATTGAAGCAACAAAAGCTGGCGGGTTACCGGTCAGTGTCAAGACACGACTTGGTTATACGGATGTAGACGAATGGCGTGGGTGGTTAACTCATATTTTAAAACAAGACATTGCCAATTTGTCGATTCATTTACGCACGCGTAAGGAAATGAGTGATGTGGACGCGCACTGGGAGCTGATTCCTGATATTATGCAACTGCGCAATGAGGTGGCACCAGACACCTTAATCACCATCAATGGCGATATTCTTGACCGACAGATGGGCTTAGAGCTCGTTGAAAAGTATGGGGTTGACGGGGTGATGATTGGTCGAGGTATTTTTAAAAATCCATTTGCGTTTGAAGTCGAAAGGAAAGAACACGACTACAAAGAATTACTCTATTTATTACATCGTCATTTAGATTTATTTGATTACTATTCAAGCTTAGAAGATCGCTCTTTCAAACCACTGCGTCGCTTTTTCAAGATTTATGTCCGTGGCTTTAGAGGAGCAAGTGAACTGCGGAATCAACTGATGACGACGCATACGACAGAGGAAGTAAGAGCCATCTTAAAACAGTATGAACAAGTAGAAAGTTAACAATACCCTTCGCTCCTTTACGGATCGAAGGGTTCTTTTAAATTATTATCCCATTTGACATCGTGTTTCGACAATAACTACCTTAACATCTGGTTCATACTAGGCTACAGCCGTCATCCTTACCAACGGCTATTTCATGAAATTTTTTACAAAGAAATCATCTTATATTTACATTCATATGCTACACTCTTCTTATGAAGGATTAAAAGGAGGGGTGTCATGAAGTTAACAAAGGAAGAACGCTCATGGATTTTATACGACTGTGGTAATTCGGCTTATTCAATGGCAATTACGACAGCCCTGTTACCAATCGTTTTTGGTATGTTTGATAATGTCGACAGCAGTATGACGTTAGGATACTTTAATTCGATCGCCAGTATTATTATTGCGGTGTTAAGCCCGATCCTCGGCACGATTGCTGACTATAAAGATAAGAAAAAACGCTTTTTCATCTTCTTTGCGGTACTAGGTATTACGGCAACCGTCTTTCTCGCCGCCGTGCCACCAGCAAGTGGTCAGTGGCAATTATTGATTCTCTTTTATGTATTATCGTCGATTGGTTTTGCCGGGGCGAACATTTTCTATGATGCTTTTTTAGTTGATGTCACGACCGATGAACGGATGGATAAAGTATCGACGATGGGGTTTGCGTTCGGCTATATTGCAAGTGTCATTCCTTTTGGGATCAGTCTCTTGCTCGTTTTATGGCTAGGGATGGACCAAGTTATCGGCTATCAAGCTGGGTTTATCGTGACCGCGCTGTGGTGGGGGTTACTGACAATACCGATGTATCGAGACGTTCAGCAGAAACATTACGTTGCACCTGAGCCAAGGCCGGTTAGAAATAGTTTTAAACGCCTGTTTCAGACGTTTAAGAACATTCGCCAATACAAGGTTGTCTTTATCTTTTTAATTGC
>JBNJFJ010000065.1:0-10943 GCA_051746745.1 Bacillota bacterium | reverse complement strand
ACCGCCACCTACACCCGTACCAATGACTAATACAACACTGTTTAAGTGGTTTTTCACACTGCCTTGCCACAGTTCTGCCAGTGCGGCACATTTGGCATCATTCTCAATCGACACCGGTACATTAAGCGCCTCAGATAGGCGTTGTTTCATATTTACTTCATGTAAATATGTCAGCGCACCACCGTGATACACCACACCGGTGTGAACATCAATTGTGCCCGGACAACTGATAGCGAGCCCTTCAACATCTGAGTAGTTCTTTGCGACGGCAACCATCTGTTTGATTAATGTCTCAGCATCAACGTACGGCGTTTGAAACTTACCTGAATCTGCCGCTTCACCTGTCGAATCAACGTAGGCATACTTAACAAACGTGCCACCAATATCATAGACCATGTACATCTGTTTTCACTCCAATATAAGTTATATTTAAGTTAATTTAATTGATTTTTAGCTTAATTCATTAATTAACTTAAGTATAACGCTTCAGAGAGAAAAAACAACCACTATTTTTAAAGAAAAAATTGATTAATTTTGACGTATGTCACGTGAGATAAAGCCGGCACCACCGATTATGAAAAGTACCAGACTTATTCCTGTCAACGTCACTAATGGCCAGATATTAAACGCATCAACAGGTAATTCTGGGATCCAGTAGAAAGGAGAAACAGCCATCAGCCAATCTGGAAATTCTAATAAATCACCTAAATAAATCAACACAAAACAAAACAGTAAATACAGCCAAGTGAGTCCGTCAAACTTTCCTTTGAGACCATAAATCGCGCCCATCACACCTAAGACCACCCATATCGCTGGTAAGTAGACGAGATTCGCCTCAACAATGGTCATAAAATCAACACCCGTATCAAGCACATACACCCCAGCACCAGCTAAACTAATGACACCGATGGTGAGTAAAAAGATACTTGTTAAAACGCTAATAACGCTGTACCACACATACATTTTAAAACGTGAAAATGGACGGGCGAGGACGTGATCAAGTCTACCTTTCACTTCTTCTGATTTTAACTTATGAAACACCATTAACGTCGGAATCGTTGATATAATCGCCATCACTTTTAAAATAATCGCAATAAATTGTTCCGTCAGTGAATAGTCTTCTGTTGAACCCATAATTTGTTGGATGACCTCATTTTCAGATAGGAAAGCATCTAAATCACCGAGAACCGAACCATAACTAAGGCCAATTAACAACATCGCCACAAGCCAAGAGATGAGCGGGACTTTTTGTAAAGTTAAAATGAATCCGGGTGTTGTTTTTAAGAAAGACGATGCCGCTTCTTTTCCGCGTCGGTCTGGTAATAAGCCACTTCCTAAATCCCGTTTTTCTCGTAAGCTCATACTGAGCGCAATAATAATAAAACTGATAAGGACAATGATACTTTGCGGCCAGAAGTAGTTACCGACATAGGCTTGTGTTTCTTGCAGGAGCCCGAGTGGTGATAAATAGGATAACCACAAGTCACCCGCGTCACCAACAGCTCGCACCATATAACTTATACCAAGCACAAGGTAACTGAGCATCATGGCGCCGCGTTGATTGTTACTAAGTTGTGCCGTTAACAATGTGATTGCACCGAAGAAAATCCCGCTGGCAAAAAGAGCCATGCTGTAGCTTAAGCTTCCTAGAAAATCAATACTATCAACACCTAAAACGGATAAACTCAAGGTTGTCACTATAGCTAGTAAGCCATTTGCTAAAAATAGCACAACAATCGCACTAAAACTAGGGGCTAAGCGTCCGAGTGGTAAAGCAAGCAGTAACTCTAGTTGTTGATTTTCTTCATCTTGCCGAGTCAGACGGTTCACTAATAGAATCGACATAACAGCAACAATAATCATCGTCATCACAAGCATCTCATGACTCAGCATGGCGCCGTTTGTGTAGTTATCTAAACCAAAGCCACGACCGATGAGTGCTTTCATCGCCGGGTTTTCCATTGTTTCAGCCATCAGTTGGCGTTCTGCGTCTGATTGATAGAGCCCACTAAAGGCCAGTGCGACCGCAACGGTTGTCGCGACAAGGCTAATAATCCAGATCGATAATTTTATGTATTCACGTTTAATATAAAATAAGAGGAGTTTACTCGCTTGATAAAACGGTTGTCGACTCATCATTAAGCGCCTCCTTTGTCATCGCTCTCATAATGACGCATAAACAAATCTTCCAATGTTGGTTCTTTCGTTTCTAATTTTGTAACCGGGAATTGCCCTAAAAAGCTAAGTACCGATGAAATCTGTTCATGATCCACTTGGAAATGCCATTTCTCTTCATTTTTTGTCACATCATACACACCAGGCAAATCTTTAAATCCTGGCATATCTGCCGTAGTTTCAACGATAAACTGGGTCCGCGTTAAATGACGTAAATCTTTCAATGAGCCGGATTCAATAATCTCCCCTTGACGAATAATAACCACATCATCACATAATTGCTCTACTTCTGATAAGATATGGCTTGATAACAGCACACTTTTACCTTTTGTCTGTTGTTCTTTGACAAGTGCTTGGAACTCACGTTCCATTAACGGATCAAGCCCTGAGGTTGGTTCATCTAAAATATATAAGTCACTTTCGACACTAAAAGCAGCAATCAGCGCGACCTTTTGGCGATTTCCTTTTGAATACGTTCGGCATTTTTTCGTTGGATCAAAATCAAATCGCTTCATTAACTCTTCCTTACGTGAAGACGCGACTTTTTTTCCTTGCATATCGATGAAGAGATCGATCACCTCTCCACCAGTCAAGTTAGGCCACAAATTAACATCCCCCGGCACATAACTGATTCGTTTATGAATCTCAACCGCATCACGGTAACAATCCAACCCGAAAATTTCTGCTTTTCCTGCATCTTTTCTTAACAGCCCTAACAAAATCCGAATCGTCGTTGATTTCCCGGCCCCGTTTGGACCAATAAACCCAACGATCCGTCCTTTCTCCACCGTTACATGCACATCTTTTAAAGCCTCTACCTTACCAAAATTCTTTTTTAATCCGCTCACATCAATCATCATCTTTAACACCACCCTATCATTTATAATATGCCTGTTTTAACACCGCTAAATAACCATAAAAATCATCCCAATATTGATCAATCAACGCATCTGTTAAGACTTGTTGTTTTAATTGTTCCGTTAAGGTTTGTTGATACCCACCAATTGACCACTCAATTAAGCGCATCGCTTTTTCAGCATCCATTTGTTCTTTAAAGTAGGAAACATCAATGTTTTGATACATCTTTTGCATCCCTTCTTTTACTAACACATCATACCGTGCTATAAGCTCCGGTGGCAGTGGCTGGTTTTCCTTTGAATACAACAAGACCGTTTGCAGGAATGTCATTAAGTGTGGATGGTGTTTAAAGACATGCATCTTTTGTTTAGCAATCTGGTACATGCGTTCAATAAAGTCACCTTCACTTAAATCCACTTGATTAAAAAATTCTTGTTCCATCACATCTAAGCCGTAATCGACGAGATAAATATATAAGTCATACTTCGTCTTAAAATAATAAAACAACATACCTTTACCAATACCAGCTTCTTTCACCATCTTATTCGTTGAAGCATCTTTATAGCCGTCTTCCGCAAAATGTTTCATCGCCACTTCAATAATCCGTTGTTGTTTATCCGGTTCAATATTATGAAAGGTTGTCGTCATACGCTCCCTCCTCTCCTTACAGATATAACTTACTTATACTGTCTAATGCTTAGTAAAAGTCAAATTAGACCACCCTGGTCGACTTCATTATATCGCAGTCGACCAGGGTGGTCAATTATTATTTTTATGCTTTAATATTAACTTACTTTTCTATACAGCGTCACCTTTAATAGCAGTGTTTCAGTATGATGCCTTGCCCCTATTTTCAGCTGTTTTTTTCTTTTAACCATGCTTTCGTTCAAGAAAAAAGAGACCGATGCCACCAAATAATACCGTCAAGGCGATTAAGAAGCCGTACGGCAACACAAGCTCACTTAATGACGCCCCACGGACAATCACATCGGATAATGTCTCAATGCCGTAGCGAATAGGTATGATCCGGCTGAAGATAAGTAACACTGGCTGTGTGACAAACTCTAATGGCCAAAATGCGCCGCCAAGCATCGCTGAAGCTGTGGCGACAATTGGAATGACGGCTTGAAGTTGTTGCGGTGTTTTTACTAAACTCACAAGCATCAAACCTAAAGCGACAATCGCAATCAAGAAGAGACTGATTGATAACAAGAGTAACCCGTAGTGATTGCCAAATGAGAAGCCAATCCACTGAGTGAAGATGAGAAAACTAAGCCCGACTTGAATGAGACCAATCAGGAAGTAATAGAGAAACAGACCAGAAAAAATCTTTAGCTTCGACACAGGCGACAACATCATCCGCTCCCATGTGCCATCTGTTTTTTGTTCGGCGATACTCATCATTTGAAATAAGACGGTATACATCACAAAGTATAACGTCATGCCGACCACAATCTGTGTTTGATATTGAATCGTATCTCCTGCTGTATCAGCGGACGTTGTTTCTAATAGGATATAATCATTTAGGTCACTCGCGGTTAACTCATTCGCTTCTAACCAGTGCTTTTCTTGATAGACTTCCGTTAAGTATTCCCTAACGAGCGGTTGTGAAAATGACGATTGCCCGACTAAGAAACTAAAAGACGCATCATCTAGTTCAACCGCAAAACTGAGTCGATTATTTTTAATCCGGTCTTCAACCGTTGTTCTGTCACTTTGTCTAAACTCAAATTGATCGCTGTCGTTTAACTCATCTATTAGTGTTGTATACGCCTGATCAGATAGTTCGTTTGTATAGGTTTGAACACCGACTTTCCCGGTCGTTTGACTTTGACCTAAGAAGGTAACAAACAAAAGCGTGAGTCCAAAAAACGTTAACACAACAAACGGCTGTTTCAATAGGCGTTTCCACTGCATCATAAAGACAGTCCACATTAGCTAAACCTCCTTTTCGGGAATAAACCCCAGGCAACGATAAAAAGAATCGCGCTTAATAGCAGGATCCGCATTAATAGCGGCATACTATCACTCAAGCTGTAGCCTTGAATTTGTTGTAAGTACACGGTCATCATCGCCCCGTTCGGCGTCCAGTTACCGAGTGTCCGAATAAACGGTGAGATTTGCTCAACGGGGGTAAAGCTCCCACCTAAGAAAGCAAAAAGGGTCACAACCAGCCCACTAAAGATGCCTGAAACAGAATCGGTTGGCATCATTAACGTCAACGATGTTAACAAAGCCGTTAGGGCCCCAATCACCGTCGCATAGATAAAACTAATCGCGACAATCGTAAGCCAAAACCCACTCGAACGGTCACTAAATGTATCGAATAATAGTTGTGATAACCCAAATAAAATCCCGAGTTGCATGACCGCTAGTACATAGCCACTCACCACTTTACTAAGTAAATAACGGACCGGTTTTTCACCTGCTAACATCATTCTTAACAGGACGTCTTGTTTCTTTTCTATAAAGGCATTCGAACTAATTGATGAAGCAACATAAAGACTAAACATCATCGCCATCCCAATCGTAAAATATTGAAAAGCCGATACTTCCGTCGTTGTTTCAATTGTTTTCATCTCACCTAACGGCACATCTCCCGGTACAACGAGTGTATCCCCTTTGATCGTTTGAATACTCATCATTAAGTTATATTCTGACGTGAACCGTTGAAAGATTTGGCGCAACACTTGTGATTGAATCGTCGTCTCGTCAATCACTTCTAACCTGAGTGGTTCTGTTGCCTCACCCCCACCCATCACCGTAAGGACTTGCGTCGTTAACGCATCCGGTATCGTTAACACACCTTCGACGTCTCCATGATTTAGCGCTTCGGTTGCCGCCTTTTTTGTCATCTTTTCTGCCACTAATAATTGTTCGGTTTCAAGTGTCTCGATCACCGTCATAATTTGACGATTCACTTTTAAATTTTCTATAATAGCTGTTGCTTGTTCACCTGGTAGTCCTTGATCCATCAGTATTGCCGGATCACCATCACGTTCTGTTGTGTCGTCAACGATGGCTAAATGAATCGGTTCAATCTCGGCACTTCCGGTCATTAAACCACCGAGACTTAGCCCCAAGATGGCGATTAAGACAAATGGCATCACAAGTAAAATTAATATTTCTGAACGGGCTTTAGAGATGGTTAAAATATCCTTTTTTAATAAGTTCAACATACTCTCACCTCTAATCTCTGAGCTTTCTACCAGTTAAGTGCAGAAAGACATCTTCTAAAGTCGGGGTTTGAATCGCCAACGCTGTTAGTTTTACGTGATGTACTTTGGCATAGTCAAATAAGTCACCAAGTAAGTCTTCTCGTTTTTCGGCAATCACTTTATAGCCTTGGTCTGATTCAATGACTTGAGTAATTGTTTGATCATCTTCAAGGGCGTGTTTAAATGCCTCATTTTTCTCTGACGTTTCCACCCAGACCGTTTCCTCTTCTTGCATCAAGTTCTGTAAGCCTTGTTTTGTTCCGCTCGCAATCACTTCCCCGTGGTCCATAATATAGATGCGGTCACAGAGCTTTTCAACTTCTTCCATATAATGCGACGTGTACAGAACCGTCATATGATTCTCCTTATTGAGTTGTTTAATCAAATCAAGAATATAACTTCTTGATTGCGGATCAATCCCGACAGTCGGTTCATCCATAATTAACACTTTCGGGTTATGGAGTAAACTAGCCGCAATATTGATTCGGCGCTTCATCCCACCTGAATAGTTCTTCACTCGGTCTTTCTTGCGATCACTTAAACCGACAAGCGCTAACACCTCATCGATTTTTGTTTTTAGCGCTTTTCCTTTCAGTCCATATAACCGACCAAAAAACAGTAAATTCTCATACGCAGATAATTCTTCGTATAAGGCGATGTCTTGCGGTACAACCCCTAAATCACGTCGCAGTTGCTTCGGATTTTTCAGGGCATCTTCATCTTTATAGCTTACTTGACCCGACGTTGGTGTTAGACCGGTGGACATCATCTGAATCGTCGTCGACTTACCAGCACCATTTGGTCCAAGTAAACCTACCGATTCTCCTTCTTTTAATGCAAGACTCACATTCTTCACTGCTTGTAAATCTTTAAATGACTTTGATAATCCTTTTACTTCTAACATCTCTTCACCTCATCAATCTTTGTCGTTTTTATATTTATGTTCAATGAATCACATATACAGTACACTCAGTACATAAAAAAATACTTACTTTAAATACAATGATTCTCTACCTTATACCCCGACAAGAGAAAATCATGTCGCGATTACGCAACCATGCTCCTTTTTTATAAAATTAACTAAAAGAGAAGCCTTAGTCATATTGATCGCCATTTAATGCGTGTTTCTTTTTATTTAATTGGCGATTAATGTTGTTGTAATAACGGTTTTCAAAGTAAGCGACTAGAAATCCTGATACTTGGGTAATGAATAGAATCCAGCCAACAGCCCCCCAACCATATGCTACTTGCGTTTTTAAGATAATGACTAAAAGTATAAACACTGAGCTACCATTCCCGAGCATCGAGGCTACATAGGCAATCACAGTGGGATAACCTTTATACTTCGCCCAGCTATAACAATAACTAGAAATCGTCGCAATCACGGCACTAAAAACAAAGTAAATCGCACTTGAACGTAGTAAATCTTTCGTAGGATCTAAGAAGAAAAATTCGAATAAAGCTACGATAAAGCCAATCAGTCCTGCTGAAACAGCGTTAATCAGCCACCCTTTTAATTTATCCATTTTAAACCTCCTCACAGACCTAAATAAGTTTTAAAATCGTTGGCGTAGCTTCTTGAGACTTCCACTTCTTCTTTGTTCGTTAACTTCAACAACAGCCTGCCGTTAAACCAGGGAATAATCTCATGAATATGTAACACATTCACAATCGTTGACTTGTTGATACGTATAAAGCCTTCCGACTGTAAGGACGTTTCTAGTTCGTACAATTTTTCTTTTAAGCGATAGTCTTTACTTTTATGCGTTCTCAAATAGACATCGCCCTTATCTGTCGTTAAGAAAATAATCTCTTGGTAACCAATGAGTTCAAAGCGATCATGCTTTTGCCCTAACAAGTGGCCGGTCAGCGCCTCTTTTGGCTTCTTTTTTTCACTATGTTCTAAAGCAATCGTATCTAGTAACGTCAGCAACTGGCTCATGTCCTTCTGGTTAAAGACAATACTAACCCCGTGTTCTGGTATGGGGTGTTTGTGGTCTACGAGAAATAATGTCGCCGCAGGAGACAGCGTAAACCCTCTCGTCTCTAAGATATCTTCTAACAGCGGGCGATAGTGATCGGCACATATTAAGCAAACGTTCAAAGTGTCATCCCTCCTAGCGTTCGATTTGTTCGAATGTCCTAACCTGTCACAACTTCTACACTGTCTACCTTATCAGTCTCAGCTAAAATAACAATAGCCTTTTGATAAGCCGTCAAAATTTAATAATAAGTGGTCGTGTGAAGGTCGTAAAATATCACCCACGACCAGTCAGTCACATCGTCTTCCTTTATAAAAGTAGCCAGCGAACGTGAGGTAGCTACACATCCCCCTTCGCTACCACCATTAGGAACTAGCTTAAAAAAAGAAAGAAGAAAGAGAAAATAGAAAAAAAACACCGCAACATCAAGCACCAACGGCTTCATGTTGCGGTGGTAAGAGAGTAGCTATAAACAGCGGGTAATCAGGATTTCTATTGTCTCTGTATCAGGTTTAATCACCTAGCGATTAAAAGTATTCTTTTTCAATCGTTTTATCACTTCTTTTTGTGTCAATCGGACGCACGATTTGTTCAATCTCGTCACGTTTTGGCTCTAAGAATGGTGGTAATGATAATTTCTCACCTAATGTTTCATACGGTTCATCGCCTAAGAATCCAGGGCCATCTGTCGCCCATTCAAACAGAATTTGCGGCGCGACTCTCGCATAGAGTGATTCAAAGAAGAACCGGTCGACATAACCTGAGGTTCTAAAGCCGAATTGTGGTAAGTAATCAATCCAACCATCTAGTGCTTTTCTGTCTTCGACTCTAAAAGCCACGTGGTGAACTGTTCCATATCCTTGGCGTCCGTCTGGTTTATTCGTCACATGGCGGACGAGAACTTGCGCGCCGTTACCACCTTCACCTACTTCAAATAAATACTTTTCATCTGCTTGGTCGATTAAGGTAAATCCAAGTACTTCTGTCAGTACTTTTTTAAAGAAATCAAATTTTTCAATCGTAATATGAATCGGTCCGAGACCAATAATTTGATACTCATCCGGTACCGGGCTATTTTTCCACGGTTCTCCGCCTTTCACCCCACGATTATGTTCATCTGAGATTAACTGATAGTATTGATCATCAAAATCAACGAAATTAATGACTTTTTTACCGAATTGCTCGGTAATCCCGCCATGTTTAATGTCATAGTGATCAAAACGTTGTTCCCAGTAAGCTAGTGCCTCGTCTGTTGGTACTCTAAATCCGGTGCGTTCTATTTCATTCGTCCCGTGGCGACCTTTTGGTATCCCTTGAAAATCAAAGAACGTCATATCTGTCCCCGGGCTGCCTTTATCATCGGTAAAGAAGAGGTGATACGTATTAATATCATCTTGATTGACCGTTTTTTTCACTAATCGTATCCCTAACACGTAGGTAAAGAAACGATAATTTTCTTCCGCACTACTCGTAATTGCTGTTACATGGTGAATCCCTTTTAATGGTTGAACCATTTTCTCACGTCCTTTTCTTCATTTAATTAAAAAACTGGCATCTATGCTTGATTTTTGTCTTTTTCACAAATTATCTTTAATTCGAGATAAATATAACACGAGAACCTCGCACACGTCAAAGACAATGCTTATTCGTTTAATTCCCGTCATTTTCGGGTATAAACATAAATTAGAACATAAGCTAAAACAGTGATTTTTTAATCAACAAAACTACGACGAAAGTTGGCGAAACAGATGCATATCTATGATCAACAAAAAAGTTATTATAAAAGTGGTCAAACACGACCACTACAACACCGCTTAACAGCATTAAACTACTTGAAAGATACGATCAAACATCATGAAGCTGAAGTGATTGAGGCGTTACACCAAGACTTAAATAAATCAGAGTTTGAGTCGTATATGACCGAGATTGGTATTCTTTACACCGAAATTGATTATACAATCAAACATTTAAAGAAATGGATGACACCTAAGAAAGTGAAAACAGCACTCACCCACGTTGGGACTAAGGGTAAGATTTACCCTGACCCCTACGGGGTCACATTGATTATCGCTCCGTGGAATTATCCATTCCAACTCGCGATGGCACCGCTTATCGGGGCGATTGCTGGAGGGAATACAGCGATTGTTAAACCATCTGAGTTAACCCCACGTACAGCGGAAGTGATTGAAAAAATCATTACCGACGCGTTCATTCCTGAATTTATAGCGGTAAAACAAGGTGGGGTTGACGTGTCCCAACAGCTTCTGGATACACCATTTGACTATATTTTCTTTACCGGTAGTGTCAACGTAGGAAAAATTGTGATGGAGAAAGCCAGCAAACATTTAACACCGCACACACTTGAACTTGGTGGTAAAAGCCCGGCGATTGTCCATGAAGATGCGTCATTAAAATTAGCCGCTAAACGGATTGCGTGGGGGAAATTTATTAATGCGGGACAAACATGCGTCGCACCTGATTACGTTTATGTCCATCAAGATGTAAAAGACGACTTTTTAATGTACTTAACTGATGCGATCGAAGACCTCTATTCACATCAACCGCTTAAAAATCCTGACTATACCCATATCGTTAGTGACAAGCACTTTGACCGATTGACGCACTTTTTAGATGACGGGACGCTTCTTTATGGTGGTGACACCAATAAAGAAACGCTTACAATCGCCCCAACCGTTTTAACTGACGTCAC
>JBNJFJ010000064.1:0-11043 GCA_051746745.1 Bacillota bacterium | reverse complement strand
AGTTGGGTCACTTGGTGAGAAAATCTCAAGCATACAGTCGACTTCTTTTTTTGATTTTGATTGTGTCGGGTAGACGAGATAAAAAGGCTGATGAACCTTAAAATCAGACAAGGTGATCGTCGTTAATTCACCTGTTTTTAATTCATTTAACATAGAGATATGATATAAAAAGCCGACCCCATCATTATTTTTGATATAATTTTTTAGTAATTGAATGTTGCCAATCCGATTGATCCGTGTCAGTTGGTGAAGCGATTGTTTCGCTTCGGTTAATTGATGATCAATCGCATCACTTAGCCCTGCGCCTTCTTCGCGCAGAAGGACGCGTTCATGTTTTAAATCGTTTAGTGAAAGGGTTTGATTAGCCAAATGATGTCTTGGTGAACAAGCGAGTATGACTTCATCTTGATAAAAGCTTACTGCCGTTAAATCAGGTGACTGAACAGGTCCTGATAAGAGGGCATAATCAATTTTCCCATCTTTTAATAGTTGAAGGAGTCGCTCACTATTTTCGACCATTAAATTAATTTTCACCCGCTTCTCCTCGCAGAAAAGACACGTATGTTCAGGGATGTAATACTCACCAATCGTTCGACTTACTCCAATCATAAAGGATGGTACCTCCTCATGTTCTGACAACGTATCGAGTATTTCTGAAATTTCTCGGTTTAAGACAGTTAAATGATCTTTTAAGTATTTCCCTTTTTGCGTGAGTTTAAGGGTACGATCTTCATATTGAAATAACTTTACTTGGAGATGTTCTTCTAAGTATTGAATATGTTTTGTGACGGCTGGCTGAGATAATGCCAGCAGTTTCGCTGCTTTCGTGTAATTCAGTTGGTCGGCAAGTACTAAAAATGTTTTATAACGATAGTCTAACATCGAATCAGCTCCTCTCATAATCTATAAGCTTTTTAATCTATTGTTAATCAATCATAACAAATGATAATTAATCATAAGAAAAAATATGTGTCATTACGTTAACTATAGCATAATTTTAAAATGAAAAGCGATGTTAAGTTTACGGTGAACATACAATCTTGAGGTTGAGAGAACGGGTAAAGGTACAGCGTGACAATGCTTTCGTCGTATTAATTAACTTTAACTGCTAAAAAGTTTGTGAATACTTTTACAATATTTCATACATAGAAGTCAGTTATATTCATTTTTGTTATAGTAGTATTCTTATTCTTCATTTCACAAAACATTGATATTACGATTATAATTAAACTTGTTAAGGACATCACAAACAAAACGAACGAAGAAGTTCGGAATATTTTTTATTATTATTTGTGAATAAATGAGCGTATTGGTTGTTGGTGTCATCATGAAGGTGTTTAATTAAAGGGAGGAAGAAAATATGAGTTTAGGACAAAATAGTGAAAAAGTAGCGTTTTTAGAACCAGAATATGAACGCGCGTCGTACACACAACCAGTGATTGGGTTTATCTTATTAGGGTTAATGGTTGTGTTCGGTGTGTATCTTAATGGTTTAAAGGCAAGTTTACCTGTTTATTTAATCGCAGGTGTGTACTTAGGATACGTGTTAACACGGGCTCGTTTTGGTTTTGCGGGTGGTATTAAACGTATTTATATGCGTGGTGAAGGTAGTTTAACAAAAGCGTTAATTATTCTTATTTTAGTGACAGCTTTTGTAACAATGGGCTTACAATGGAAAGCAGCAGCTGATGGGTTATTACCAGCTTATTTAGCTGGAGACGGTGAAGCATTTATTCCAGGGACAACCAACGTTTACTTTACTAATATCGCAACCGTGATTGGTGGCTTTATCTTCGGTATGGGGATGATGCTTGCAGGTGCTTGTGGTTCTGGTACGTTAGCCGACTTTGGTGAAGGTGCCGGCCGTGCGATGATCGCATTCATCTTCTTCGTCCTCGGTACAGCGCCAGGTCACTACTTACGTCAAGTTGTTGATGGCACGGCGATTGGTCAAATTGGGGTGCGATTACACTTCCCACAAGTGATGGGTTACTTCGGAGCTTTTGCCTTGACCGCGGCCTTACTCGGTGTTCTTTACTGGATTACTGTAAAGTATGAAAATATGCGTAAAGCTGAAGGAACATACATGGACCCTAAAGGCGACTATGAAGACTTTGAGAAACCACTCGATCAATCTAAAAAGACATCATTCTTTAGTCAACACACGTATCATAAATTATTTGTTGAGCGTTGGGGCTTTAAATTAGGTGCACTAGCTTTAGCTTTAGGTGCGATCTTCGTCCTCGTAACGACAGATAAAAACTGGGGCGCATCGACTGCGGTTCTCACATTGAATGTTTGGTTCTTTGATTTATTAGGTTTTGATTTTAATCCGGACTATTTCGGTTCGCACCTGGCAAAAGTAGAAGCGGGATTATTAAGTGATGCGGGTACAATTCGTAACTTAGGACTGTTCTTCGGTTGTACGATTGCTTTCTTATTAGCTAAACGGTTTAAGTTTGATTTTAATTTCAATAAAAAAGATGCCTTCTATTTTGCCTTAGGTGGTTTAATGTTAGGTTTCGGTTCACGTTTTGGATTAGGGTGTAACCTTGGTGCGATGTATGCAGCCATCTCAAGTTTCTCATTCTCAGGTTGGGTGTTCTTACTTGCGATGACACTTGGTGGTATTGCGGGTATGAAATTATTCGCTGGTAAAGTGTGTATCTTACCACATCGTATCGGGAAAAAATAAAGAGTAAGAGAAGAAATAATCAACGGCCATAGGTGGCCGTCAAATTCAAGGAGGAATTATCATGGGTAAAAAAGTATTAGTTGTCGGCGGTGTTGCAGGAGGCGCTTCAGTTGCGGCGCGTGTGAGACGTTTAGATGAATCAGCAGAAATTATTATGTTTGAAAGAGGCCCGTACGTATCATTCTCAAACTGTTGTATTCCGTTCCATATTAGTGGTGACATTGAAAAGTCACAAGACTTAGTCTTAATGACACCACCAGAATTTGATAAGCAATATAACATTGATGCACGTGTCTACAATGAAGTTGTCGGAATTAATAAGGAAGAAAAAACAGTTGAAGTGAAAAATGTTCAAACAAACGAAACATATACTGAAAGTTATGACGTCTTATTCTTAGCACCAGGTGCAGTAGCGCTTCGCCCGCAAAGTATCGAAGGAATCAACGATGAGCACGTGTTTGTGATGAAGACAGTACCAGACGTTGAAGCATTAACAACCTACGCAAAAGACAATGATGTGAAAGATGTGACCGTTGTCGGTGGTGGCTACATCGGTTTAGAAGTTGCTGAAAACTTGAAGTATGCTGGGTATAACGTCACATTAGTAGAAGCACAAGACCAAGTTATGGCACCACTTGACTATGATATGGTGCAAATGATCAACCGTGAAATTATGAAAAACGGTGTGGATTTAGTATTAGGTGACAGTGTTCAAAAAATCGCGAAAGATAAAGTCATCCTAGCTTCAGGGCGTGAAATTAATGCCCAAGCCGTCGTCATGGCGATTGGGGTTCGTCCAGAAAACACACTCGCAAAACAAGCAGACTTAGCACTTTCAGCAAGTGGCGCAATCAAAGTAAATCATCACTATCAAACAAGTGACCCGAATATTTACGCAGTCGGTGATGCAATTGAAACAACCTGTTTCTTCACAGGTCAAAAAACACAATTAACCCTCGCAGGTCCAGCTCAGCGTCAAGCACGTGCAGCAGCTGACCATGTCTATGGCCGTACGTACGTCAATACAGGGGTCATTGGTTCATCAAGTGTCAAAATGTTTGGTATGAACGCCGCTAATACCGGTCTTAACGAAAAACAATGTCAAGCACGTGGTATTGACTATGACTACAGCTATGTCATTCCTAAAGATAAAGTAGGTTTAATGCCAGATGCTGAAAACTTATTCTTTAAACTGATTTTCCAAGTCCCATCAGGTAAGATTCTTGGCGCCCAAGCGGTTGGTCGCGGGAATGTCGATAAGCGAATTGATGTCATTGCGACAGCGATTATGCTTAATGGTAATTTAGAACACTTAAAAGAATTAGAGTTAACTTACTCACCACACTTCTCAACCGCAAAAGATGTTGTTAATCACGCAGCGCTTACAGCATTAAATATATTAAATGGTGAAGTGAAAAAGGTACCTGTCACAAAAGTACGTGAACTAGTAGAATCAAAGGCGATGATTATTGATGCGCGTGAAGAAGATGAATACGCACTAAGCCATATTAAAGGCGCGGTAAATATTCCACTCAGCCAGTTCCGTGATCGTTTGGATGAGATTCCAAAAGACCAACCTGTTTACGTTCACTGCCGTTCAAGTCAACGTAGCTATAATATGGTCCGTGCACTAGGCCAATTAGGTTATGATCATGTCTATAACTTAGATGGCTCATTCCTTGGGGTATGTGAATATGAATACTTCAATGATGTCGTATCAAAACGCGAACCAATTGTCACGGATTACAACTTTAACTAAGATTGTTTAAGGTGTAAGAAGATAGACTAACGTCTAAAAGCGAATAATCTGTAGCGGGAAGAATACTCTTCCCGCTATTTCTAATTAAAAAGAGATTAACATATTAAAGAGAGATAAACATAAATTTTCTCCTCAAATTGTATACCCCCACTTGTAATAAGATGAAAACTTCTGGTAAGCTAGGGAATGGTATAATAAAAATAGATTATAAAATATTGGAGGATTACTATGAATGTCAAACAGTCAAAAAATCCATTTGAAGTGACCTTGACCTTGTTGACATGGCTGATTGTAATCGTACTGTGGTTTATATTCACAAACGTAGGTGAGATGTCTTCACTCCTGTTACCATCCCCGCAAGTGGTGTGGCAGACGTTTATGAATATTGTCAAGAACGGTTACGGAAATGTGAGTCTATGGCAACATCTCAGTGATAGTTTTGTAAGACTTTTTTGGGCGGTTAGTTTAGCGTTTATTACAGCTGTCCCGTTAGGGCTCTTAAGTGGCTATTTTAGTAAGTTTAAGGCGATTGTTGATTCGATTGTGCAATTTTATCGCCCGATACCCCCTTTAGCGTATTATGCGCTCCTGATTTTATGGATGGGGATTGATGATGGATCGAAAGTGACGTTGCTTTATTTAGCAGCTTTTGCGCCGATTTATATTGCTTGTGTGGCGGCAGTAAATAGCGTCAGCCAAGACTATATTTTAAGTTCAAAGTCACTCGGGGCAAGTCAAAAAGATGTGTTTACCAAAGTCGTCTTACCAGCCTGTATGCCAGACATCTTTACTGGTCTTAGAACTGCGATGGGCTTTGCCTATACAACACTCGTTGCGGCTGAAATGACAGCGGCCACAAGCGGGATTGGCTGGATGGTGATTGATGCATCAAGATACTTACGGTCTGACGTGATGTTTGTTGGGATTATCATCATGGGGATTACCGGTATTATTATAGATGGTGGCTTGTTGCTACTTGAAAACAAATTAGTATTTTGGAAGGGAAAAGATTAATGATGAAAAAAACGATGCAATTAATGTTAGTCATGTTAGTAGGGCTTCTGGTGTTCACCGCATGTGGTGACGATTCCTCAGAAGGTAATGAATCTGGCTCAGATCAACCGGAAGTCGTTAATATCGGGTATTTACGCGTGCCAAATGACGAAATGGTTGCCAAGACAGAAGGCTATTTTGATCAGTATTTTGCCGATTTAGGCATTGAAACGAACTTTGTTGTCTTTGACTCAGGTGTTGAAGCCAATCAAGCCTTCGCTTCAGGAAGTGTTGATTTTGCTTCAATGGGTAACACGAACGGGATCATCGCCCTGTCTCGGGGGTTAGATGTGGAACTCATTTGGTTACATGAAATTCTTGGTGAGATTGAAGCGTTAGCTGTTCGTGAAGGAACAGGCATTGAACAAGTCGAAGACTTAAAAGGCATGAAAATTGCGACGACGTTTGCTTCAACGTCGCATTATAGCTTGTTACAAGTATTAAATGATGCCGGTATTGCCGATGATGTGGAACTTGTTGATATGAAGACCGTTGATATTGTGGCAGCCTGGGAACGCGGGGATATTGATGCGGCTTATACGTGGCAGCCATCCCTCGGTAAATTGTTAGAAGACGGTGAAATGTTGATTTCTTCTGAACAAGCAGCTGAAATGGGACATAAAACAGCTAATGTGTTACTTGCGCGTAAAGGCTTTACTGAGCAATACGAAGACTTAACAACTGATTTTATCGCCGCACTTGTTGAAGGTGGAAACCTTTACCGTGAGGATAGTAAAGCGGCGTCTGAAATTGTCGAAGATCCATTAGAAATCGCACCAGAGGAAGCTTTAATGCAAATGGAAGGGTCCGTTTGGTTAACCCCAGAACAAGAAATAAGCAGTGAATATTTAGGGACATCAGAAGAAGCGGGTGACTTCTCACGCGTTATGAAACAAACGTCAGATTTCCTACTTGAACAAGGCTCGATTTCAGAATCACCTTCACAAGAAGACTTTGATGCGTTTATTAATCCTGAATATATTGAAGCTTACTTAGCACGTTAAGAGACTATACGTAAGGAGTTTTCATAATGACAAAAGAAACACCTTTAATCGAACTTAATCATGTGAGTATGGATTATGGCCAAGGAGCGGAATCGGTCCTTGCTTTAGATGATATTGACTTAGAGATACAGAAAAATGAATTTCTTTGTATTTTAGGTCCGTCTGGTTGCGGGAAGAGTACGCTTCTTAAAATCATTGCAGGTTACCAACAACCGACTGAAGGTGAAGCAACGTTTCAAGGGAAAGTAATCAAGGGGCCGGATTGGCATCGCGGGGTTGTATTTCAATCGCCTACCTTATACCCTTGGCTATCAGTAAAAGATAATGTTGGTTTTGGTCCAAAGGTCAGAGGAGTTAAAAAGGCTAAGATTGATCAAATAACGGATCAATTCCTTGACCAAATTGGGTTATTGAAAGATAAAGATAAAGCGGTTTTTGATCTTTCAGGTGGGATGCGTCAACGGGTTGCTTTAGCGAGGGTTCTCGCAAATGAACCGGAAATGATTTTAATGGATGAGCCACTTGGGGCGCTCGATGCGCTTACCCGACTGAATATGCAGACACTTATTCGTGATTTGTGGCATAAAAATAAAAATACCGTCATGATGATTACGCATGACGTTGATGAAGCACTCTCACTCGGTACCCGTGTGATTGTGATGTCGAAACAGCCTGGAACCATTATTAAAACGTATGACTTGGACTACACCTATCAAGCGTTAGAAAAAGATAATCACCGCGTCAAAGTAGATGAACAATATTTAGAGATTAAAAATGATATTTTGGATTTAATTAATGCTGATTTAAATGAAGCATAGTGAATATCTTTATTGACAAACAGTCTTGATGACTCTTTAGCGAGAGTATCAAGACTGTTTTTGTATTAAATAATCTAAACGTTTAATGAACAAAGGCTTCAAACAATTGCGCTGAATTTAGATGATATCGAAACGGTAAAAGACTTAGATAACTATCTGTAACAAAGATAACTAGAAGAATGATCGACATGAAAAAGACAGGCGATGACCTGTCTTTTTTCTTTGGGAATTTTGAAGTACAAGCGTAAGGGTTGCCTTCTGAAATCACTTACGTTATAATTATCTTGAATTCGAGATAAAAGGAGTGATGTGATGGTTGAATTACAAGCAACAAACTTATCCAAACGTGAACATTATCATTTACTTACACGTGCCGTTGCCCCAAGACCGATTGCTTTCGTGACGTCACAGTCTAAAGAAGGAGTAATTAATGGCGCGCCATTTAGTTACTTTACAATTGTGTCAGCTGAACCACCACTTTTAATGATTTCTGTTCAGCGTAAGGATAAAAAAATGAAGGATACAGCGCGTCACATCATTGACTCAGGTGAGTGTGTGATCCATATTGTTGACGAAACAAATGTTGAAAAAATTAATCAGACCGCAAGTGCATTACCTAGAGATGAAAGTGAAGTAGATACCTTTGGTTTTACACGTGTGAAGAGTCAACATGTGAAAGTAGACGGGGTGAAAGAGGCTCAGATAAGCATGGAGTGTGTACTTGATACACATGCGGTTGTCGGTGATGAGAGTGCCGATCTTATCGTTGTACGCGTGGTCCACTATCATTTAGCTGACGCTGTTTTTGACGAAACCGTCATTGATAATGAACGATTAAAGCCGGTGACGCGATTAGGTGGAAAGTCATACAGCAAGTTAGGTGAGATGTTTGAATTAGTTCGACCAAATTAAACGCTTTTATAAACGAGTACGTCGATAAGCAACGCATCAATTCAAATAATATATGAGAAAAATGATTAGAAATAAATGTAATGGGTAGATATCACATTAAGAAACAAATAAAAAACAACAAAAAAAGGAGCGAGGTTATTATGACAAACGTGACCGTTATTTTTTACAGTATGGGTGGAACAAACGTCCAATTAGCAAAATGGGCAAAGGAAGGTTCTGAACAAGCAGGTGCGAATGTGCGCTTAGTTAAAGTAGATGAGTTAGCACCAGAAGCTGTTATTAATGGTAATGAAGGATGGAAGAATACCGTTGAGTCAATTAAAGATATTCCGTCAGCAACAAGTGATGATATTGAATGGGCCGATGCGATTATCTTTAGTGTACCAACACGCTTTGGTACGATGCCATCACAAATGAAACAATTCATTGATATGCAAGGTGGTCTTTGGGCAAATGGTAAGACCGTCAATAAAGTCGTAAGTGCGATGACATCAGCTCAAAATCCTCATGGTGGACAAGAAGCGACATTGTTATCACTTTATACAGCGATGATGCACTGGGGGGCGATTATTGTAACACCTGGTTACTCTGATCCGGTTGTCTTTGGTGCGGGTGGCAACCCGTATGGTACAAGTGTATCGGTTGACCAAGACGGTAACATGGTTGAAGATGTTGAAGCAGCAGTAAAATATCAGGCTAAACGTACAGTGACAGTAGCCGATTGGGTAAAACAAGGTCAAGCTTAAGCATAAATGACTGAATAGAAATCAAACGAGGATTCGCCTTCTGGGGTGAATCCTCGTTTAAATATACAAACAAGTCTCGTGAAGCTACTTATACGCCATCAGGAATTCTCACCATTTTCCTTTAAAAATCTTTGGATGAGGGCTTGTGCTTCTCTAAATTTCAAAGTCGTCTTCCTTGTTTGTTCTGAAGAGATTGGCTCAGATAGATCATTCAGTAAGGGGGAACTTCCTTCTACATGTTTAGGGATATGGAAGGTATACTCACCGAAGCGATAAAGATATAGGTAATCATCATCCATTTCGTGATAGCCGAGATAGATGAGTTTTCTTTGCGCGGCTAATATTTCTAATGTTCTATCTTTTAATTTATACAAGTTCATTTGCCGAGATTTTTGACTCTGTGTTGTTTGGTGATCGCCTAAGAGATAGGCGAGATTTTTCGCATCACGGCTTTTTTTGGCGGATTTGTTTATAATGTATAACGCTTCGCTTAATGTTTCGTCTGTCAGGGGGACATGTTTGATTTCTACATGACGCTTCTTAATTAGGATAGCATCTTCAATCGCATATAAATTAAAAGTTTTGCGGCCGTGTGGTGTGTAGAGACTTACTGTCCCTCTTACTTTAGTCTTTTCGGTGATTTTTCGGTGGTGGACTTTCAGAAGGGTTGTTTTGGTTGCTAAATGGTCGGGGATTTGTTTGTAGTGTTCCATCAATATACTCCTCTCATCGTTATGATAAAGAGTATATCAGAACGAGTTAAAGCGAGGAGACAACAGAATGGAAAAAAACAGTGATCTATAAGTTGGAAAACAAACAATAACGGCGTTTTTTTGAAAAACGATGACGTTTTTCAACATGAAAAAACAATCACACTAAACCGCATGATTGTTTTAGTAAAGCTATTCATTTTGTGCTTCAAACAATTCTTTCATATCATCAGGAACGCGGATCACATTCACAATCTTGAGCTCTTCCTCATTGTCGAATTGAGGCTTAAATTCAATCAGCAACATTTCACCATTATCGAAAGTGAGCAATTCATAGTTTTTAAAATTAGCGCCTGATGTCGACACCTCTCCAAAGCCTTCAAATGTTTCCTCGGAAATGATGTCTTCTCGTCCTTCTGCGAACAACGACTGGAAATAATCATAATTTTGACTATCGATGTGAAACTTCATTAATTGTGCTGTATTCGTTGGTGTGGTTGGTTTCATTGGTTGGTCACTGCTACAAGCGGTGAGCAGTATAACTGAAAGTATGAAAACAAGTTTCTTCATTTACAGGCCTCCTTATGTATTAACAGTTGATAATAATATGTACCGTCTGTTTGACTGCTAGTTAGCGTGATTCTTTAGTAAATGATCGAACGAATAATGTACCAGCTAAAACAGCTAACATCATATGTGTTTCAGGAATGATCAGTACTTCAAGGTATAAAGGATGATCTAAACTAAACCATTCAATCCAACTTGTCGCAGGGATAAAAACAAAGACCATTAATACCGCTGTCACAACAAGTAACGTTGATTGAAGTTTTATGTCACCTTTTAATAGGCGGGATAGTCCCCGATATTCCATTAACATACCAAAAAGAAACGCGTAAAGGGACATGAGCATAAGGAGCGTTGATAAATTGCTGGTGGCTTGATTTGAAGCTTGTTCAAAGTCAGTATAGGTGACAGTCATTACCCACAATAGCCCAATCATACCTGATACAATTAAAACAACAGGTAATATCTTTTTCATAAAAACACCTCCAAAATTCATTATTTAGAAAATAAAAGCAACAAATAGAAAAATCAATATTTTCAGTCTAAAGGAAACTATCGTGTTTGTCAAAGGTTTACATGGTTTTTTTTGTTAAAAAGTTATAGTTATGTTAAGTGTTTTAATTTGCGTTTATATTGGTCATGTTCACAACTTCTATACCGGCATATGGACTTGAATCCGCATGGATTAATTGGTTGTGGTGGTAGAGTTTAAAGTCAAGCTTGCCACCTAAACCTTCTTTAATGGTGTCGGTCATGGCACCATTGAGTGGTGCTTTTAATTC
>JBNJFJ010000063.1:0-11105 GCA_051746745.1 Bacillota bacterium | reverse complement strand
ATATGTTTGTCACTTCAAAAATATTGAAAACAAGCGATTCATCACCCACCTAGTGCTGACGCACTTGAGGAAGGTGTCTTCTCGCCCTAAAGCGATAAATAAAGTCATAATCACTAACGAAAACGAACACCAATTAAGGGAGGAAATGAAGATGAAACAACACAAATTTGATTTATCCGGTAAAGTCGCAGCGGTCACAGGCGGTGGCGGTGTCCTCGGTAGCTATTTCTGTAAAGCCTTAGCTGAAGCAGGCGCGAACGTTGTCGTGATGGACTTACAATAAGATGCGGCTAACGTGCTTGACGTTGAATCATTTAAAGCGGCCAAAGCAAAAGTTGATGAGGTTTACGGCGGTGTTGATATTCTCCTAAACGGTGCCGGTGGAAACAATCCAAAAGGGATTGGCTTTGTGATGGACCTTAACTACTTAGGGACATTACTTCCATCACAAGTCTTCGGTAAAGACATGGCCGAGCGTAAAGATGCGACAATCATTAACGTGTCATCAATGAACGCGTTCACGCCACTGACGAAAATTCCAGCTTACTCTGGTGGTAAAGCGGCTGTCAGTAACTTTACGGAATGGTTAGCGACTTACATGTCTAAAGCGGGTGTACATGTTAACGCAATTGCACCAGGTTTCTCAGTCACAAAACAAAACGAAAAATTGCTCTTAAACGAAGACGGGTCATATACCGCGCGTTCACAAAAAATCATTAACGCAACACCAATGGAACGTTTCGGTGATCCGGAAGAATTAATCGGTGCGGTTCTTTTCCTCGCAGATGCGCAGTATTCAAGCTTTGTCTCAGGCGTTGTGTTACCAATTGATGGTGGCTTCCACGCTTACTCAGGTGCATAAGAGAAAAAGGTAGTAAATAAAAATAAATAGCGACAGGGTTATCACTTGTGATAACCCTGTTTTAAAACAAAGGGGTAAACAACATGAACACAAATTTAGTTGATTTTCACAAAAAGCACAACGTACTCGTCTGCGTTGATTCTGACGGCTGTGCCATGGATACGATGGATGTCAAACATATTGAATGTTTCGGACCGAAAATTATTGAGGTGTTTGGCTTAGAGAAAATTGAAGATGAATTCCTCCGTTTAATGAAAAAATGAATGATATTTTGAGATAGTGAAAGTACAGTATCGTTAAGCATAAAATTAAGAAAGGATGGTTACTATGCCTAAACGAATCAACCTTAATCAGGCGTGGACCTTTGAAAAAGGTATCAATGATGAGCAACCATTGCAGAAACGCCTTTTATTTCCCGAATGTCAAAAACAGATGTGACCGGTAAAAATGCGAAATCACAAATGATTGAACTGATTCGTCAAAATCTACACCATCCGTCGATCTGTTTCTGGGGGATTCAAAATGAGATTCAAATTGGTGGCGATAAACAAGCGGACAGAGATTTGGTTCATGAACTAAACGTTTTAACGAAACAAGAAGACCCAACCCGTCTGACCACAATGGCGAATGTTATGTTTGTCGAAAATGATGATGCGTACAACCAGGAAACCGACCTGATTGGCTACAATAAGTATTACGGCTGGTATGTTGGTGAGGCAGAAGAATTCGCACCGTTCTTAGATTAATTCCACGAAGAGAATCCTGATGTGCCAATTGGTATTAGTGAATACGGGGCTGAGGGTATTATTCGTTACCATAACACTGACCCGAAAGTAAAAGATTACACTGAAGATTACCATGCGCTCTATCAAGAGAAGGTGTATAAAATCTTTCATGAACGCAAGTTTCTTTGGTCAACCTTTGTCTGGAATATGTTTGACTTCGGCGCTAATATCCGTGATGAAGGGGGCGTAAAGGGGCGCAATAATAAAGGGCTGATTACGTATGATCGTAAGATCAAAAAAGATGCTTTTTATCTCTATCAAGCTTACTGGCGAGAAGACGCTGTCGTGCATTTAACGGGTAAACGCTACGTGAACCGTGAAGGGGATGTGACCCAGTTTAAAGTGTACACAAACGAAGACAGCATCACCCTTTATGTCAATGGTAAGAAACACGTGACCCAACATCAAGAAGATAGAACCGTCGTCTTTTCTGATGTCGTCTTAAGTGACGGAGGAAATAAAGTGATGGTCGTCTCGAATACAGGTAAAACCGATACCGGCTATTTTGATAAAGTAGCCACGTTTGACCCACGCTATAAAGCACCGGTCAAAGATGAAGGTGGCCTTGTTGGCAACTGGTTTGATATGCCAGATGACCAAACAGATGAGACCCCGCTCGAAGATGTGGTGATCACGGATGACGTTTTCTCTGCGCGTGACACGTTTGAAGCGTTGGTGGCAAACGAACAGACGCGTGAGATTCTCTTTAAACAATTAGGAGACGTCACGAAAGCACCGATGTATGAAATGATGTCGACAATGAAAGTTGACACTCTCGCAAGTATGGATTCAGACACGCTTAGTCCGCGTGTATTAAATAAGTTGAATCAAGCCTTAACGAAAGTTAAGAAATAAGTAAGCAACACTTTAATGAGCTTCAAGCACTAAGGGATATGATATGGCTGACGTATTCCCGCTCTTTTACCATCTTACCTATGTAAGGTGGTCTTTTTTAAATCAGCTTAAAGTAAATGTTGGCCAAGGCACTCGTTAAAGATGTAAGCCTTACCCTTTTAAATTTTCAGAAACAACACATAAATCAACTAGCCATAACCGTGAGTAGCCTGTAAAATAGAAGGTAATATTTAGCGAAACATGTCAAAGTAAAGAGGAGGACCAAGACGCACGAACGGTTGTATAAAGGGGGAGAACAATGGAACGGAAGTATTTAGAATTACTCGCAGAAAAGTATGACACCGAAGAAAAAGTGGCGACTGAAATTATTAATTTAGAAGCGATTTTAAACTTACCAAAAGGGACGGAGCACTTTGTCAGTGATTTGCACGGGGAGTTTCAAGCGTTTAGTCACGTCTTAAGAAACGGGTCAGGGAAGGTAAAGGATAAGATCGAAGAATTATTCAAAGATCAATTACCGAAAGAGGCGATGAATGATCTAGCGGCATTTGTCTACTACCCGGAACAAAAGCTAAAAATGATGAAACAACAATTTGATGACCAACAAGAATTGAATCAATGGTATGAGGATGTAATCAAGAAGTTAATTAGTCTTACCTCTTATACATCAAGTAAATATACACGGTCGAAGCTCAGAAAAGCCTTACCAAAGGCCTTTATCTATATTATTGAAGAACTGTTGTATAAGGTCGATTTACTTGAGAATAAGAAGGAGTATTACCGAAAGATTATCCAACAGATTATTTCACTCAATCAAGCCGATAAATTGATTGTCGGTTTATGTTATACGATTCAACAGCTTGTCGTCGATCATCTCCACGTCGTTGGGGACATTTATGACCGAGGACCAAAACCCGATAAAATTATGGAAACATTGATCGAGCACCATTCGGTTGACGTGCAGTGGGGGAATCATGATGTGTTATGGCTCGGTGCTTATAGTGGATCTAAGGTGAATCTCGCCAACATTATTCGTATTTGTGCCCGCTACAATAATTTAGATATTATTGAAGACCGGTACGGGATTAATTTACGCCCCTTACAGATGTTAGCGAATCATTATTACGACGATCATCCAGCCTTTCGGCCGAAATTACAACCAGGGGAAGAACTGACAGATGATGAAATCTTAGAAATTACGAAGATGCACCAAGCGATTACGATGATTCAGTTCAAATTAGAGCTGCCGATTATTAAGCGCCGGCCATCGTTTAATCTTGAGCATCGCCGAATTTTAGAGTTTATTGATTATGAGAAAGAAACAATCGAATTAGACGGAAAGACGTATCCTTTAAAAGCACCGTGCTTCCAGACGGTGGACCCAGAAGACCCAAGTGTCTTACTAGAGGAAGAAGAACGAGTGATTAATCAACTGTTATTTAATGTGCAGCACTCAGAAAAGCTCACCCGTCATATGGATTTCTTAATGAAAAAAGGTAACTTTTATTTACGCTACAACGGTAATTTATTGATTCACGGTTGTATTCCGCTTAATGATGACGGCAGTTTCGCTTCATTTGAGATTGAAGAGAAAACCTATAGTGGAAAAGCATTGCTTGACCAATTCGAATCGTTCCTGCGTGACAGTTATGCCAATAAGCGAATCACCGATGACCTCGCCACGGATATGGTGTGGTATATGTGGACCGGTGAACATTCATCGCTGTTTGGTAAAAAGGAGATGACGACGTTTGAACGTTACTTTATCGATGATAAAGCGACGCATAAAGAACGTAAAAATGCCTATTACTACTTAAGAGAAGATGAACAAGTGGTGAGAAATATCTTAGAAGCGTTTGGGCTTGATGCGGAATCGGGGCACATCATTAATGGCCATACCCCGGTGAAAGAAATTGAAGGAGAGAACCCGATTAAAGCGAATGGAAAAATGATCGTAATTGACGGCGGCTTTTCTAAAGCGTACCAAAAGACGACAGGGATTGCTGGGTATACGCTTGTTTACAATTCATACGGCATTGAACTCGTCGCTCATCATTACTTCCATTCAAAACAAGACGTCATTAAAAACGGAACCGATGTGCTATCGAAAAAGCGATTGGTCGATAAAGAATTGCGCCGGAAAAAAGTGCGCGAAACAAATATTGGTGAGAAGTTGATTCAAGAGATTGGGTACTTAAAGAAGCTTTTAGATGGTAAATATGTTAGGTAAGTTGTGTTCTGCATTATAGTTATGAAGTAAAAAGGTTATAAGAGATTATAAAAAGCAGAAAAAGGCACACCATGCGTTTATATGGTGTGTCTTTTCCTATGCTGTGACACCGGTGCCTGTTTATGCATGTTTAATTGATCGCAGTGACTTGTTGACTCTCATACATCGGCAGGACATCGTATGTGTCATCACACAAAATATGACTAAAGTACAACGAATGAGCATAATTAAAACTTTTTTAAAGATGTAACTAGTGGTTTCAAAAGGTCAAGATAAGGCTATAAAGGTAATGAAGATAAACAAAAGCCCCACCAGGAATGGTGGGGCTGCCATAAATGCTTGTTTGTGTCTGTTTTAAAGGAAGCAAAGGTTGCAGTCTTAACGAATCACGGTGACTTGTTGACTTTCATACATCGCCAGGACATCGTCTTTCTTACTATTGGTAATCATATACGTTAACACATTCGTCGGGGCGATAATATGACTGGCAAACGTATTGAGTTTATCTGACGTTACCATACTTAAGACATCATTGGACACTTCAATCATTTTTCGTTTAACCGAGGCCTCCCCAATACTTGGAACACTAATACCAATACTGCAATCAATCTTGTGTATCCCCATAATATAAATATCCGCGCGGATTGTATTTAAAGCTTCAATCGTCTCTACGCCTAGGTTAACCATTGATTCTTTAAACATCGTGCCGCCTAACATAATCACCTCAACATCATCATGATTGCCGAGCGCCATGGCAATCGGTGGACTATTAGTAATAACAGTCGCTTTTAAACTAAGTGGCAGTTGATTCACAAATGCTAAGTTACTCGTTCCGCTATCGATTAACAACACCATATCATCTTTAATGAATTCTACGGCTTTTTTAGCTAGCTCGATCTTAATGTCTTTATTGACGTCTTGTCTCTTGGTGAAGTCCTGTACGGGTGGACCGAGACGCAGGGCGCCGCTATGCACCCGTTTAATGAGTCCGAGACTATCCAGTTCTTTTAAGTCACGGCGGATGGTATCTTCTGAAACGTCGAGCCTTTGGCTTAAATCACTGGCAATGACGCGTTCTTCGTTATCGAGTATTTCTAAAATAAAGTCCTGACGTTCTTGTTTTAACATGTTTCTCACCTTCTATATCGTTGTTAACACCATTCTAACATATACAGGAAATAAGATAAACAATTAAAAACATGCAAATTTTTGCGTGTTTTTTCTGTTTAATACTTTACAAGCGCGAAAACGTGCGCTATAATCTAAGTAAATACAGCAAAGGGAGGCAATGAAATGCAAAAACATGCAATTACAATCGCGCCATCAATTATGTGCGCCGATCTAGCCAACTTAGAAACAGGGATTCGTGAAATTGAAGCAGCCGGACTTGATACGTTACACATTGATGTCATCGATGGAAGTTTCAGTCCAAGTATGCCACTGGGCATTGATACAATTAAGCGCTTACGTGAATTAACCGATCTAGCCTTTGACGTGCATATTATGGCCAATGACAATGAGTTCTTTATTCAAGAGATGATCAACATTGGTGTCGAACAGATAACGTTCCATTTAGAAACAAGTGTTCATATCGATCGCTATATTAATCTGATGAGAAAAAATGATGTGAAAGTCGGGGTTGCTTTAAATCCTGCGACACCACTATCAGTACTCGAGTACGTGTTACCGCAAGTGGACACGGTACTGCTTATGTTAATCAATCCAGGGTTTGCGACAGACAAGAATGAAAAACAAGTCCGTTATGCGAATAAAAAAGTAAAAGACTTACGTCACATGATCGATCAGTTAGGTTTAGATACACAAATTGAAGTCGATGGCCGGGTATCACTTGAGACGATTACTGATTTAGTAGCCGCAGGCGCCGATTTTCTCGTCGCTGGTAGCACAAGCTTATTCGTAAAAGGTCATACGTTAGCTGAAAATAAAGCAACCATGGAAGAAAAAATAGCCGCTGGCTTAAAACAACGGGAGGAATCGTAAATGAAGTATCAAGAAGCGCAAGCTGCGATTACGAAAGAATTAGCTGAAGCATTATCAGGTGTAGAAGCAGACAGTGTCGACCAACTCATTAGTGAAATTAAACAAGCAGACAAAGTGTTCTTTGTCGGGGTTGGCCGAGTATTACTCGCATTGGAAGGTATTGCGAAGCGGTTAGCACATTTAGGTGTAAACACATTTGTCGTAGGACAAATTACTGAACCAGCGATTACCGATAAAGACTTACTGATTGTCGGATCAGGGAGCGGGGAATCAGCTTTTCCACTGATTATCGCAAAAAAAGCCAAATCATTTAACGCACGTGTTGCGCACATTGGGGCGAATCCAGACTGTTCAATGAAAGCGTATTCAGATGCATTTGTTCGAATTCCAGTGAGTACAAAATTCGCTTTACCAAATGAAATTACATCCGTTCAACCGATGACAAGTCTGTTTGAACAAAGTTTATTACTACTCGGTGATACGGTCGCACTGATGATGGTCCAACAAGAGAACATGGATTTACACAGTCTATGGCAATATCACGCGAACTTAGAGTAATCTCTAAGTTTGGCAGGTTCACGATTAAAAAAGGGGGACAAAAATGAAAGCGCTACATTTTGGAGCCGGTAATATCGGAAGAGGGTTTATTGGCTATTTACTCAATCAATCAGGTTATGATGTCTGTTTCGTTGATGTCAATCAAGCGATGATTGATCAATTAAATCAAACAGGGGCATACAAAATTGAGCTACTCGATGACGATCAAACGACGTTAACTGTTTCGGGTGTATCCGCCTTAAATAGTCGATCAGATCATGAGGAGGTGATCAAGAGAATAGAAGATGCAGACATCATCACAACGTCCGTTGGTGTTGATAATCTTAAATACATTGTGCCAATCTTAAGTGAAGGTCTGCTAAAGCGGGTGAAAAAAAATGACCAACCACTCGATGTGTTAGCTAATGAAAATGCGGTGAACGCCTCGTCAACGTTAAAGTCACTTATGTCAGACTATATTGGCGACAAGGCCATGGCTGAGTTAAAAGGACACGTCAGTTTTGTGAACACCGCGATTGATCGGTTATCGTTATCAAAAGATATCGATGGCGAATCGATTGCGTTAGTTGAACCTTTTTATGAGTGGGTCATTAATCGTAGCGAGATGATCAATCATACCTTGCCAGCTCTAACAGGTGCGACGTATGTCGACGACCTTACACCGTTCATTGAAAGAAAACTGTATTTAGTCAATATGGCACATGCGGCGACTGCTTATGTCGGTTATCTAAACGGGGCATCAACGATTCAACAAGCACTACAGATTCCTGACATTTTATCATTTATTCAAGGGTTGATGCGCGAAGCCACTGCATATTTTGTCGACGTGCACGGCGTCGAAGAAGAGGCGCAACATGCCTATATTGAAAAAGTACTGGCACGCTTTATGAACAACAACATTTCTGATGAGGTGACCCGGGTCGGACGTAGTCCGATTCGAAAAGTCGGGCCAGAGGAGCGCTTAGTCAAACCATTGACCGTTCTTCTAGACTTAAATCAACCGGTCGATTATTTCATTAAAGCGGTCGCTGTCGCTTATCACTTTGATCATCCGGGTGATGATGAGGCAACTGAGCTTCAAGGTTATATCGATGAACACGGGATCACACCAGCGATTAAACATTATTCAATGATTCACAATGAAGATATTGTGTCCCGAATTAGCGTCGCTTATAATGAATGGAAGCCCATACAGAAATGATGTTAAAACAGAGAGACTATTTTCAGGAGGGATTTATCAATGTTGAAAGATTATTTACAAGGACGTATCCAACATAAACCAGAGGTTGAATCGTGGGAAGCATCGATCAAGTTAGCAGCTGAACCATTATTAAAAGATGGCTCAATTGATGACAGCTACGTCAGTGATATGATCAGTAACGTCCATGAATTTGGTTCGTATATTGTGATTGTGCCAAACTTTGCGATGCCACACGCCCAAAATAAAGGTGGCGTAAAACAAGACGGGATGAGTTTACTCAAGCTCGATAAACCCGTCATGTATCCAGAAGATAAACCCGTCAGCCTTGTCTTAGTGTTAGGCGCGACAAGTAGCTCAGGACATTTAGATTTAATCTCAGATTTAGCCGGTGTTTTAGGTGATGATGACCTGCGCGCTGCCCTCGAACAAGCAGGTAGTGTAGAAGAGATTGAAGCAATTATCGCAAATGTTGAAGAAGAGTAAGTCCATTAAAGCAAAACGCAACGTGACGTTTACATGAAACGATGTTTTAACTCATTTTCGAAAGGGTGAAAGATTATGTCAAATCAATCAATGTCAACGCAAAAACCGTCAATTCGTGCAAAGATTCAAGCGATGGGTGGTTTCCTAACGAATATGGTACTACCGAATATCGGGGCCTTTATCGCTTGGGGGATTTTAACCGCTCTCGTAATTGAAACCGGTTGGTTGCCAAATGCTCACTTAGCTGAGATGGTAGGGCCAACGATTACCTATTTACTGCCACTGTTACTAGCTTATACGGGTGGTCGCATGGTCGGTGGACAGCGCGGGGCCGTGATGGGGTCGATCGGTGCGATTGGTCTGATTATCGGTTCAGATATCCCAATGTTTTTAGGGGCAATGATTATCGGGCCATTAGGTGGCTGGATCATCAAAAGTTTCGATAAGTTACTTGAGGATAAAATTCGTGCCGGTTTTGAGATGGTCGTTAACAACTTCTCGATTGGTATTTTAGGTTTCTTCTTACTGTTACTGTCTTACCTCTTTATCGGTCCGGTTATTTCAGTGTCGAATGAAGCTGTGACGGTCGCGATTGAAGCACTTGTTGCAACAGGTTTCTTACCGCTCTTATCTTTAATTAATGAACCAGCGAAAGTGTTATTCTTAAATAACGTGATTGACCAAGGGATCTATTACCCACTTGGATTACAGGAAACGTTAGAAGTCGGTAAGTCAATTTACTTCACCGTTGCATCTAACCCTGGACCAGGTTTAGGTTTACTGCTTGCTTATACGTTCTTTGGCAACAAAACCGCAAGACGGACAGCACCAGGGGCGATTATTATTCACTTCTTCGGTGGGATTCACGAACTATACTTTCCGTATGTCTTGATGAAACCGCTTACGATATTAGGTATGATTGCCGGTGCGATGTCAGGGATTGCGACATTCCAACTGTTTGATGCTGGTCTAGTCGCAGGTCCAAGCCCAGGTTCAATCTTTGCTTATCTTGCCTTAACACCGCGTGGTAACTTCCTTGGCATTATTCTAGGGGTGCTTGTCGCAACGGTTGTTTCATTCTTTGTGACATCAATTATCTTGAAATTAGATAAAAACAAAGATGACGACACAGAAGCTTTAACCGCATCAATGGAAAAATCAAAAACAATGAAATCAGAAGGTAAAAACATTTACCAAGGTTCAACTGATGCGCAATCAGTGAACACACAAGGTGTCTCTAAGATTTCCTTTGTCTGTGATGCCGGTGCCGGTAGTAGTGCACTCGGTGCCACGACTTTTAGAAAGAAATTAAAAAGTGCTGGCCTTGATGGCATCGAAGTGAAACATTACCGTATTGAGGATGCGCCAAAAGATTCAGATATCATTGTCGTACACCAAAACCTTTTAGATCGTGCCCGCATGTCATTTAAAGACCATGATATTGTGACGATTGAAAACTATATTGGTGATCCAAAGCTAGAAGAATTACTCAACCGACTTAAAGGTTAACAGAAACACTGATTCAAAAATAAAAAAGACCTGACGCCTAATATATGGCGTGAAGGTCTTTTTTGTTAGTCTTGATCACTTAGTCTTGTTCCGCCAACGGCATACTCAGACTTTTTCATGTCTTCTAAAAAGACAACGACTTTCTCACGACTGGCGCCCGTTGTTTCAACAACCGCATCGGTTACTTTTTCAACAAGCGCTCTTTTTTGTTCATCGGTGCGTCCTTCTAACATTTTAATAGTTACATATGGCATGGTGTCACCTCGTTTCTTTATAGTTATGTCATTACCTAGATCCATGATTTATTTTACCGTACGTGTGTGATTATACAAAAAAGTATCTCCACAAAGCATCATAATAAGTAGAAAAAACTCAGGCTAAATATGAGGGTGAGGCGTGACGATATAGGCGAATATTGATATAACATATACATGGCTATTCTTATTAGAAGGGGTGATAGCGTGGTATCAAGTATAAACCATTATGCAGAGTTATTAAAAAAACTTGCAGAAGCAGAAGCGGACGTATTGGATAACAAGGTTGGTCCAATTGAGGATACTATTGATGCTTTGCGAGAGGAATTGTTGAGTAGAGATTATAGTGATGTGTGAAATTATTAGA
>JBNJFJ010000062.1:0-11198 GCA_051746745.1 Bacillota bacterium | reverse complement strand
TGAAAAATTAGTAAATGACAACAAAGTTGAGGATGCGAAAGCAGCTCTTAACGTTGCAATTAAAAAAATTGATAAAGCGGTTCAAAAAGGCATTGTGCACAAAAACAATGGTTCACGTCAAAAATCACGTTTAGTGAAAAAAGTTAACCAATTAGGCGCATAAGACACTTCAATGACCAACATGAAAAACGATCCTCATTCGAAAAGGATCGTTTTTTGTTTGGTCATTTTTAGTTTTTCGCTACCATAATTGATTGCTTACTTACTAGTAATAGAAAACACCCCTATGTTTTTATGCAACGAGTTGATAAAGTAACATTTCAAATGCTAAACGTTTCTCCATTTCCCCCTGTTTAATCGCATGATCTGTCTCTGCACATAAATCTAATGCTCGGTATAGCTGCTCAAGGTTAAACCGCTTCGCACGTGTTTCAGACATCTTCACGACATACGGGTGTACTTTAATTTGTTGAGCAATTTGCTTTTGGCCATACCCTTTTGCCAATAACGTTTTGACTTGATAGATCGTCCGAATTTGTGATGAGAGTAAGGCAAGTAAACCAATCTCTTCTTCATTTAAACGTACCAAATCTTTATACGTATTGATAGCTAGCGAGAGGTCACGGCTCATCACCGCATCGACTAAAGTAAAGCTTGATGCTTTAGCTGAGTGTGAAATTAGCGCTTTCGCATCTTCATCGCTAATGGCGCCTGAAACTTGAAATAAACTCAACTTTTCAATTTCTTTTTCAAGCAGTTGTAACGAGGTGCCAACTTCTTGAATTAATCGTTCTTCAATTCTTTTCGAGAAGTCAATTTGATACTGCTGTTTAAAGTACTGGAACCATTGACCAAGGTCTCGTTCAACAATGGATTTACACTCAATAAAGTCTCCTTGTTTTTTTAAAGTTTTGACGACTTTTTTACGCTCATCTAATTTTTCATACGGTACGACCATAATCAGGGTTGAAAAATCAACCGGTTGTTCGACATATTGAACCAACCGGTCCAAATCATGTTCCACCGATGATTTGACTTTTTTACCTGTTAAGAAATAACTCCCTTCACACACAACCACTTTGTTACCACCAAAAAACGGGAAAGTTTCAACTTCTAATATCGCATCCGATACAGGTTGTTCTTCCATATCATAAGTCACGAGCTGATCGTCTTTTTCTGTTTCAGATAAACGTTCATCCACGATGGATTGGATTAGGGATTCAATTAAAAACTGTTCATCGCCGAAAATCACGATGACCGGTTGTTTCGCTATTTTTTTTAGTTGTTTCTTCGCTTCTAAATAATGCATATTATGCTGTCGCTCTCATTGGAGCTTCCTCCTCTTTCGTACTGATGACAGATCTATTTATCTCTTCTACTCCACTTAGTTTAAAGATGTTTCACCACTTTGACAAGTTGAAACGGGCGATTATTTTTCATACACGTTTATTGTGCGCCAACGATATGTGCCATCATTTTTATGGAACCGGTAGATTACCGCCCCGTCCGTATCCGTTCGAAACAGTTGAATTTGATGCGCCTTAAGGCGTGTGATCACATCAGGGTGCGGGTGATGAAAGCTATTATCTTTTCCAACAGAAATAACCGCATATCCGGGGTCTAATTGTTCGAGTAAAGCGGCACTCGTTGAGGTTTGACTGCCGTGATGGGCCACCATCAATACATCGACAGCCTTTTTAGGATACTGCGTTAAAAAGACCGCTTCTTGTACAGCCGATATATCGCCAGTCAATAAAAATGATAGCGGTCCAAAGGTCGTATGAATGACCATTGAATTATCATTTGGATCCGGTTGAAGCGTGACGGGTAAAACAATATCAAAATCATGTTGATTTATACGGTAGCGCTGACCAGCTTCAAGTGACGTGTAATTGACATCAGGCAACTTGCTGTCTCGGTCAAAGGAGGTATGAACATAAACATTTTCAACGAAAAAATCTTCAATTAAAAAAGGTAAACTACCGATATGGTCTTGATGGCTATGCGATAAGAATACCCCATCAATTTTGTGAATACCACGGTAATGTAAGAAAGGTTTAATCACACGCGTATAAGCTTCATCCGTCACTTCAATATAATCTTTTCCTGTAGTTGCCCCAATATCATACAAGTAAACACCTTTTCGATGGGGTAACTCCATGACGAGCACATTCGCTTGACCGATGCTTAGTTGTGTCACTTGCCCGTAAGGTTCGAAATAAGGCATGATTTTTATCAACGCGACAATGATTACGATCATGATGCCGTATCGACTGGCCCGTCCATACTTTTCTTGGTCTACTAACCTCAACAATATAAATAAACTGACTGTATATAAGATGATATGCAGTAGAAGAGGTTGTCCCGTGACAAACGGAAAGTAAACAAGTCTGTCTATCTTTGTTAATACAAAAAAGAGACCTTTAAAAATCGTAACAAGAATGACATCAACAACAGGTAACAACACCGGCATAGTAAGGGCCATCAGCACGATACTAAAACATAGTGGAATAATGAGGAGCGAAAAGAGTAAATTTATTGGAGGATTGACGACTAAGCTCAACAAATTAACACTATAAAACTTGCTTAATTGAAGCGGTAAAGTGATAAAAAAACTTAGGGCTGTAATAAAAACAAGGCCAGTCATCGGCTGTTTAAACCGTGATAAAATCGGACGAGATAACACAATACTAAAAGTAACAAGAAAAGAGTATTGAAATCCTAGCTGAAACAACCAATACGGTTTTAAAATAATAAGAAAGAAAAAAACAAAGGAGAGAGCATCTAGCGTTGACACTTTTGTTCGAATGGCGAGCGCTAAATAACCTAATAAACCAACCAAACTCGCGCGAAAGACTGATGGTGTCCCTCCCGCAATAAAAGGAAAAGCAATAAACACTAAGATTAAGACCAACCATATCGTTTCTTTATTCAAGCGACATACACGCGATAAAAATAACGACAGCATGTGTACCATCAGACCTACATGGAGCCCTGATATAGCCAAGAGATGGGTTAAATGCCAGCGCGTAAACAAGTCCTTAAAAGCGTCATCAAGTAAACTTCTTTCCCCTAACACAAGCGCACTGACTAATCCAAAGGAAGTCTCACTTAATTGACTCTGTAAATGATGAAGGAATTTTAGACGATACGTGAAAATGGGCGTAAAAAAAGATTCCCCTTCATAATGAACCGTTTGAGCCACAGCTTGTGCGGTTATATTTTCTGTGAGTAAATAGCGATCATAATCAAACATGCCTGGGTTTTGTGGTGATTCAAGTAATTCAAACGTTACGTCTAGACGCAAACGTTGCCCTTTAATAAGGTCAAAATCTAGGGGATCAAAATGCGTGATCAGGATATTCGAGGTACGGTTTTCTGGTTGAATAACAAAGCGTTGATATGTGGCGTCTTGTTGTTTCACTTGTGTGACTTCACCGATAATCCACTCATCTTGATCAAACGAAGGTTTTACTCTCTGATGTTCGTATAAATCGCTAAACCGAAAGAAAACAACAAAAAAGACGCCAAGAAAGACGATGACTTCTAGTAATGAGAGGTATCGCGTGTATAAAAGTAAGAACAATAGGACAAGAAAAATGACAGTGGCATTAAGCAATGAAACAGAAAGATGGGCTAAAAAGACAGTGATGAGACTGATGGGGAGGAGAAGGTAGAGGCGGTGTGTCATATTGACACCTCACCTAGGTGGATGAGGTGCCTGTGATTATTCAAGCGTATGTACCAATTGAAGCGCATCATCGTCAAGCGGTATTTTTTCAGTCTCGACGCCAGCTTCTTCATACAATTCCATGGCATATGGGTTGTTTTTATAATCTTTCGCATAGTACACTTTTTTAATCCCTGCTTGAATGATTGATTTCGTACATTGTAGACACGGAAAATGTGTCACATAGATTTCTGCTCCATCTGTCGGTACGCCAAATTTAGCACATTGTAAAACAGCATTCATCTCTGCATGGACGGTTCTTACACAATGGTTATCAATGACATAACAACCGACATCAATACAATGAGCACTACCCGATACACTACCATTATATCCTCCAGCAATGATCCGTTTATCTCTTACAATCGTCGCGCCTACTGTGAGACGCTCACATGTACTTCTAAGCGCAATTAAATGCGTTTGGGCCATAAAATATTGGTGCCAAGAAATTCGCTCCATCGTATCCCTTCCTTTCTTATACGTGCATTAAGGCACTTGAATTTGTTCTAAAAAATTAGCGACCGTTTTCTCACCAATTCCCTCTACCTGAGTTAGGTCATCAGGTGATTGGAACGGTCCATTCGACTCGATATACTTAAGAATCGCCTCAGCTTTCTTTTCACCAATGCCAGGCAAGGTAATCAGCTCATCTTTTGTAGCCGCATTGATTCTTATTTTACCATGATTTTGATCTGGATAGAGGTCCAACTTCTCTTCTTGTTCCACCTCATGTTCATTCGGTACGTAAATAATCATCTCATCATATACTCTCATCGCTAAATTAACTTGGTCCACATCGGCTTGATTAGAAAAACCACCCGCATCTTCAATCACATCAAGAATCCGCATCCCTTCAGTAACACGGTAGACACCAGGCTGGTGCACTTCCCCTTTCACATCTACATACATAAAGTCAGGCATTTGGCTATCATCTGTGGGCACTGTTTCACTATCGACATCTGTTTGTTCCGCTGAAGAAATCGTCACTTGTTCACTTTTCAGCGGTGTTTCGCTATGTGGTTGTTCTTGTTTATTCAGAATAAGAAGGGTACCGAATATGAGTACAACCATTAAGGCCAACACCCATTTATAGTCTTTTAACTGTGCCATAAACATCCGCCCCCTTTTAGTCGCTGTAACGTAACCATCTGATCCTTTACTTATAACACACTTCTTTCTCTATCAAAAGAAGTAACAGATTTCAAAAATGGCAATCTATAAACAAAAAGACGAGTGAAATATCATTTCACTCGCCTTTTTGGCAAAAATCATCGTCTATTGGTAAACATTATTTTTTTGCGATAAAAAAGAGTCGTTCACTGTTTGGTTCATCAGCTAAAGTGATGGGAGCAGTTTCAAAATCTTTATAAACTTTCACATCACTAAAGCCCACTTGTTTTAGCCAATCGATATAACTTCCCATACTGTACGTTCTTTGATGGTGCGTCTCGTCATACCGCTGATAACAGTCACCTTCTTTTATAAAGAAAGTCATCTCATGAAACATTTCACCTATTGTATCGCCCTGGTCACAGAACCAAATATAGCTATAGTCATCCTGGACTTCTGAATAAATGTTATCACTCATCGCTTCTACATGCGCTAAACTGTGGACATCAAACATAAACTGACCCTCTGGTGCAAGACTATGATGAATGGCTTGAAATGTTTTTAATACATCGTCTTTTTCAGTGATATAATTTAAGACATCACAATAACTCACAATCAGTTGCTGATCATGAAAACCTGTTAATGCTCGCATATCTTGTTTCACCCACTGGATGCGACTTGTTTCAACACTCGAATCATTGGCTGCTTCTATTAGCATCGCTTCCGATAAATCGACACCCGTCATCTGAAAACCTTTTTGACTCAAACGACGTGTGATTTGCCCTGTCCCACATCCGACATCTAAAATCGCCTCAACAGGTGATTCAAGCATCGACTCGGTAAATGATACCCATTCGTCATAAGGCGCATCTTGCATTAATTCATCATAAAGTGCAGCTAAATGTTGATAAGACATGGCTACGCCTCAGTATTGGATGACAACGAAAGAACCGGTGCATCTCCCCAAAGACGTTCTAAATTATAGTAATTACGTTCTTCATGGTGGAAGACGTGACATACGACGTCTCCTAAATCAACAAGGATCCAACGGGCCTTATCAAATCCTTCAAGACGCTTAACGTTCACACCACTTTTTTCTGCTTGGTCTTTGATTTCACGAGCAATCGCTTGAACTTGACGTTCATTTGAGCCATCACAAATCAGGTAATAATCCGCGACAGTTGTTAATTCTCGCATATCTAGACCAATAATATCTTCAGCGCGTTTATCGTCAGCCGCTGTTGCTGCTCGTTCTAATAATGTTTGACTATCCAAAAAAAACCCTCCTAATTATGCTTCGTTTTAATTTTTATCAACTAAATCATTATATAAATTCAATGTTTCCGGGTATACTTTGCGTGATTTACTGACGAGAAAACCAATCGAGTTTTTACACGCTAGAAAGACCGCTTGGTCTAAATCATACGTGGCTATCCGTCTAACATGATCAATACCCGGAATAACACGACCGGGTTCAATATAGTCAGCTAAATAAACAATCTTTTCTAAATCTGTCATCTTCGCATGACCGGTTGTATGCCAATAAATAGCTGACTGAATGTTGGCATCTTTAATGCCGAGTTCCGTCTCAACTAAAATAGACGCCACTGGACCGTGCCATAGTTCGTGATGAAAATTTAATAAATGGTTGGGTAACTGATCATGCTGCTCGATTAGTTGTCGCATATCCTCTAGTGCTCGATATTTACAATAATCATGAAAAGCACTTGCCAGCATCGCTTGTTCCGGATCAACGTGAAACCGTGCCGCTAAATCAAGGGCAGTTTCAACGACACGCTCTGTATGAAGGTAACGTGACTCCGTTAAATGTGGTTTAACGAGGCTAAGTGCCTGTTGTTTATTCATATAACTTGTGCTCCTTTATATAGTGATACACAGTTTCTGGCATTAAATATTCAAACGGTCGATGTGTCTTAATCCTCTCTCTAATGCGAGAGGATGAAACATCCATTTCTAGACTATCGACAAACAAGACAGGATAGGGAGTTTCTAACCTGAACCCTGGTCTTTTTACCCCAACAAACTGAACAGCCGTCACAAGCTCATCAATCGCCTGCCAGTGTGGCAAATATTCAACCATATCGGCGCCAATAATAAAATAAAAGGTACAATCAGGATAAGTTTCATTAATCATCGTCATCGTATCAATCGTATAGGAACGCCCTTCTCGAGTCAGTTCAAAATCCTTCACTTTAAAGTGAGTTCGATTTTCTGTAGCTAGCATCACCATGTCCAATCGCTTGTCACTAGAGACATTCGCTTTATTTTTATGCGGTGGAATCTGTGAAGGAATAAACCAGACTTCATCTAGCTCCAATGCATCGAAACAATCATCAGCAATAATCATATGCCCGATATGAGGCGGGTCAAATGTACCGCCGAGTAGACCTATTTTCTTCATCATATCAATCCCTTAAGGTAATTGAATCGTTTTATTTTCTATTGAAGGTTTATAGAGCACAATCGTGTGACCAATAACTTGGACGAGTTCACTCTCTGTACCTTCAACTAAAGCTGCTGCCACTTCATCGGTTTCTTCTAAGCAATTTTGTAAGACAGCCACTTTTATTAATTCCCGTTTTTCAAGCGCCTCGTTAATGGTCGTAATCATATTCTCATTAACCCCTTCTTTTCCTACTTGAAAAATCGGACGTAAGTGGTGCGCTTCTGATCGTAAAAATCGTTTTTGTTTTCCTGTTAACATCGTATTCCCTCGTTTCATTATTGTTTTAATTTCGCTTCAAACGCCTCAATGACCGGGCGTGCATCGACGTCGTAGCCAGTCCAAAGTTTGAAAGCTAAAGCCGCTTGATAGACAAGCATTTCGTGTCCATGGTGAATGGAGGCACCTTTTGACTTTGCTTCTCTCAATAAGGCCGTCATAAATGGTTTATAGACAATATCACTGACAACAGTTCCCCGCTTTAACCGGTCCAAATGAATCGCTTGCGCCTTAACATTTGGTTCCATGCCGAGTGACGTTGTATTAATAATGGCATCATATTGGTCAAGTGTCGCTTCGGCCTCACTAAAACTGATGGCTTGATACAGTTTTTTTGGTGGCAATGATTTAAGAATGGCCTCTGCTTTTTCCACTGTCCGATTACTGATCGTAATCGCTGCACACGTTTCATTATTTAACGCATGGACAATCCCTCGGCTTGCCCCACCGGCCCCTAAAACTAACAACCGACTGGATGGTTGAAACAGATGCGGGTAATGATACTTTAACGACTGAACATAACCTTCTCCATCTGTGTTATATCCGGTCCAATGACCATTCTTAATGACAACAGTGTTGACCGCTCCAATCGCTTTTGCTTGTGGGTCAATCGCATCTAAAAAAGGGATAATGTCGACTTTATATGGAATCGTAATATTAAACCCTAAGTAATCCGATAGTTTTAATGCATGGATTTGATCACTAAAATCGTCTGGTGCCAATTCTTTCAATTCGTATGTCCCATGCTCTTTTATTTGATCGAGAAACATGCCATGTAAAAATGGCGACATCGAGTGACCGAGTGGATAGCCAATTAAGAAAAATCGCATCTTATCACCCACTTAAATAATCGCTGGACGGACACTGACGGGAACATCGCTTGGAGAAGAGACCGCAATCGTCGCCGGTTCGCCAGAAAGTGTAATCCACCCTAAACCAGGTAACACAATGTCTGTCTTCTCATCCGTAATTTTAAAGGTGCGTTCTTGTAGCGGTGGGTATTCAGCTTTTGAACTTTCACTTGGCGGTTGTAACATCCCACCGAGATGATCGACATACAATTGATCGGCTTTCTCTAACTTTGTCCGGTGAATATCAAGGGCATTCGCAAAATATAACACGAACGGTTGACGCTCACCTTTAATAAAGTCAATTCGGATTAATCCCCCCACAAACAATGTTTGCTTATCATTGATTTGATACACACGTGGTTTGATCTCTTTGGTTGGGGTAATTGTCTTAATGTCTTGTTTCGATAAATAGTGCGTGAGCTGTTGTCGGTTAATGACACCCGGCGTATCGTATAGACTCGCGTGGTTATCTAATGGAATATCGATAAACCCTAACGTCGTTCCTGGGAAGTAAGACGTCGTAATCGCTTCTTTCGTACCCGTCGACTCATTGATCAAGTAATTGATGAAGGTTGACTTACCCACATTCGTACAACCGACGACATAGACATCTTTCCCTTGTCTATAAGCGTTCATATTCGCTTTAACCTCATCAAATCCCTTACCTGTTTTAGACGACACTAAAAAGACATCTTGTACGGTTAAACCATAGTCTTTGGCCGATTTTTTCATCCATTGTTTTAACCGATTTAAATTCGTTGATTTTGGCAATAAATCAATTTTATTGCCAACAAGAATAATCGGGTTGTTACCGGTGAGTCGATGTAAACTTTTAATAAAGCTCCCGTTAAAATCAAACACATCAACAATCTTCACGACTAAACTTTTTGTGTCAGCAATCTGACTGATCATCTTTAAAAAGTCACCATCTGAGTAACCGACATCTTGGACTTCATTGTAGTGCTTTAATCGAAAGCAACGCTGACAAATAATTTCTTCATTTTCTAATGCGGATTGCGGAACAAAGCCTGGCTTGTCCTTATTTTCTGTTTGGATAGAGACCCCACAACCTTGACAGGTTAATTTTTCTTCCCTTGCCATTCAATCCAACCCCTTTTCTCTAATTTATTTAAAATGTACCGTTCAATCTTACGATTGAATTTTGTTGCTTTATCGTCTGTTTGAAGAATTGGCACGACTAAAATCGTGTGGAAGCCGGCCCGATTACCACCCAAAATATCGGTCATAATTTGGTCGCCAATGACCACCACTTCCTCTTTTTTTAATTGCATCGCTTTTAATGATTTATAAAAAGCACCCTTTAAAGGCTTATTTGCCCGATGAATATAGGGGCGGTTTAACGGGGTTGTAAAGTGTTTGACTCTTTTTCTATCATTATTAGACACCACACTGACTTTAATACCGTTCTCAGCCATTTGATTAAACCATTCTCTTATGGCCTCTGTTGCATTCGGTTCATTCCACGCAACAAGTGTATTATCTAGGTCGGTAATGATACCTTTAATGTTTTTGGCTTTTAGTGATGCGGGCGTGATTTCAAAAATATCTGTTACATGTTGATCGGGTAAAAATTTTTTTAACACAGTCTCACCTCAGTATTTTTATCCACTCATTTTATTTTTTTGTGCATTTTTCAAGTAAAGGCTCGTCAAACTGACATTATTTTATCATAACATGACAAAAACCGTTCGACAAATCTCTTTCTTTTTTTCGCTGTGGATAACTTTATCAACAGCTATCCGCTTAATTAACCCTCATGATTCCACTTTTTTTCGGCATTCGACGTATTTACCCACAGTTTATCTACAAGTTTTCAACACTTTTCTGTTTCTTGTCAAAACAAAAGTCATTTGATAGAGTATGAGTATCATAGTAGAAAGGAACGAATACAATGGACACACTAACAAATGAACTACTCCTCACGACACTGAAAACAGCGGCCGAACTCTCTTTAGATAAACGGTTTATCTTTTTACTTCATCAGGAAATTCAAAAACGCCAACTGATTCTCAAAGAAAAAAAGCCTTCCGCATAATTTCACCTTTTTGTCATACGTTATATTATAACGAAAATGGTGGTGATTGCATTGTCAACTTGGTTATTTCTTCTTCACTTCCTTTTGAACAATAGCTTCTTATTTGTCACGTACGTCAAACATCAAACGTTTCCCCAACCGTTAACAAAAGATGAGGAAGCAAAGTTTATTGATCAATTACTCGCAGGTGATGAAGCCGCGCGTGATCAATTGATTGAACACAACCTTCGGTTAGTTGCTCATCTTGTGAAAAAGTATGAAAAAAAACAAGCAAATCAAGATGACCTTATTTCGATTGGGATTATCGGCTTAATAAAGGCAATTGATACGTTCCATCCAAATAAAGGAACAAAACTCGCTACTTACGCTGCTCGATGTATTGAAAATGAAATTTTAATGTACTTTAGACAACAAAAGAAGCGTTCGAAAGAAACATCATTAGAGGAACCTATCGGACATGATAAAGATGGTCATGCGATTGCGTTACTCGACGTATTAACTTCCCCATCAATCGACCTTGATGAACAAATCCAACAGAATAATGACCTCAGTGAACTACCCACCACTTACCACCCTTACGGGTTGCTTGAAGTGGGGACTTCTTGGGTCATCGTCACTTTTGGTAGCTGACGAAATTGACCAAGCTAACCCTCTTGTTCCAAGAGTTTATATTTTTATTAGGCACTTACTAATAAGCGAATGCCTTCC
>JBNJFJ010000061.1:6327-11395 GCA_051746745.1 Bacillota bacterium | reverse complement strand
CAAGCACCCGAAGGGTCTGAAGGTTTAACCGTCCATGAACTCGTCTCTTACGGCCGCTTTCCCTATCAGTCAGCTCTTGGGCGCTTAAGTCCACATGATCATGACGTCGTTAACTGGGCGCTTGACGTGACGCAGGTTGCGGCATTTAAAGACAGGGCGATTGATTCGCTCTCAGGTGGGCAACGCCAACGGGTATGGATTGCGATGGCGTTAGCACAAGAGACAGACATCATCTTCTTAGATGAACCGACGACGTATCTTGATATGGCACATCAGCTCGAAGTCTTAACCTTACTTGAAAAACTCAACCAAGAAGAAGGGCGCACGATTATTATGGTCTTACATGATATTAATCAAGCCGCGCGTTTTTCTGATTATATTGTCGCTTTAAAAGATGGTGAGATTACAAAAACAGGAACCCCAGAAGACATCCTTACCGAAGACGTGTTAAAAACCGTTTTTCACATTGATGCGGTGATTGGTCACGATCCAACGAATAATAAGCCGATGTGCTTAACCTATAACTTACTAAAAGGAGATCACTAATATGAAAAAACTGTTATCTATCTTTATTTTTTTCACCGCCCTTATTTTATTTGCCGGATGTAACACAGCTGAGGATACTAACTCAGACAATCAAACAGATGCAGATACAGCTGAAGATACAAACGAAACATTCACCTATGAGTCTGAAGCAGGTCCCGTTGACGTACCAACAAACCCTGAGCGTGTCGTCGTTTTATCAGCCTATGCAGGGAATGTTCTTAGTTTAGATGTCAATCTTGTCGGAGTGGATGCTTGGTCAAAAAACAGTGTGATCCTAAAGGATCAACTTGAAGATGTTGCGACTGTTTCTGAAGATAACTTAGAAGGCATTATTGCGCTTAATCCTGATTTAATTATCGCTTTATCAACGGTTAAAAATTATGACCAATTAAGTGAGATTGCCCCAACGGTCACCTACACATGGGCGAAATTGAATTATTTGGATCAACATATTGAAATTGGGAAGTTATTAAATAAAGAAACTGAAGCAACAGCCTGGGTTGAAGACTTTAAATCGCGCGCAACCGACCTTGGTGAGGAGATTAAGGCAGAGATTGGTGAAGAGGCGACAGTATCAGTCATTGAAGCTTTCGGTAAAGATTTATATGTTTACGGTAACAACTGGGCGCGCGGGACAGAAATTTTATACCAAACAATGGGCTTAAATATGCCAGAGAAAGTAAAAGAAGATGCACTTGAAGCAGGTTACTATACACTATCACAAGAAGTTCTAGCTGACTATGCAGGGGATTACTTAATTCTAAGTAAGTACCAAGATGCCGATACCGCTTTTGAAGAAACAGAGACATTTAAAAGTATACCTGCCGTACAAAATAACCGTGTATTCGAAATGCAAGGAGACGGTGCGTCATTCACTGATCCGATTACACTAGAGCACCAACTTAACTTTTTTGAAGAATCATTCTTAGGACAAAAATAGCACATCTTCCAACCTTCAAAAAATATATGATTCACCTATATCATTTGATACACTAACAAGGGAGCGCGTTGATCGCCTCCCTTGTTAAACTTTTAGAAAGAGTTGATTACCATGTTAGCGACGTTTAAAGACTTATCTAAAAAACAACATCTACTACTTGGCACCAGCTTATTTATCGTCATGTTTTTTGTTGCGCTTCGCTTTGGGGCAAAAGACGTAGATATGGTTGATGTCTTCTTTGCGTTATTTACTAACCAAGATACCGAAGCCGCGCTTGTCTTACGTGACATAAGAATCCCTCGGGAAATAGGGGCGATTTTTGTCGGGGCAGGGATGAGTGTGGCCGGGGCCATTATGCAGGGGATGACCCGCAACCCGTTAGCCGATCCTGGTTTACTTGGGCTTTCGGCTGGTGCTTACCTTACCCTTAGCTTATCGGTGATTTTCTTACCAAGCGCATCGATGTGGCTCACGTTGATGATTTGTTTTGTCGGGGCAGCTATTGGTGCCCTGCTTGTGTTTGGGCTAACGATGACGAAAAAGCAACCGTCGGTCTTTCGCATGGTGCTAGCGGGTGCCAGTATTTCGACGTTACTGTATGCAGTGAGCGACGGTCTCGGCATTTACTTTAATCGCTCAAAAGACATCGCTTCTTGGACCGCGGGAGGGCTGATTGGGACGCAGTGGACGCAACTATGGACTATTGCCCCCTTTATTATTTTGGGGATAGTCGTGGCGATGTTTTTCGCTAAGCAACTGACCGTTCTTAGTTTAAATGAAGATGTCGCGATTGGTCTTGGTCAACACGTCACAAGAACAAAAATCTTCTTGTTTATCATCGTGATTGTTTTATCTGGCGCCTCCGTTGCTTTAGTTGGTAATATGACCTTTCTCGGGTTGATGGTGCCACATATTGTGCGGGGATTTATTGGGCGTGATTACCGGTATATCTTGCCGTTCTCAGCGCTTTACGGTGCGATTTTTATGTTGTTTGCTGATACACTTGGCCGGACGTTAAACGCCCCCTTTGAAACACCGGTGGCCGCGATTATCGCCATCATTGGTTTACCGTTCTTTCTCATCATTGTGAGACGAGGAGGACACGGCCTATGAATAAACAACGAATCAAAAAACAACGTTTCCTTCTTGCTTTCTTCACCCTGTTATTGATTGCGACGATTGTTATGGCGATTAATGCCGGGACGGTTAAGATTCCGCTTGAGCGAGTCATACAAACATTTTTAAACAATGGCAGCTTTAATGACCAATTTATTATCTTTGAATTACGCTTACCGCGCATTTTTATTACGATGTTAGCTGGTATGGCCTTGAGTTTATCTGGGGCGATTCTTCAAAGTTTAACACGGAATGATTTAGCCGATCCCGGACTGATTGGAATTAATGCTGGAGCGGGCGTTGCGATTAGTCTATTGTTTTTATTTATTCCGCTGGAGCCCGGTCTCTTTAGTTATATTATTCCACTCGTTGGTATATTAGGCGGTATCTCTACGGCTGTAGTGATCTACTTCTTCAGTTATGAACGGCATCGTCCGTTAAAACCGTTGCGGTTAATTTTAACCGGTGTCGGTGTGTCAACGGCGTTATCTGGATTGATGGTTGTGATTATTTCTAGTGCCAAGCGAGAAAAAGTTGATTTTATTGCCAAGTGGTTGGCCGGAAACATTTGGGGAACAGATTGGCCATTTGTCTATGCTCTATTACCATGGCTTGTCATTTTCGTGCCACTCACGTTCATAAAAGCTCAAAAACTAAACATTTTACATTTATCAGAAGGTGTAGCTATTGGTTTAGGCATCCGGATTCAACAAGAACGTATGCTACTGCTTTTTAGTGCGGTCGCTTTGGCTGCTTCAAGTGTTGCCGTGACCGGTGGGATTAGCTTTATCGGTTTGATGGCACCTCATATCGCTAAACGATTAATTGGTCAACGTCATCAACTCTTCTTACCACTAGCGATGTTGATTGGGGCTTGGTTATTACTCGTCGCTGACACGATCGGCCGCAGTCTGATTGCGACCATCATCCCAGCCGGGATTATTGTTTCAGTCATCGGTGCCCCGTACTTTATTTACTTGTTGATGAGAGAGGTTGATTAATACATTAACTACCCTCGTCCATGATTTAAACAGGACCCTGACAGTGTGAGGTGCAAACATGATAGAATAATAGTATCAATGAAAGGATGATAGCTCATGACACGTATTACAACCCAATCGGCCCTGCAACAAGCTTTTAATATTAGACGGCGCGTTTTCATTGAGGAACAACACGTACCAGAAGCGATAGAATTTGATCAGTATGACCGGTTAGACGCTGATTGTCTCCATGTTTTAATTCACCATAATTCGGTACCTGCCGCGACTGGACGGATACGGTTTATCGGTCAATCAGCTAAGCTCGAACGGATTTGTGTTTTAAAACCGTATCGACAATACGGCCTCGGCAAACGCGTGAACGCGGCACTTGAAGCCATGGCTATTGAAAAGAAAGTCTCTCAGTGTCTCTTGCACGGCCAAACCCATGCGATTCCTTTTTATGAGCGACTTGGCTATAAAGTCGTATCAGAAGAATTCACCGAAGACGGGATTCCGCATGTTGAAATGGTAAAACAGATGCTATAACATCAATTCCCCCCACTTAAACTCTAAAAAGTTTTAAAGTGGGGCGTTATAAAAGCCCTAATTGTCTAGTCTAAGTCTTTCTATGGTTAATTAAAAAGGTTATGTATAGTGATAGATTTTTTTAACATCCTACTATTTTTCTTTAAACCATAAATAGCCTTCCTTTCGCTTGCTTATTTCATGCACTCACAGGGGGAATAGTCTCTTCAACGACCCTAATCGCCTATGAGGGAGTCTAAATTCGGAGCGTTGAAAAAACCGTTTAGCCAAATGCTTTGGATAATTTAACGAAAAGGTGGACAAATGTTTTTCTTTCATGTATATTTACTGAAAATTCATACTTTTACAACTCATCAAGAGAGAGGGAGGGACTGACCCTGTGAACTCTCGGCAACCGCTAGTAATAGCAAGGTGCCAATTTCAGAAGCAAACGCTAAAGATGAGGAGGTAGAAAGATCAACGAATCTTACGCCCTTCTCTATTTTTAGAGAAGGGCGTTTTTCATAGGGTTGTAAGAGATGAAAAAAACTAAAAAGGTGGAGATTATAATGGCAACACAAACATTTACCGCAACATCAACATTAGAGGATCAGTTTCTAGTAAAGAATACTGCCCGTCAACATACCTTTTTTGTCGATGAACCAGCATCCCTTGGTGGCACAGACACAGCGGTCAATCCCGTTGAATTATTGCTCGCAGCGCTTGGTTCGTGCCAATCAATTGTTGCGCGCACCTATGCCGAGAAGTTTGATATTGATTTACAAGGGTTTAAAGTTGAACTTGAAGGAGATATTGATTTAGATGGCTTCTTTGACAAAGCGGATGTTCGTCCTGGTTTTTATGATATTCGCGCAACCTATCATATTGAGACTAATGCTGATGAAACGAAGGTGAGTGACTTTGTCCGTTTCCTTGAAGCGCATTGCCCGGTTGGAGATAC
>JBNJFJ010000061.1:0-6227 GCA_051746745.1 Bacillota bacterium | reverse complement strand
CTATTAACGGAGTAGTTCGTAAGACCAGCGTTAGACAAGTTACCATTCGGAATAAAAATCATTTTATTGTCTGGTGTCACAAGCTCGGTATAAAGAATTTGAATCGCTTTGACTGTCCCACTGTAACCTGCTCCGTCGATATAGTCGCCGACTTTAAACGGGCGAATCGTTAAAAGTAACACCCCACCGGCAAGGTTTGCGAGTGAACCTTGGAAGGCTAAACCAATCGCTAAACCAGCGGCACCTAAAATAGCCACAAATGACGCAATCGGAATACCTAAAATACCGATAACTGAAATAACCAGTATCACTTTTAATACCGCACTAATGACTGACTGCAAGAACGGTTTAAGGCTGTCATCGAGCTTTGATTTTTCGATTTGACTGCCAATGACTTTAACAACGGCTTTAATAATAGCTAAACCAACAATTAAAGTAATAATTGCTAATACAATTGGTTTAACAATATCCACTAAAAGATTAATCCAATCCATTGTTCCATCTCCTTTGATATGTAAAGTATGACTATTGTAACATGTTCAGTCCGTCTAGACATGTTCTAAAGGTGCTATTTCTGCTTTAAATTAGACAAATAAGTAAATGGCTGAAATAACCGTTGTCGCAAAAATAAAGATCCGGTACGTTTTTTCTTCAATGACCGATACGAGCCAAATACCGACACGAGTCCCGGCAAAGATGATTGGTAAAAGAATAAGGGCTAATAAGAGATGTTGCCATTCAATTGATTGCCACACAAACACGTGAAACGGTAATTTAAATGTATTGAGTAAAATAAAGAACCATGCTGTTGAACTAATCATTTCACGTTTACCAATTTGTTTACTTAAAATATAAATCGCAAAAATCGGACCAGCTGCATTACCGACCATCGATGAAAAACCACTTAGGACGCCAACTAAAGTCGTAAGCCACTTATGATTGGCAATTTTAATTGGGGTTTTCTGAATTTCTTTATAGACAAGTAGAACAACACAAATAAGTACAATAACGCCCATCGTCATTTTAAATTGTTGGTCATTGACATACTGCCCGTACCACACCCCTAATAGAACACCGATGACCGCAGGTGGTAAGAGGTGCAATATATCTTTCACTGAGACCTCTTTCCCGTAATGCTTAACCGCAAACACATCACCTACCATCAGTAGCAACAACATCATCCCAGATGAGACAATCCCGCCGAAAGTCAGTGCCATTAACACCACGACAAAAATAGTTGACCCTTGGATACCGGTTTTTGAAAAACCAATCACAATACCGGAAAGGATCAAAATGCCCCACTCAACTAAACTATAATCAAACATCATCGACCTCCTTAAAGCCTTGATAGATACCCTCTTTAAACATCATCTCAATCACAAGTGGCATTTTATCTTTGAGTGCTAAAAAGTCTTGAAGACCAAAATCTGGTTCAAAGTACTGAATAATCGTACTGAGACTCGTGCCATGCGTACCAATGACAATTGTTTGACCTGAATGACGTTTTATTAATCCCATTAAGACAGCAATATTTCGTTCTTGTACAATTGATAAGCTCTCACCGTTAGCTAAATGATAGGAGAAGTCTTGCCACTGCTTTTTAACAAATCCATCAAAATCATCAATCCATTGGTCGGTGATCTTGCGTTCACGTAAATCATCGATTGTTTGCACCGTTATACCAAGTGTGTCTGCGAGCGGTTTGACTGTCTCAATTGCACGTATGTATGGACTAGCATAGATAGCGTGAATAGATTCATCATTGAAGACAGTCACTAAAGCTTGACTATCACTTTTACCTTTTTCCGTTAATGGCCTCGTCGCGTCATCACTAACCGCAAAATCTGGCTCTGCATGTCTGATCCATATTACTTTCATTGTCTCACACTCCTTAGTCAGTATAACGAGTATACCACAGTAAAAAACCTTGAAGCAGCAATCTGCCTCAAGGTTTCTCAATACTATTTCGTTTTAAACTTGCTCATTTCACGGTCTAGTAACTCCCCGTTTTGTTGAAGACTTTCGGCAGATTCTGTCACCATCTTAAGTGCTTGGAGTTGTTCAGCACTTGAGGCATCGACTTCTTCAGTTGCGGCAGCTGTTTCTTCTAAAATCGCCGCAATTTGTGAAATAGCTTTCACAACGTCATCTTTGTATGCATTTATATCTAAAACATCTGTCGTGATCGTTTCAACGGCTGTCATCACTTTCTGGTTTTCTGATGCGAGTGAGGTAAACCTCGATGTTGTTTGCTTGATCACATCAGCTTGACGTTCGGTTGCTCGTTTTGATTCATCCATCGCTGTTACAGCATCATGTGAACTTTGACTAACCTCATCAATCGTTTGGGCGATTTCAGTCGTTGCTTTCGACGTTTCCTCGGCTAATTTACGCACCTCTTCAGCCACAACCGCAAAGCCTTTTCCATGTTCACCAGCCCGTGCGGCTTCAATTGAAGCATTGAGCGCCAACAGGTTTGTTTGATCGGATATATCATCAATGACCGTTACAACGGAAGCAATTTTTTGAATCTTGTCCGCAAGGGTCGTCATTGAACGACTGACATCATTCACGACGTTAAGCGATGACTTTGCCTGCGCACTTAAGTCATTCATCTCAGCGGCACCTTCAGCTTGAATTGATTCAACTGACGTCGCAAAACTTTTCAGTTCTTCTGCTTGTTTTAATAAGTTTTGAATCTTGTCAGATAACTGGAGTGTTTCTTCATTTGTCGTTTCCGCAAAATGCGCAGCCTCAGTCGTACCTGATGACACTTGTGACATTGCTCGACTAATTTCTTCACTTGAGGCCGATGTTTCTTCTGCGACGGCACTAAGTTGTGTAGATGCGTCATGCACTTCGCTGGCAGATTGTTTTACGCCATAAATCAATTGACTAACCGATTGAATCATCATTTGGAAGTTATTTGTTAAATCACCGATTTCGTCGCGAGATTGTGCTTTAAGCTCAATGCTAAAGTCACCTTTTGCGACTTTTTCAACTTCTTTTGAGAGTTGTTTAATCGGACGTGTAAGTGTACGCGCTAAAACGATTGCAACGATAATGAAGATGATAATGATTCCTGCCGCAATAGCTATGATACGAATCAATAGCTCTTCTAGAGACTGATACATTTCAGATTCCGGCATCACAAACCCTAACGTCCAGTTCGTTCTTGGGATTGTTGTTAAATATACTTGACTTGGTTCCTCGGTACTACTAATAGAAAAACCACTGCTAGAATCCTCACCTAGAATGTCCGCTACATCACTATATTGATTATCCTCACCGATAAAATAATCAGCTTTTGCTTCACTCGGATGAACGATAAATTGTCCTTCATCATTTAATAAAAAAGCCTTACCCGATTCTCCGATTGAGACGTCATTGATTACCATTTGAAGATTTGATATATCAATATCACTCGTGACAACTCCTGAAAATTGATTATTGATTTGAAATGGCACACTTGTTGTAATCAACGTTATATCAAGCGTTTCATCATAATACGGACTAGACCACGTGATTGTATTTGATTCTTTTGCATCTAGGTACCAGCTTTGCGCGGGGTAATTATATTCACGTGTTTCATATTCATCGGTAAAGATCACAGACCCGCCATCTTTATATGCATAAGGCCCAAAATACTCGGTCGCTTCATTATACTGAAAAGGTTCAAACCATACCCCCATACCATACGTTTCATCATTCAGTTGAATGAAATCCTCTGCGAGCTGATAATAGGCTTCTCTTGATAACTCGCCACCTAAATTTTTCACATTTTGCGCCATTGTCTCACCCAGACGTTGATGACTCATTAACTCTCCATCGATGAGATGTTCAATATCATTTGATAGATAACCCATTTTATCGTTAATTTCTGTTTCTAACGCTTCTTTTGATGATTGATAACTTAAGTAGGCTAATAAAGCTAAACTTATGAAGACAATTGGGACAAATATTAAGATTTTCTTTTGAATACTTACTTTCATCATTACATCCCCTTTACTCGTTTTTGGCTATATTATTATTATCGGCTTTTTAAACAAATAAGTGTAAGAAAGTAAGCGCTACAAAAAACATAATATTTAATTAACAATTAACCTACAGATGATGTCACACCTGTTTATTTCATAATAGTTTGGGGAATGAGAAGCTATCTAAACTTTTAAAGGAGTGAACCTCATGTCGAATACGAATAAGAAACATATGGATCTTTTTATCCTCTTAACACATATTGCTTTCATTGTTTTTTCTTTTTATGTGGCTATTACTTTTCCATATTATATCGGGATCCTCTTAATCGTTGGGCACTACACCCACGAAAGACTTCATAAAGGGTGTATTCTCACCACCCTCCAACAAAACCACGGCTATGCGAGACATAATGAAGACTTCTTTCACTACCTGTTTCGCCGGGTTGGTTTTGATGTAAATCCAACGATCACAGTACAACTGCATAATGTCGTGAAAACCGTCATTTTAATTATTGTTGTCATTGATTTTGTTGAACGCGTCATTCTCGTCTAAGTTAGTATCCTTTTCTATATGGATAAAGCCACCTAACGATGAGTTAGGTGGCTTATTCATTTACCAGTTAAGATTTAAGTGTTTGACTTTTGTCTCATATAAATCACGTAATTGTTGTTTTGTGTTTGGTTCTAATGGTTTTTGACCCGCATTCATATTTTGTCTTAACTGTTCACTATTTCTAGCGCCTGGAATGACAGAGGCAAATGCTTTAAATGATAAAATATATTGCAGGGCGACACTTGCCATTGATTGATCTTTACCAATAATGTTGCGCACGTCTTGAACAAGTTCACTGCGTTCTTTAATCTCCGCTTCACTCCAGCGACTACGAATACCTTTGAAGGTGCTACTCGCATCGTATTTACCTGATAACCATCCGGAATCAAGCGGTACTTTGACAATCACACCAACCCCTTTGTCATAAGCACGCTGGATGGCTTCAAGTGGTTCTTGATGGAAGATATTGAACATCACCTCAATCACATCACTTTTTGTTTCAGCTAAAATCTGATCGACTTCTTTACCTGTATCAACGGATGCCCCATAAGCTTTGATCTTTCCTTGTTGTTTTAAATCTTCTAATACACCATAAGCTTCACTTGTTTGGGAGAGTGTGTCAAATGGCGGGTTGTGCAGTAACAATGAATCTAAATAGTCGGTTTGGAGACGCTTTAAACTGCCATCAACGGATTCAATTAAACGCTTCGGATCAAAGCTCTGAACGTCATCGGTATGGTGACCACACTTACTATTGATAATGACCTCATCACGTCTTCCTTTGAATGCTTCACCTAAAATTGACTCACTCGTACCTAAACCGTAATTCGGTGCGGTATCAAAGAAATTACATCCGAGTTCGATTGCTTCATGAACAAGTTTGACCGCCTCTTTGTCAGTCATCTCGCCCCAATCTTTTAAATTACCAAGTTGCCACGCACCAAAACCAACCCGTGATACATTAAGACCTGTCTGACCTAATTGTTGTTTATCCATCTCATCTCACTCCTCTATGCTTGTTAACACCAATACTAAAGCGCTTTCGTTATTTTCGCAAGTAAAACGCAAGTTAAACCTTGCGCTTTCTCAACCGGTAATAGACAAAGCCACCTATCGTACTAAGAAAAATAATCACGAGATAACTTAGATAAAAGAAGAGGAGGATAATCCCTGCACCAGCTCCTGGGTCATCAGCTCGGTTTTCCATCGGGAATAGCCAGGCAAATAACCCAACACTAACAATAAGAAAGACGACCGCAAACACAATGATCAGTAAATCGATAACATGACCTGATATTAATTTTCTTGAAACAATCATCGCAAACACGATTAAACCAATAAAGATAAGAACAATTAATATCATACTCACGTTATTAACCGTTTCAAGGCGTATACCCGTTAAACGACTGATTCGTAAGGTATTTACAATGAGTTCGGTGATGAAAAAACCAAATAAGGCATAGATTGCCCCAATCAACATCACTCGTCCGAGACTTGATCGTAAGGTGTTCTTTTTACTAGCCACTGTTTGATCCTCTTTACGCCGTAACATAGCCACGTCTCCCTTCATCATTCATCTAGTGACGCATCACTCACATATTCCAATATATCACCCGGTTGGCACTGAAGTGCTTCACAAATAGCTTCAAGGGTGGAGAAGCGAATCGCTTTAGCTTTACCATTTTTTAATATTGATA
>JBNJFJ010000060.1:0-11604 GCA_051746745.1 Bacillota bacterium | reverse complement strand
ACATTGACCGCCTTCCTAGTTAGCTGAGAAATATTGTGTCGCTTTTTTCTGTTAATCCATTTTTGCTCAAAGTTAATGAATGAGTGACGTTGTTCCCCATTAAAAAACTCCACTTTGTTATCACGAGAATGTTGGCACACATTTTTATGAATGAGCTTTTTTCGACTATTCTAGTCAGTACATGATCAAGCTAAATTATAACATATTTTGTATACTTTATAATGTCATTCCAAAAAAGGGGTTGTGTCAAGTTGTTCTCGGTAAGATTGTCAAATAAAGATTTGAGTGCGCGTTTATTTACGAGTTCAGCATTTTTTGCTACCGCACTGACGTTTGCTGACCATTCCCCTTATGTAAGGTTTTCACAACCCTCATCACAACAGTTATTTTTCATCGTCTGATTAATTTCTGTCAGTACGTCTCCAAGCGCCTCTTTTCCAATGTGTATTTGGTAGTATACATTGATATTACAGCGCTCTCTCTATTATTGCCTACTAAAACAGGAACCTTCGAGAACTATTTTACACTTGATTAATATAAGCTATGCCGAAGTGATTGGTCTTCATTAAAGGTATGAAGGTTATATAAGACGAGCAGTTCACTAAGCTCTTGTTCTGTCATATACGCCTTGAGTGACTGTTTATAATAGCGCGGATCAATCAAATGAATCTCATCGTAATGAGGTAGTAGAAACGGGACAAAGCTATCAGCATACGAATCTTTTACGACCATAAGCTTTCTATTTGTTTTCTCCTCATGATTAACCTCTATCTTAATCAGCGCATCATTCCCATCTAGAAAGAACCGATATTGATCTGTTTTATCTAAATACTGAGGATGGGTATAGTGATCCGTCACCCTACCGTCACTGTAAGTGATGGTTAAGTCAAGCGCATCGGTCACGTTAAACCATTCAATCGTATCCTTTGGTAAGGTTAAATCATGAAACTTGCGGTAACGTGTACCCGGAAAGTCAGTTGAAACAACTTCAGACTGATCATCTGATAGTGGCTTCGCTTTTTCGTTAAACCATCGTTGATAGGCCAAGTAAGCCCCCCGCATTGTCCAGTGATGATCGGTATGATAATAGATATTGTCTTCTTTATGTTGACGTAATACCTCACTGACGTTAACAGTAGCTACATCGAGGCGTTCGTCTATTGTTTGTAACACGTTAAACTGGTCATCTGTCGGTAAGTACGCCGGTAAGTCTGCTTCATATATAGAAACTTGATTTGGGACAACCATCACCGTCATGTCAAAAAGCGCTTGATTAGCCTGGTGAAACTGATTGATTGCTTCAAGATTTTTCAACAGATTGGCTTCTTGATAAATAAACGGTTCAATCAAATACTCCCCTGCTTTTACGACCCCATTATTTTCACTTTTAAATAACGATTGTTCTGTTTTTGATTTTAGGGTGAGGAAAAAGTCTTTACCGGCGATTTGATCAGCTAAATATGTTTCGATGTCATCCATGAAGGACCCGTCTAAGATGGCTTCCAGTTCTATATCGGGCATCGTTTGTAAGTACCGATTTTCTGTTTCAGAAAAGGTTTGGTCTTTCATTATGAACGTCAACAGCGCCAATACAACAAAAAAACCAATCATCAACATCCCTATGAATCGTCTCATCCTACCTCTCCTCCCGTTAAAACCTAAAATAAATAAATGGATTAAATGACTGATCAACAAGGTAACCCATAGATAACACAACGAGAACCATCACAAATATACTTTCTACTACCATCACCGTGCGCGAGTCATTTTTAATGATTATACGCTTGTACACATTGGTTGACCCGATGATGGCAACTACTAACAATAACGCATATTCACGTAAATAATAAAACAACGCCGTCGGTGGCGCGTCAAAGCTGATAAGACCCGTGATGTAGCGCATCAGCTCATTAACATCTGTGAAACTAAAAATCAACCAACTTACAAGGACAACGCTAAGCGTGTACATCCGCTTTAATGTAACTGGCAGCTTGTTTGATACAAGCGGACTGATATACGTCTCCGCGATAAGAAAGAGACCAAAATATAACCCCCAAAGAATAAAGTTGACACTCGCCCCGTGCCAAAGCCCCGTTAAAAACCAGACGATGACCACGTTTCTTAACCATATCACTTCTTTGACCCGGTTACCTCCAAGCGGGATATAAAGATAATCCCTAAACCACTGACTAAGCGTGATATGCCAGCGTCGCCAGAAGTCTTTAATCGAGGTTGCTTGATACGGATAGTTAAAGTTTTCCGGAAAACGAAACCCAAACAGACGACCTAAACCAATCGCCATATCAGAGTAGCCACTAAAATCAAAATAAATATGTAAACCATAACTCAATCCAATGAAGACACTCACCGAAACGGATATAGGTTCAATGGTTGTCAGTTGTTCGTGCAAGGCAGCCATTTGATTGGAGATGAGGACTTTTTTAGCTAAACCATAACTAAAGCGAAACATGCCTTCTGTCACGTCGGTTGTTGTGACAACTCGCTTTTTTAGTTGATCGTCAATCGCCTCATATCGCACAATCGGTCCGGCGACAAGTTGTGGGAATAAGGACACATACATAAGAAAATCAATCAGGCTATGATTGACTTTCACTTTCTTTCGGTAGACATCAATCGTATACGAGAGCGTTTGAAATGTATAAAAACTAATCCCAATCGGCAAAGGCAACTCTAAAAGAGCGAGATCTAATTGAAAGCCCTTGTTTAGTAATTCGATAAGAAAATCAACATATTTAAAGAAAAATAATACGCCTAAATTAATAACGAGTGACGATAGTAAGACGAGCTTTCTTAACCCATCTCTTTCGTCAAATTGCCCCATTAAGCGGCCATGAAGGTAATCCATTCCACCCGAGAAAATGACAAGGAAGACATAAACCGGTTCACCCCACGCATAAAAAAGGAGGCTAACAATAAGTAGCACTCCATTTTTTAGTCGCTTTGGACTAACGATATAACTCGCTAACGCAAGGGGTAAGAAAATCAGTAAAAATGTCAGTGAGCTAAAGACCATCAGTTAGTCCTCCTTTATATCCACATTATGAATGAAACAACCGCTTATTCAGCCCCAGCTGCTTCATCAAAGATCGCTTCGATATTTTCTGGGTTGTCATACGTAATATATATGAGATAGTTACCTTCTGTTTTAATCACATTATTCTTAACTTTTTCATATTGATCTGGTAAATATTGTTCCCAAACACCGACTTGATTGTCTAAATAAGCTTCTAAACCTTCCTCTACTGCCGGTACATCATCGGTTGATGCGGCCTCTAACACAATAATCGTAGTAGAATTTACATTCATCATTGATTGATAACCAAAGCCAGAAGCAATGAGATTACGTTCAATCCCCATTGTATCGATGTACATTTGACCCGTCGGGTCTTCTTCATCCGTTAAATTAGCACGTTGAAACATCCCGGTCTCCCCGTCCATATCGTCACTGATTTGACTTTCAATCTGATCCATCACTTCTTCGGTATCCATTGTAATGGCTTCTGTCTCATCTTGAGAATCTCCTGCTGAGTCACTTCCACACGCCGCCATCACCATCGCTAACACAATCAAACTAACAACGAACCATACTTTTTTCATTTTATCCTTCCCTTTCTTATGTTTGTCTATTGTATAAGTCGCCATCAATAGAAAAAGGTTACAGCCTTTTTAAAAAAAGCTGTAACCTAATTTTTAAGCTAAATCTTCACCATTTGACGCAATCACTTGCTTATACCAATCAAATGATTTTTTCTTCGTTCGTTTAAGTGTCCCGTTACCCGCATTATCACGATCAACATAAATGAAACCATACCGTTTCTTCATCTCGCCGGTCCCCGCACTAACAAGGTCAATACAACCCCAAGACGTGTAACCGAGTAAATCAACGCCATCAATCTCAACCGCATCTTTCATCGCCTTAATATGTTCACGTAAATAATCAATCCGGTAATCATCTTCAACGTAACCTGATTCATCTGGTGTATCAATCGCCCCTAAGCCATTCTCCACAACAAAGAGTGGTTTTTGGTAACGATCATACATCGCATTCATCGTCGTTCTAAACCCAAGCGGGTCAATTTGCCAGCCCCACTCACTTGCTTCTAAATATGGATTTTTTACTGAAGCAAAAATATTTCCTTCGGTCTGTTCATTTAATTCTGGGTCCGTTGTCACGACACGTGACGAGTAATAACTAAAAGAAATAAAGTCAACCGTATGGTTTTTAAGAATGTCTAAGTCTTCATCAGTCATCTCAATCTCAATACCTTCACGTTCCAATTCTTTTAACGCATAGGCTGGGTACTCCCCGCGTGACTGCACATCGATAAAGAAGTAGTTTTCCCGGTCTTTTTGTTGGGCTAAAAAGACATCTTCCGGTTTACATGTATACGGATAGTTTAAGCCAGCCGCCAACATACAACCAACCATATTCTCTGGGTCCACTTCATGAGCTACTTTTGTCGCAACGGCACTCGCCACAAGTTCATGGTGTGACGCTTGATATTTGACTTGTTGTTCATTTTCGCCGTCTTCAAATACTAATCCCGCGCCCATAAACGGCGCATGCAGGATCATGTTAATTTCGTTAAACGTGAGCCAGTACTTGACGAGCCCTTTAAAACGGGTGAATAACACGCGTACTAATCGCTCATAAAACTCAATCATCTTGCGGTTACGCCAACCGCCGTATTCTTTAATTAAATGAATGGGACAATCAAAGTGAGTAATCGTCACAAGTGGTTCAATCCCGTATGACTGACACGTTTTAAATAGATCCTCATAGAAAGCCAGGCCTTGTTCATTCGGTTCTAATTCGTCACCTTTTGGAAAAATCCGTGTCCATGCAATTGATAAACGATACGTTTTAAAACCCATTTCGGCAAATAGTTTAATATCGTCTTTGTAGTGGTGATACATATCAATCGCTTCTTTAGCCGGATAAAAGTAACCCTCTTCAAAGTCGAGCATTTTACGTTTACCTGCAATAATCGGAAAGCGGTCCTCGCCGGTTGGAACAACATCGACATTTGCCAGTCCGCGGCCATCCGCATTATATGCCCCTTCACATTGATTCGCCGCTGTTGCGCCACCCCATAAGAAATCTTTTCTAAAACCCATACGCATTTCCTCCTCAAGTTTTATATGTCCTATTAGGATTCACTGTTACTTTCCTTTATCGTATCATATATCCTTTTTTTAATTGATGAAACCTCTTATTTTGTTTGTCTTAACATAAAATGTCGCATGTGACATTTCTGACACACAGTGTATCATTGTGCTATAATGATTGAATGAATAGTGACGTCACATGTGACGAGAAAAGAGAGGTGAGCGCATGTTTACAAGTGAAATGATTGCGTCATTTAATGATCTTGAAACCGATATTTATAATTACGTGATTACCCATGAACATGAAGTCATTTATATGCGGATTAGAGAACTCGCCGAACATACACACGTCTCAACCGCAACCATTTTACGATTTTGTAAAAAGGTTGGTTGTGAAGGATTTTCTGAATTTAAAACGAAATTAAAACTTGAATTAAAATCACGTCAATCCGTCGTTAAGTCAGGCGAACACGCCGTGATGGAATTTTTCGAACGCACACTCTCTAGCGACCAAGAAGCCGTGCTGGAAGAAGCGGTCCAGATGTTAACAGAAGCTGATAATGTCCTTTTTGTCGGTATTGGGAGTTCCGGTATTTTAGCTGAATACGGCGCCCGCTATTTTTCAAGCTTAGGAAAGTTCTCAATGCATATTAAAGACTTTTCTTACCCAATTCATAATCGCCTGCAGAAAAATAGCGTCTCGATTGTCTTATCTGTCTCAGGAGAAAATAGCTTTACGATCAAACAAATGAACCGGCTCAAACGGGAAGGCTCAAAAGTCATCAGTATTACCAACAACAAGTACTGTACGACCGCAAAAATGAGTGATGTGAATCTCGCTTATTATATGACGGAAGAATATTATGAGGACACCAATATTACGACCCAAGTCCCGGTTATTTATTTATTAGAAACGCTCGCACGTAAACTCAATCAACACGAACAACAAGCAACTTTGGAGGATAATTATGAATAAAAAAGATATTGCCGATATTAGAAAACAATTTAAACGTGACAATGATTTATTACACGTTCAAAATATATTTAACGTCTATGTAATGAAAGAAACGAAAGAAATTTATCACCAAATCAACAGACCGTTTAACATTCTCGCTGAAGATGAACAAGATTTATTTTTTACTAACTTTAAAAAGACATTAACAGGACAGCTCGATGAGAAATTATTTGAACTTAAATTCCAACCAGATACCGAGGACCCCGTTCAGCTGAAACTAAACGAAGCGTTAATGACCGAAGACCAAGCCCGCTTCACTGAACTGATGTTAGAAATTGTTGAACGGATGCTTGAAACTCGAGAATATGACCATGATATTGTCATTAGCTTTATTAAAGGGGACTATTTAAAACCACAAAAGAAACCGGATGATGACTTTACCCATCAAAATGATTTAGTTTATGATCATCAATTTATATTATGTACAATCAATAAAACTCAAGACCCACCGAAAGACTTATTGTTTGATTATGTAGAAAAAACGTTTAAATATCAAGTCATTGTCGACCCAGTCATTAATATTAAAGCGCCGATTGGTGGCTTTTTATTCCCTTGTTTTACCGACAAACAAGCCGATGTCAATCACATTCTTTACACCGCACCAAAAGCGAATGAACCAGATGAAACTTTTATTACCGATGTACTAGAAGCTGAAGAAACCGTCACCCAACAAGAAGATAAAATCATCTTTGAAGAAATCGTGAGAGACACGGTTGGCTACAAAATGGATACACAAACACTCTCGTCACTCTATGAAGATATTAATCGCCGCGTCGAAGAAAATGAAGAAGAAGACGAGGTACCAACACTTGATTATAAAGATATCGCCGAATTGTTAACGACGAGCGGGTCAACGCCGGTCGAACCAGAACGCGTGAAAACCGCGTTTCAAACGGTCATTGATGATGAACATTATGCACTTAAAGCGAAAAACATTGTCCCGAAATACAAATCAAAATCGATTAAGATCAATACAAAAGTCGCCGATGTCAAAGTGAGTCCAGAGGACTTACGTTACGTCAAACAAATGCAGATGTTTGGTCGTCGCTATTTAATGATTGAGGTTGATGAGGACACGGTTGTGGATGGCTTTACGATGATTCCAGAAGTATTTGGTGAAAAGAAAGACGCTTCAACCGAAGACAACGAATAACTTATTCGCTATTCATTTGTTTAAATTTAAAACCAGTAAAAACCTTGCGATCTTTAAGGTTTTTACTGGTTTTTTTACCTTTCTGCATAGACATTCATGTATCTATATGTTTATCTTGAGGCACCTTGTTATCCCCACGTTATCCACGAGAAAACTGACTATGTTTACTTAACAACGTTATCCACATGTAGATAATTACTCTATTCTTTTAAATGGGGCTAATTGACGGGTAAGACGCTGAATAATGTCGCGTTGACTGTTTGATGATTGACGCATGTCTTCCATATTTTCTAACAAGGCGGCGGCACTTTCACTTGATGCTACAACTCGGGTAACCGCATCTTCTGTTGCCTCAGTCATTTCTTTTAGACTACCAGCCATATGACGGCTCGTTGATTTAAATGTGTTCGTATGTTGTTTAAAGTTGATAAAGACATCCTTTAACTCGGTTATCTGATCGGTGAAGCGTGTCACTTCTTTGTTGACATGTTGATAATCTGTGAGTACGTCTGACTTAAGATAACCAATCATTGCCTCACTTTCTGTCACTAATCGATTGACCGCTGCGTTTACCACACCATTAACGGTTTGAATATGTGAGGCGGTGTTTTCAGTTGAAGCAGCTAAGTTCCGAATCTCTGAAGCGACGACACTAAAGCCCTTACCCGCTTCACCTGCACGTGCAGCTTCAATCGACGCATTTAGTGCCAACAAATTCGTTTGACCCGAAATATCTAAAATCGTTTTAGTTAACTCATCAATTTGTTTAACAGCGGCCACATCACCAATCGCATCCGTCACTGTGTTTGTCATCGAAGCGATTTGATCATTGGCTGTTTCATGATTGTGTTTGACGTGGTGATTTAAGGTCGTTGTTTCTTTTGTGATTGAATCAATGACTTTTACTTGATCGGTTGACACGTTATCCATGACATTTGCTTTATCCTCAATTTGAACCGAGGCATGTTCCAGCTCTAAAATTGTGCTATTTAACTCCTCCATTGTCGCCGATAATTGATGCAGCGATTCACTCATTGATGCCGTGTGTGCGGTGCTTTCCGTTATTTTCACGTCAACAATCTGACTGGATTTTACGGTTTCATCCGTATCATGCTGAATGCCGACAAGCACGGACTGAAGTCTTATGATAAAGTTATTGACCGCATCGCGAATCACACCAGACTCATCCATCCCTTTATGTTTCAGTCGCTTAGTCAAGTCCCCTTGATTCTGTTCCATCGCTTGAATCATTTCATTTAGCGCCCCGCTCATATGACTTAATGGTTTAACAATAGTTCGTCTCAGGTGGAGAAAGCCGGCGATTACCGTTATGAAAAATAAGACACCCATTCCCCACACAATCAAAACAAGCCGATTGACGCGGCTGTCTATTAAGACTTTTTCATGAGCGATGTTGTCGTTTAAAACATCATTAAAATGTGTTTCTCCTTGTTGATACGCCTCATTTAGACGTTGCCATGTTGATGAAGTGATTGTTCCTGATTGGAGCTCTTGATTCATCTCGGTTAAAACTGCTTCAAGCGGACCAAAGGCCTGAATTAATTCATCATGCATCGCCCGGTCTGAATAAGTATTTACTTCATTTTTAAGTGTTGTCGTTAAGTCCCTCATTTGTTTGGCTAATACATCTGGTACTTGGACGTTTGTTGTCTGTTGTTTTGCTACCTCCAACTCAATCTGATGTAAAGTATTTTTAAAAGCTGTTCGTGTCTGTTCAATGGGTAAAAACGAATCACCCATCAGTTCTGACGATAATCTAACTTGATCACTTGTTACAGCACTCATCACAGTATTAATGAGAAAAATAGCCCCTAACATTAAGAAGATGACCGACATCCGCCGGCTTATCGATCGTTTCATTTTACTTCTTCCTTCCTTGTTACGTTTTGAGTAAACGCCTTCATTTTATATATTAGTTTGACTATAACAAGGAAGGTCTTATCTTTAATGCACTTTCACATGAATGATGCGTTTTTTTGCATAAACAACAAAAAGTTATCCACTTGTGGATAACACTATTATAATTATATTTATAAGGATATGTGTATATCACTGTGGATAAGACGTTAAAAGTGTAAGAACACAAAAAAAACCACCGCGTATGATGACGAAGTGGTTTGATTGATAAACTTATGTTTTAATAAGTGACGTCAGGCTTCTATTGGACAAATAACTTTACTCTTAGTTCAACTGAATATCACCATTCTGGACGCGTTCAATGAGCGCTTCGACTTTTGTTTTTATTAAATCTCTCGTTGTTCTAAAATCTTCAATCGGGCCACCTGATGGATCGTCCAGACCCCAATCTTCCATATGCTGATTTGGCACATGCGGACAGGTCACATTACAGCCCATCGTAATTAATATGTCTAATTCGCTCGGGATATCGGTTAATAGTTTAGGTTTATGTTCACTCATATCAATATTTGCTTCTTCCATTACTTCTACCGCTAGCGGTTTTACTTCTGGATATTCTTCCGTTCCCGCTGAATAGACATCAAACAAATCTTGACCTAATGCTTTCGCCCAACCTTCAGCCATTTGACTTCTACACGAATTATGCACACACACAAAGGCCACTTTATATTTCATCTCTTTCTCCTCCTTAAAAAATAGCAAGTTTTTTTCGATAGAAAATCAGTGAGATTTCCTGTTTCCATACTAGCAAGTACCCGCATAAACAACAATCATCTTGACTCGTCATTGCATTAATTATCTTGTGCTTTAGCAAAATCAATCGCCACAATCAGACTAATCACAAGTGCTTCATATTGTTCATCTGCAACGTCAATCGTATACGTATCTCCCCAAGTGAACCATTTTTCTTCGACATAGGCAATCACGCCTCTCGGACCGTGGACCTCGAAATACTTATCAAAAATATCGCCAACAATATGAATATTCTCCGCATGAATATCAAAGCGGGTTTTAAAGAAGGTGAAGGCTTTTTGGATCATAATTTCTTTAAAGCCATCGACAGACACATAAAAAGCGGGCAATAAACTGATCATTTTCTTCGTAATCGTTCCGACAGCTTCATTGGTTTGATCATAAATCGTAAACTGTTTTGGTATCTGCATAAAGCTACCTTGAACCGTATACTTTGGTTGTTCATTTTGATCGGTAATCGTAAACTTTTCCCCTAAGCTAAATACTTTTTGACGCATATAAAATGTTGTCATCGTATCCCTCATTTCTTTAATATTGGTAAGTGCATCGCTTGTGCTGCTTCTTCTGCTTTTACCGTATAACCTTTCCCCTTCTGACAAAAGATTGAATCTCCCGTTGTTTCTTCGTCATGCCAAGGATCGTAAGTTTGTGCTGCGGTAATTGATGCTAGATCGTTAACTTCATCATATCCAAAAAAGCTAAGACTAAGGTGACCGTCTCCTTTTGTATAGCTCAAGAACTTTTTTGGATAGTCATAAAATGTCTTCACCGGCACACGACCGGTCAGAAAAATATCTGTTTCTCTTATGAGCGGGGCGTCGGTCTCACCGCCGGCTTTCGTGATGTCTTGCATCAATTTACCGAGTAAATCTGGGGTTACCGTGGCCTCCACACGATATAGCGGTTCTAATAACACCATATCAGTCATTAACAACGCTTGTCTAATGGCACGCCAAGTCGCTTCCCTGAAGTCCCCACCACTGGTATGTTTTTCGTGAGCTTGGCCATTGGTTAACGTCACGGAAACATCCGTAAGGGGTGCACCGATTAGTGTTCCTTTATGAGCCTTTTCAAACAGGTGTTGCTTAATTAAGCGCTGATGACTAACACTGAGCTGGTTCACATCACAGGTTGACTTAAACTGAATGCCGGATCCTCTTGTTGCCGGCTCTATTAAGAGATGTACCTCGGCATAGTGCTTGAGTGGCTCAAAGTGACCATAACCATAGACAGGTTGTTTAATTGTCTCTTGGTATAAAATATCCGGTTGTGAAAAGCTAACCTCATAACCAAACCGATCAGAAATAATATCAGCTAAAATTTCTAGCTGTACCTCCCCGTGGACATCCAGTTGCACCCGGGCTTTATCTTGACTGAGTCTGGCGGCTAAACTCGGATCTTCTTCTGTTAATTTAAGCATGTCCTTATGCAGGTGATGAAGCTCAGCTGATGTGATGATATCAACCGTTAGCGTTGGTTTGAGTTTTGATACCCCCTGATAATCAGGATCATTTAGACGGTCAAATACTTGAGCCGTTGATAAGCCGACCAAAGCCACTAACATCCCTGTTGTCGCCGACTGGATTGACGTTTGATTCGGACCATTCATCTGTTT
>JBNJFJ010000059.1:0-11898 GCA_051746745.1 Bacillota bacterium | reverse complement strand
ACATCGATGAGATCATTTTCCAATAACGGCAAGACCACTTGTGTTTCAGGGTCGCCAAAGCGCGCGTTAAATTCAATGACTTTAACGCCAGCCTCTGTTTCAATCAGACCTGCGTACAACAGCCCCGTATATGTTCGACCTTCTTTCACCATCGCTTTAGCAACAGATTTAAGTACGTGTTCAATCGTAAAGTCAACTTGACTGTCCGCTAAATCAGCTAGTGGGCTATATGCCCCCATACCGCCTGTATTTGGCCCTTCATCATGATCAAACGCTCGCTTATGGTCACGTGCTGGAATCATTGGATAAACGTTCTCACCTTCAACAAACGCAAACAGTGAAAATTCTTCCCCGTCTAAAAATTCTTCAATCACCACACGAGCACCAGAATCGCCAAAGCTATGATTAAGAAGCATATCCTCTACCGCATCAATCGCCTCTTCTTCTGTCATCGCAACGACAACACCTTTACCAGCCGCTAACCCATCTGCTTTAATGACAATCGGGGCGCCATTTGCCTTAATATAATTAATCGCTTGTTTCGCATCCGTAAACGTCTGATAGTCTGCCGTTGGAACATTGTACTTTTTCATTAACGCCTTAGTGAAATCTTTACTACCTTCAATGATGGCGGCTTCTTTCGTTGGACCAAAAATCTTTAAGCCGGCTCCTCTAAAGGCATTCACAATGCCCTTCGTTAACGGTACTTCTGGACCAACGATGGTCCAATCTATTTGCTTTTTTTTCGCAAAATCAATTAACTGATCAAAATCTGTTTCATTAATATCAACACATGTTGCATCGAGAGCAATCCCCGCATTACCTGGTGCGACAAACACCTCAGCTACACGAGATGATTTTTTAAGTGTTTTTACTAACATATGTTCACGGCCACCGCTACCAATCACAAGTACCTTCATCTATAGTTATCCCACTTTCTCTTAGTGTTTAAAGTGACGCATCTTCGTCATAACCATGGCTAAGCCATGCTTATTACACATATCAATTGAATCTTGGTCACGTTTTGAACCACCTGGCTGAATAATTGCGGTGATACCGCTTAAGGCCGCATTTTCAACGGTATCCGGCATTGGGAAGAATGCATCAGAAGCGAGCGTTGCGCCTTTTGCTTTATCACCGGCTTGTTCAATCGCGATTTTCGCCGCCCCGACACGGTTCATTTGACCCGCACCGACACCAACTGTTTTATCAGCTGTCGCAAGGACAATCGCATTCGATTTCACATGTTTTACTACTTTCCAACCGAACAGTAGCGCTTTTAGTTCTTCCTCTGTTGGCTTGCGGTCGGTCACAACTTCTAAGTCATCCACGGTCACCTGACCGGCATCACGGTCTTGTACGAGTAAGCCACCTAAGACACTGACGACTTTCTTTTTATCGGTTGTATCTTTCGTGAAGTCTGTTTCCAGTAGGCGTAAATTTGGTTTTTCTTTTAAGATGGCAAGAGCCTCATCACTAAAGCTTGGTGCGATGACGATTTCTAAGAAAATCGTTTTTAACTGTTCAGCTGTTGCTTTGTTGACTTCACGGTTTAACGCGACAATACCACCAAAGATTGAAATTGGGTCCGCTTCATACGCTTTATTAAACGCCGCTTCAATGGTTTCACCAACTCCAACACCACAAGGATTCATATGTTTTAACGCCACCGCGACTGGCTTTTCATCAAACTCTAACGCAATTTCTAATGCCGCATTGGCATCTTGAATATTATTGTAAGAGAGTTCTTTCCCATTTAGCTGTGTGCAGTGGGCAATGGACGCCCCTTGATAGTTGGCTTTTTCATAAAACGCCGCTTCTTGATGCGGATTTTCACCGTAACGCAGGGATTGTTTTAATTCATAGCTTAGTGATAATGTTTCCGTATCTTTCTCATCCGTTAATGTCACAAAGTACTCCGCGATCAAACTATCGTAATGTGCGGTATGGCGGAATACTTTCGCCGCGAGTTGCTTGCGCATCTGTTTGTCACTACCTGCTTGTAATGACGTAAGAACAGCGTCATAATCCGCTGGGTCGACAACGACCGTGACATCACGGAAGTTTTTCGCTGCTGAACGCAACATTGTCGGGCCACCGATATCAATATTTTCAATTGCCACGTCTTCGGTGACATCTGGCTTACTGATTGTTTCTTTGAATGGGTATAGATTCACGACAACGACATCAATTAAGCCAATTTCTCGCTCATGTAATTGCGCCATATGGTTTTCATCATCACGACGAGCTAGTAAGCCCGCATGAATAACTGGGTGGAGTGACTTGACCCGACCATCTAAAATTTCATCTGAACCAGTAATTTCTGAAACTTGTTTGGCTTCAAGACCACCATCATGTAAAGCTTTAAGTGTCCCGCCTGTTGATACAAGTTCATAGCCAAGGTCAATCAGACCTTTGGCAAATGGGACAAGTCCCGTTTTATCAGATACACTTAGTAATGCACGTTTTTTCACTTTAAAATTCCCCCTTAGTTATTGTTGAAGTAACGATTGAATCGTCGCTGGATAAAGTCGATGTTCAACTACTTGAATCGCGTGTTGTAAATCATCCCGCTTATATGTTTCTTCTATTTTTACGGCTTCTTGGGCAATAATACGCCCTGTATCCATCCCCTCATCGACATAATGAATCGTCACACCTGTTATTTTAACACCGGCGTCAAAGGCTTGACCAATCGCATCTAACCCTTTAAAACTTGGCAGGAGCGATGGATGAATGTTAACGATTTTTCCTTCATAGGCGTGAAGTAAGGTTGGTCCAACCAGGCGCATATAACCGGCTAAAATAATAAAGTCGGCTTTTGCTTTTTGTAAAGCATCCACGATCTCTATTTCAAACTCACGCTTATCTGGATATGACTGAGGGTTAAAAACAAATGTTTTTAACCCTTTCTGTTTCGCTTTGTCAATCACCGCGCTCGTCGGTACATCACTCACAACAAGCGTAATGGCTGCATCCAGTGTGCCTTCTTCAATCGCTTGTTGAATCGCATCAAAATTCGATCCGGTGCCTGAGGCGAACACGGCTAAGTGCTTAGTTTTTTTCAACAAGTTTCACTCCCTCGCCACCGGTCACCGTACCGATATGAAAGGCTTCCGTTCGTTGTTCATTTAAAATATCTAATGCTAAAAACTTCTCTTCTTCTGCGACAACAACCGCCATACCAATGCCCATATTAAAGACACCAAGCATATCTTTAAATGAAAAGTCTGCTTGTTTTTGTAGGTAGTTGAAAATCGGTAACACGTCCCAGCTATCCTTTAAAACATCAACACCTAAACCTTCTGGCAACATCCGTGGTAAATTCTCATAAAAACCACCACCGGTCACGTGGCTGAGCCCCTTGATTGTCACATGATTTTTCAACTGTTGAATGAGCTTCACATAAATACGGGTCGGTTCAAGTAAGGCCTCACCTAAGGTCATTCCGAGTTCATCCACATAGTCGGTTAAGTCAAGTTTTTGTTCCTCAATCACTTTTCTAACAAGTGAAAAACCATTGGAGTGAACACCACTTGATTTAATACCAAGGACAACGTCTCCTTGTTCGATTGTTTCCCCCGTAATCAGGTCAGACTTATTGCCAATACCAACGGTAAAGCCAGCTAAATCATACTCACCATCTTGATACATGCCGGGCATCTCAGCGGTCTCACCGCCAATTAACGCTGCGCCACTCATCACACAACCTTCCGCAATGCCCTTCACGATTTGTTCAATTTTTTTAGGTTCATTCTTACCACAAGCAATATAGTCTAAGAAAAAGAGTGGGTCCGCACCTTGACTGACAACATCATTGACACACATCGCGACTAAATCGATACCGACGGTATCATGCTTATCTAGCTGAAACGCTAATTTTAATTTCGTTCCAACGCCATCCGTGCCTGAGACTAAGACCGGTTGCTGATAGGACATGTTTGATAAATCAAATAACCCCGCAAAAGCGCCCACACCGCCGATGACTTCTTGTCGGTTCGTGCGCTTAATATGTTTTTTCATTAAATCTACTGCTTCATATCCGGCATGGACATCGACACCGGCCGATTTATAAATATCGCTCATTAAAAATCCCCCTCATTATTCTTTATACGCTGGATTAATTGATTCTGGATAGATTTCCGTTGGGTATTTTCCAGTAAAACAAGCATGGCAAATCCCTTGTTCTAACGTATCTTCTTTTACGATAGAGGATTCTAATCCTTCTACAGATAAAAAGGCAAGAGAATCGGCACCAATTTCTTCACGCATCTCTTCAATTGAGTAGTTCGCCGCAATTAATTCGCCTTTTGTTGATGTATCAATCCCGTAATAACATGGATTGACAATCGGCGGTGAGGCAATGCGTACATGGACCTCGGTTGCGCCAGCTTCTTTGAGTAAATTAACAATCCGGCGTGAGGTTGTTCCGCGCACAATCGAGTCATCGATCATCACGACGCGTTTGCCTTCGACAATCCCGCGGACAGGTGAGAGTTTCATCTTCACCCCTTGTTCGCGTAGTTCTTGCGACGGCTGAATAAACGTCCGACCGACATAACGATTTTTAACTAAACCAATTTCATACGGAATTCCGCTTTTTTCTGAATAGCCGATCGCGGCACTAATACTAGAATCTGGTACACCGGTGACAATATCTGCTTCAACAGGCGCCTCTTTAGCCAGTTGTTTCCCCATCACTTTACGCGAGGCGTGGACATTTAAACCATTCACATTACTATCTGGACGTGAGAAGTAGACATACTCCATCGAACAAAGCGTCCGCTTCATTGGTGAACTAAATGTTGTTGAGCGCAGGCCTGATTCATCAATCACAAGGAGTTCCCCGGGTTTTACTTCACGCTCATATTTTGCCCCAATGAGGTCAAAGGCACATGTTTCACTTGCGACAACGTAGCTATCACCAAGTCGACCGAGCGACAGCGGACGAAGGCCACGTGGGTCTAAAGCGACAAACATTTGATCTTCTGTCAAAATCGTAAACGCATAAGCACCTTTAATCATGCCAAGCGCTTGTTTAATCGCCTCTTCAAGCGGTAAGTGACCACTGCGTTTAATTAGGTGGGCGACGACTTCTGTATCTGATGTCGTTTGCAGGATACTACCTTGTGCTTCTAGGTTTGACTTTAGCGCGAAGGCATTGACTAAGTTCCCGTTATGACACAGGGCAAGACTTGACGTTTGTGAGCGGAAAACGAGCGGCTGCACATTCTCATAGCCGCCCCCACCTTGTGTCGTATAACGAACGTGTCCAATTGCGCTACGTCCGGGTAAATTTTTAATTTGTCCTTCACTAAAGACTTCATTGATTAAACCAATGCCCTTATGAAGATGAAGAGCTTCTCCATTGCTTGTTACAATACCTGCTCCTTCTTGGCCGCGGTGCTGGAGAGCATGGAGACCATAATAGGTCATTTCAGCTGCTTTATCATGGCCAAAGATACCAAAGACGCCACATTCTTCATTTAAGCCTTTGATTTCAGTAAGCATGGGATAGCTCCTTTCCATAAATCTTCTAATGTCTGAACCGGTTCTTCAATCACTGTTTCACCACTGACTTTAACGACAAATTGTTGATCTTCGGTTACACTTCCGACAACTTTCGCATCTGGAATCAGTGCGGTGACACGGTCAACCGCTTCAGGTTTAACAGAAATGACGTAACGTGACTGCGTTTCACTAAAGAGGAGTGATGTCGTATCACCTTCTAAGTCAACTGTTGCCCCGAGTGTTGGTTGATTAAATAATGTTTCACTTAAAGCGACAGCAAAACCACCTTCAGAGATATCGTGCGCCGATTGAACGAGGCCTTGTTCAATCGCTTCCAGTAAGGCGTCACCACGCTTACGTTCAACTTCTAAATCAACTTCAGGTGACTGAGCAAAATATTTACCTTCTAAGACATTTTGAAGTTCACTGCCACCGAATTCTGGTTTCGTCTCACCAATGACTAAAATCACGTCACCTGCTTGTTTCATATGTTGTGTCGTAATATATTTAGTTGAGCGAATCAGACCAACCATACCGACGATTGGGGTTGGGAAAATCGCTTGATTATTTGATTCATTATAGAGCGACACGTTCCCGCTAATAACCGGCGTATCAAGGGCAAGACATGCCGCACTCATGCCGTCAACCGCTTGTTCCATCTGCCAGAAGTTTTCTGGTTTATCTGGGTTACCAAAGTTTAAACCATCGGTGATCGCGAGTGGTTTAGCACCTGATGCGTAAATATTACGCGCGGCTTCACTGACGGCAATTTTACCACCGACAAACGGGTCTAAATAAAGGTAGCGTGAGTTACAATCCGTTGTCATCGCAATCGCCTTATCATAATCACGAATCCGGACAACCGCCGCATCAGAACCAGGACTCACGACCGTATTCGCTTGTACCATTGAATCATACTGATCATAGACATATTCTTTACTGGCGATCGTTGGTTGTTGCAAGAGTTGTTTTAACATCGCAGCGTGATCACTTACTACTGGCGCGTAAGGGGCCATTTGTTGAAATTCTTCGTAATAAGTCGGTACTTTAGACGGTTTATAATAAACCGGTGCATCTTCTGCGAGGGAGTCAACCGGAATATCACAAACGACTTCCCCTTTATGCAGGAGACGGAACTGTTTATCATCGGTCACATGACCGACATTGACCGCTTCTAAGCTATATTTTTTAAAAATATCAACAATTTCTTGTTCGCGCCCTTTTTCAACGACAAGTAACATCCGTTCTTGAGATTCTGATAACATCATTTCATAAGCGGACATATTCGCTTCACGCTGTGGAATAAGGTCGAGATTCATTTCCATTCCCATACCCGCTTTACTCGCCATTTCCGATGCTGATGATGTTAAGCCGGCTGCCCCCATATCTTGCATCCCAACAAGTGCGTCACAATGAATCGCTTCAAGACACGCTTCAATGAGGAGTTTTTCCATGAACGGGTCTCCTACTTGCACATTTGATCGCCTGCTTTCAGAGTCTTCAGTCAAATCTTCTGATGCGAAGGTGGCACCGTGAATCCCGTCACGTCCTGTTTTTGAACCAACATATAACACGGTATTACCTAACCCTTTGGCGATCCCTTGTTGAATATCTTTTTTATCAATTAAACCAACCGCCATCGCATTGACGAGTGGGTTACCTTCATATGAATCATCAAACTGCACTTCACCGCCCACTGTTGGAACACCAACGCAGTTACCGTAACCGCTAATGCCGTGAACGACTTCATCAAAGAGGTATTTGACGCGTGGGTTATTCAGTGAACCAAAACGTAATGAGTTAAGGGAAGCGATTGGTCTTGCGCCCATTGAGAAAATGTCACGAATAATACCACCAACACCGGTTGCGGCACCTTGATAAGGCTCAACGGCTGAAGGGTGATTATGACTTTCAATCTTAAAGGCAATCCCTTGATCATCACCAATATCAACAATCCCAGCCCCTTCACCAGGTCCTTGGATGACTTGTGGACCTTCAGTTGGGAATTTTTTTAAAAGTGGTTTAGATGTCTTATAACTACAGTGCTCGGACCACATAACGGAAAAAATACCGGTCTCAGTAAAGTTTGGACGACGTCCTAAAATCTGTTTTACTGACTGATATTCTTCATCGGTTAAGCCCATCTCACGATAATGGTGTCCTGTTTCAATCATTTCTGGACTTACTTCACGCGTTTGTTGCATATTGGTCCCTCCAATTTTTAAGCATGGATGTAAACATCTTTAAACCGTCATCACTACCGAGTAACATTTCTGCGGCTCTTTCTGGGTGCGGCATCATGCCAAGGACATTCCCTTGTTTATTCACAATTCCAGCAATATCAGCTACAGAACCGTTCGGGTTATTTTTATACGTGAACACAATTTGATTATGTTCAACTAACTCATTTAATGTCTCATCATCACAGTAGTAGTTACCTTCTCCGTGAGCAACGGGAATAGAAATCACATCATCTTTTTCATAATCGGTTGTAAAGAGCGTCTCATTATTGTTCACAATTAATTCTTCGTAGTGACAAATAAACTTGAGTTTTTCATTTCGAATCAACGCACCTGGTAATAGACCTGATTCGAGTAAAATTTGAAACCCATTACACACACCTAAAATCGGCGTGCCTTTTTCTGCCTCGCGGCGAAGTGAGGTGACAATGTCTGATGTAGAGGCAATCGCGCCACATCTTAAGTAATCACCATAAGAGAAACCACCGGGAATTAAAATCGCATCATAGCCTTCTAAAGCGGCATCTTGATACCAGACAAGCTCTGCTTCAGCACCGAGGGCATCTTTAGCCGCATGATACATATCACGGTCACAATTAGATCCTGGAAAAACAATCACCGCAAACTTCACTGGGCTACTCCCTCCTCGATCTCATAAGTAAAGTTTTCAATCACTGGATTGGCAAGTAACTTTTCACACATGATTTTCACTTGTGCTTCAACGTCTTCATGGTCAATGAACATTTCAATTAATTTCCCTACACGGACATCGTGGATCCCGTCATAACCGAGTGTATTAAGTGAGTTTTCAATAGCTTTTCCTTGTGGGTCAAGTACCCCTTCTTTTAACGTTACGTGAATGCTTACTTTTGTCATTATAATTCCTCCAACCGTGATAGTATGATTTGGTACACATCAAGTAAATCGCCTGTCCCTTGTCTAAAGACATCTTTATCTAACTGTTTTTTTGTATAAATATCTTCTAGTCGACACGTATCGGGTGAGATTTCATCACTAAGGATGATCTCACCCGCGCTATTTCGGCCAAACTCAATTTTAAAATCAATTAAGTCTAAATCAATTTGATGAAAGAAACGTTTCAGTGCGTCATTAATCTTTAAGGTTAGCTCATAAATTTGATTGAGTTCTTCTTTTGACACGTCGGTTAATAAAAACACGTGTTGGTCATTAATGAGTGGATCATTAAGTGCATCGTTTTTATAAAACCATTCCACTAACGCAGGTTCAAAGACGGTGTCTTCTTTAATCCCTAAACGATTGTTCAAACTATACGACGAACGATTTCTCACAACGACTTCAATCGGAATAATCGACGTTTTATATACGCGCTGGTCGGTATCGTTTAATGTTTCAATAAAATGATGAGGAATCTCTTCAGTTGTTAAGTACCGAAAGACGTGGGCAGTAATGAGATTATTAAACCGCCCTTTCCCTGTGAACTGGGCTTTTTTCTTACCATTAAAGGCCGTCGCATCATCTTTATAACTGAGAATGAGCTCATCTTCTTTGTCTGTTTGATAAACCTTCTTAGCCTTACCTTCATAAAGTAGTTCAAGCATGTCATCATCCCTTTTCTATTAAGATTAAGCTAAGCCAATGCGTTCAAAAATACCGTCAACATTCTTTAGGTGATACGTATAGTCAAAACAATCATCGATTTCCGCTTGGGTGAGACGTGAGGTAATATCGTCAACCTCTTCAATCAATGATTTAAAATGAATCCCGTTTTCCCATGCTTTCATCGCATTTGGCTGGACAATGTCATAGGCTGCTTCACGACTCATCCCTTTATCAATAAGCGATAACAACACGCGTTGTGAGAAAATTACGCCGTAAGTGCGGTCAATATTACGTTTCATGTTGTCTTCAAATACGGTCAAGTTTTTCACAATGTTGCTGAAGCGATTTAACATGTAATTAAGCGTAATTGTCGCATCAGGAATAATCACGCGCTCTGCGGATGAATGCGAGATATCACGTTCATGCCAGAGACTCACGTTTTCATAAGCTGTCACCATATAGCCACGCATCAATCGGCTCATACCGGTCATATTTTCCGATCCGATTGGGTTACGTTTATGTGGCATCGCTGATGAGCCTTTTTGGCCTTTATTAAAGAACTCTTCCACTTCTCTTGTTTCTGTCTTTTGAAGCCCCCGAATTTCTGTCGCGAACTTTTCAATTGATGTCGCAATTAACGATAAGGTCCCGATATACTGCGCATGACGATCACGTTGTAATGTTTGCGTTGAGACGGGGGCTGGTGTGAGCCCAAGTTTCTCACAGACATACTGTTCTACTTTCGGGTCAATATTGGCATACGTACCAACAGCACCTGATAGCTTACCTGTTTCAATCACCTCACAAGCATCGTCAAAGCGTTTTAAGTTACGTTTCATTTCTTCATACCATAATGCCATCTTTAAGCCGAATGTTGTTGGTTCTGCATGCACGCCGTGCGTGCGTCCCATCATCACCGTATGTTTATGTTCAATTGCTTTATTTTTTAAAATCTCAATAAAATTGACCAGATCTTTACGAATAATCACATTCGCTTGTTTCATTAAGTAAGACAGCGCCGTATCCACCACGTCTGTTGAGGTTAAACCGTAGTGGACCCACTTTTTCTCCTCACCAACCGTTTCTGACACCGCCCGCGTAAAAGCAACAACATCATGACGTGTTTCTTGTTCTATCTCAAGAATACGATTAATATCAAAACTTGCGTTCTCGCGTAATTTCTTTACATCTTCTTTCGGAATGATTCCGAGCTCACTCCATGCTTCACAAGCTAATAGTTCTACTTCTAACCATGCTTGGTAGCGATTTTCATCTGTCCAAATCCGACCCATCTCTTCACGTGTATAACGTTCTATCATTTATTTTTCCTCCTGGTATATCGCTTATTTTTACCTACTGTTTTTTTGTTTCTCTACCAAGATCTATTAGTCTTTCTCTCTATTTATTGTTGTTCTCTATAGTATAGCTTGTCCCCATGACGTTCAATTGCATATAATACAACTGATTTCTATCTGTTTTATTAAGGTTTATTTTATTGTCTGTGTAACGCCTTTATTTTTTGATTGAGCGCTTCTTTTGATTCAGCCACAATTGTTAAGTGACCAACTTTTCGCTTTGGTTTGATGTCACTTTTTCCGTACATATGAATATGCACATCCGTTAAGTGGTCTGGATAATTGAAGTACTGATCTAAGTTATCTCCGAGTAAATTAATCATTTGGCTCGCGCCGTGGAAATAGACCGGTAACAGCGGCAAACCGACAATCGCCCGAATATGTTGTTCAAATTGACTGACGTTACAAGCTTCAATCGTATAGTGACCGGAGTTATGCGGGCGAGGGGCAAGTTCGTTCACATAAATCTCTTCACCTTTAACGAAGAGCTCTAACGTAAAGGTTCCGACAACGCCAATTGTTTCAGCGATATCTCTGGCTGCTTGTTTTGCCTTGTCAATCACTGTATCAGATACACTTGCTGGTACGGTTGTCGTGTGCAGAATATGATCACGGTGTACATTCTCACCTACTGGGAAGTAGCGAATATCCCCGTCCATACTGCGGGTAAAGACGACCGAGATTTCACAATCGAAGGTGACGAATGCTTCGTAAATTAATCTTTCACCTTGTTCAAGCATCGCAAGAACAGCCGGTAGATCTTCTTTTGTTTTTAGTTTGACTTGACCTTTACCGTCATAACCCCCGCGGCATGTTTTCACAACAGCAGGTAAGCCAATCGTCTGAATCGCTTCATCTAATTCTTTTTCTGATGTCACAATCTGAAACGGACTGACCGGTTGATGGCTATCAAGCATGGCTTGTTTTTCTTTTTCACGGTCTTGAGTAATTTCAAGTGATTTTGCGCCTTGTGGTAGGACACCCTCTCGTTCTAAGTAACGTGCCGCTTCTAAATCAACATTTTCAAATTCATACGTGACGACATCACTTTTTTCTCTTAGCTGTTTCACGGCCTCTAAATCATCATACCGGGCCATAATCTGTTCATCGGCAAGCTGGGCTGCTGGACAATTCGGGGTTGGATCAAGCACAACCAGTCGATACCCCATATGTCTTAAGGCGGTTGCCATCATGCGGCCGAGTTGTCCCCC